>JAEEXY010000035.1 GCA_016288005.1 Lachnospiraceae bacterium
ATATAAACTATTCCAAGGATATCATCACGCTCGAATGGGACTATGGCAGCCAGGATGTGTTCGTCGCTTTCGGCGATCACGGCGGTCTGGTAAAGCCGATAGAGGAAGTGGTTGCCGAGTATGATAATTATTCATCGGGCTCGGGCAGCGGCGGTTCTTCCGCGGGAAGTGATCACGGAGATGATTACGGCAAAGAAACCGGGGCGAAGACCGACGAGAGCATTGACCTTTCGGGTCTGTCCGCAAGTCACGGCAAAGCCTATGTCTACAGACATACCCAGAACGGATATTGCTATGAAGGTTCATGGGAATACAGCGATACAGAAGGGTATGTCAGGGACGGCGATATAAAAATGGAGCGAACCCTTACTGTTTATCGCTTCAGCAATCACACTGACATCGAGTATATGCTCGACATGAAAGGCGAATGGGGTGAGTTCTGGCATGTGGAGTACAATTTCCCGGCAAAATGCATCTTCTTTGATTACATAGAGGGCGGAACAGTGACCATAAAAGGCAATCAGGCCATCTGGGAGGATGAGTCCGGATATTACAGAGAGATATACACGCTGCAGTCAACGCGTGAGTTTGAAAACTAAGGAGCAATCTAAAAGGAGATAAACAATGAAAAAGAACAGATCATTATACCTCGTTCTCATGGCACTGATCATCTGCCTCTGCCTCGCGTTCACCGCGTGCGGCAAGAACTCGTCGGACGACGATGACGACGATATCGTCTATGACAACGGCGACGATAACTACCGTGACGACAACAGCGGCGATAATGGCAACAACAGTGGCAATTACTTCGACGGCGATCAGGGCAATTACTCAGACAATAACTCAGACAATAACGGACAGGGCGATAATTACGATCCGTACTTTGTGGGAGGATATGATGTCACCATCTATCACGCAGGCGATGACACGATCGCGGTGGAGATGACCGGCGACAGTATCTACAACAACGATGACGGCTACTATTTCCTGGAGATCGATGACACGAACGGCCAGATGCTGGGAGGTATAAACCTGAACAGATATTATTCCTATGTCGGAAAAGCCCTTGTCGAGCGTGACGGAGACCATACCACGGTTTCATTGCAGGAGATCGAGGGACTTGGCGGAAACGAAGGTACGAGCACGATCTTCGGCGAGCATAAGATGCTCATTACCATGAGCAAACCGGGCGCATGGAACGAGATCCCGGATTTTTCGAACGGTGTATATGAGCTGCGCAGGGATGCCGATGTTCTGGCAAGGGGCAAGGTCTCCGATATTCTGAAGACCGTCACCGCCGATGAGATGAATTCAAAGCTTGTCGAGCTGCAGATGACGCGTGTGGGGCAGAATCCTGTAAAAGCCGACTGGGCAGGCAAATACATCAGCGGTTACAACAGCCCCGCAGCATATCTGGAGGTTGAGGTATCGAAGACCGATGTTATCCATTTCCATATGGTAATGAAGGATAAAGTATATGACTGGTTTGCCGATGAGTCGTATTTCGATAAGAGCGAATATGACGGAACGCAATATTACAGCGCTTCTTGCTATATATATGACAATAACGGAAACAGCGTGGCCAGCGTAAACTATAGCGGCAACGACAGATATCCCGACAGGGCGAGCATCGATATGTCCTGCTATTTTGACACAGGCAGCTTCACAATCTATTTCAGCCAATTTACCGGCGCATGGCACTCCCGTCCGGATGACTTCAAGGACAAGGATATCATGGGACTGATGTCCGACAGTATTTTTGACGACGACTGCTTCAATCCCGCGACCGACGACTATCTGCTGCAGGTATGGGGCGGAACCTCGAGGTCGGGACTCTATGCGGGATCCGATCTGTATGACTGCGACAATCAGTATTCGCTCATTTCATTTGACAAGAACGGCTACGGGATCCAGTACGTTGAAAAATATATATTGAAATCCGATAAGGAAGCTTCGGAAGCATACCACAAGATCGTTGACGGAACCGATTTCACTTATTCTTCCGTAACTTACGTATTGAACGGACGGAACGTATATATCGTCCATGACCTGAAGAACAATTATAACTACGCGAAGATCGGCAGACTGGACGCCGTTTACGGAGACGACTGGTATGTGAACTGCCACTATGTGATTCCGGGCGATAACAGCGAAGCATATTACACATATCTGTATCTCAGCAAGCCTATTACCGAGGCGGAATACAGCATGTCTCTCGAGCAGATGCTGTACTGGAAGGCAATGGACTGGAACATGCCCTGCATCGACGATCCGAATTATTACCTGCGCGCCGAGGTAAATGAACTGAGAACCCGGTTCTCGGTAGAGCGTGAGAATTATACGGATGAAGAACCCAGAATGAGGGGAACCGAGGACAATTATCTGAGATTCCACGGAGATACCGCAGAAGGCATATATGTAAACTTCTACGAGTACAGCAACGAGGGAACGGTTCTTATCCATGAGTATGCATTCGGAGCGGAAGAGATAACCGTTACGGAATATCAGTATAATTTCACCGATCCGGATTCACTTGACATAACGCTGGACAATTACAAGACCAAAACTGCCGATGCGGTGATCACGCACACCTTCGCGGTGAAAGAGCAGGAAGTATCGCAGTGGTGAAATAAAAGATAAGGCAAACAGAGCTGCGTTTACGCAACCTGCGAGTGCCCGAAACGAAGTGAAGGGAGAAAAAGCATGAGAAGAATTAAAAATGTATTGGTGATGCTGCTTGCAGTTGTTCTGACGCTTGGCGTATTGCCTGCTGATGCGGTCAAGGCCGGTTCGCTCGATTATACGGACAAGAACGGAGTATGCTACCATTTCTGGACCGATTCGGACACGAGCCGGGCAAGTGTTACGGGATATACCGGTGACAAGACCGAGGTTGTGATCCCCGAGAAGATCGGTGAGCACAGAGTATATCAGATAAATATGAACGCATTTGAAGGAAACACCGGGATAACATCCGTTACGTTACCGGGTAGTCTGAATTCCATAAAAAGTGAAGCGTTCAAAAACTGCACCAATCTTAAAGAGATCGTGTTTAACGATACTTTTGACTGGAAGATCCGAAATGGTGAGACTATATCCGCAACAACAATTCCGCTGAGAATTGATGCAGGAGCATTCAGCGGATGCACCTCTCTTGAAAAGGTCGAATTCCCTTACGGTGTGGACTGCAATAACTTAGAGAAGGTTTTCGCGGGATCGGGCGTGAAGGAGATTACCGTCTGCTGGACATATTATACTGGAATACTGGGTATTATCTGCGGCGCGGAGAAGCTGGAAGTACTGAATATTAAATTCCGTGATGACGGACTTTACAAAGCTGGGATCAATCTCCAGTTTGAGAGCAGACCGGATTTACCGTCAATGCCGTCTCTTCGCGAGATCAATGTCTACAATGCCGAATCACTTGAAGGGATACATGGCGGATACTTCTATGAAGAAAAAGACGGCAAGATGAGGATGGCTTTTACCATCTGCCCGAATCTTAAAAACATAAATCTTTATTACAATGAGACCAATGACGCGGGAGAAGTGGTAGTCCACCGGGAATACGGCTCACCATCGAGCAGGACCAAATACTATGTTCCATACTTTGGTCAATGCTACGGCGGAGAGGTTTATGATTCCAAAACCTATACGCCGGTATCATCTGACACGTCTGTTGCGAAGATCATTTCTACCGGACGTGTGAACGAATGGGAAGCCGCAGGTGCCGGAACAGCAACTATCACCTACAAGGACATGCCCTTTACGATTACGATGCATGTTGGCGCGGGGCAGGCAAAGAAGAATATTGCCGATGCGAAGCTGACCATGCCTTTAAACAAGGCGACTTACACCGGAAAAGAGATCGAGCCATACTTCTACATCATTGACGGCAAGACCGTTCTCGAGCAGGACAAGGACTATACCGTTGAAGTAAAGGACAATGTCGAGATCGGCACCGGCACCGTGACTGTTACGGGCAAGGGCGATTACGCCGGAACCATCACGAAGAGCTTCGAGATCGATCCCGGACCGGTTATCGCCAAGTCGGTTGTCATCGGCAAGAAGAAGTCTGTCATCACGGTCAATGCAGACAAGCAGGCCGACGGATACCAGATCTATTATTCTTCCAAGAAATCGAAGGGCTACAAAAAGCTTTATTCGGGCAAGGACCTGAAAGCTGAGGTTTCGGGCCTCAAGAGCGGTATGTATATCAAGGTGCGAACCTACAAGAAAGTCGGCAAGACCACATATTACAGCGAGTGGTCGGCACCCGTGCAGGTGAAATAAAAAGGAATTTAAAATTTTATATAAAACGGAGGTATTTTATGTCACTGAAAAAACAATTATGCAGACTGGTGGGGCTGGTACTGGCCTTCGCCATGATCATCGCATCGGCGGAGGGCTTTACGGTAAAGACTTCCGCAGCGGAAGTCAAGACCTCTACGGAGTATTTCGCGTACAGAGTGGACGTTATGGACGCGAAGAAATCAAACGATGATTGCGTAACTTTACAGGTTCTTTCAAGCATCGACGGCGTTGTCTACGTTTATGTAAAGCACAGCGGCGACGAGAAGCCTTCGACGAAGGATATCATGGGCAGCGGCTACAAGACTTTGGTGACCGCCGGTGAAGAGACCGACGCTTACGGCCATATCTACTGGCTGGACAAGGTCGAGGTCGGCAAGAAGTACGATATTTACATCGTATTCGAGGATCCGGCTCACAATACCTACGGACCTTTTACGGTAAAGAAGTGGGTTGCGAAGTATTTCCCCGCAGGTAAGGGAACAAAGAAGAAGCCTTATCAGATCTGGACCGCCAGACACCTCTTCAACATGGACGAATATACCGGCGAGGACTACAAGGGCAAGTATTTCAAGGTGATGCAGGATATCGATCTGTATGAGAGCATTTATTCCGGAAGAGTATGCGGTTATGCGTCGACCTTCTACGGTATCTTTGACGGCAACGGAAAGACCATCCGCGGCCTTGTGGGAAATCTGTTCGACAACCTTGAGTCCACGGCCATTGTAAGGAACGTATATGTCGCCGGCGCGGACACCACCAGAGGCTCGGGCGGCGGAATCGCAGGCGTGATCTGTGAGAACAATAAGGGTATCGTTGAAAAGTGCGTAGTTTACAATTCCGAACTCGCTTGCGATTCGTATCAGGGTATTATCGCAGGCTTCAACAACGAACTGGGTATTGTCAGGAACTGTGCTTCCGTAGACTGCAAGATATACGCGTATGACACTGCGGGCGGTATCGTAGGGCGTAACGAAGGCAAAGTTGAGAACTGCTATTCAAATATCACGATCCAAGGTAACTATAGTGCGGGCGGTATTGTCGGGATCAATTTCGGCGGAACCGTAAGCGGCTGTCTCGGTACCGTCACAACACTCCCCAAAAAAGGTGATACACCCAATACTGCGCAGAATATCGGAGGCATAGTGGGAGTGCAGGCAGGCTCCGATGCGTTTATCGAGAACTGTACTTCTATGTATCTGCCTGAGGATCTTTACGACCTGGGAGATGTAGGATCTGTCTGGGGTGGCTACAACACCGGCGGTGATAATTATCTTGATAATATTACTGACTGCGTCGGCGCTGTCAAGTATACCCTCGATGATATCCAGCTTACCGAAAAGGAGATCAACGGCTCAACGAATGAGACTTATCTTTTAGAGCAGCTTCAGAAGAAGAGAACCAGCTTTGCAAGTCATCACGGTGCTTCGGCCGAAACAAGGAAGGCAGAAAACCCTGTGAAGAAGATGATCGCGGGCGGCAATCCCGACGGTAAGAATAAGACCGTGATCTCCAATTTGAACATCAAGTACACCCATATTTTCGAGAACGAAACCAAAACATACAATGCGAAAAAGAAATTCCCCATGACCCAGAAGGAACTGACGGTCAAGGAATTCTCCACACCCGCAAAGGTTAAGATCAAGAAGGTCAAGATCGATCAGAAGAACGAGCAGGTTACCCTCACATGGGATCCGGTCAAGAAGGTCGAGGGCTATGAGGTCTATATCGCTAAATGGAAATATGCCGATGTAGGCAATAAATACGGTGAATACGAGCTTGAGACCGAGATCAAGTCGCCCAATGCAACCGAATATCTGGATAAATATCTGTATAAGAACAACACTTATTATTATAAAGTCAGGGCGTATTACAAGGTCAACGGCGTGAAGGTATACGGACCGTTCTCAGACATTCAGGAAGCAGTCATCACGGGTGAATGATATTTTGTTTGAACCAAAGGAAAACAGGAGGTACGGAGTATGAGGATCATTAAGAGCAGTCTGGCATTAGTACTTGCGCTGATACTGGCGATCCCGTCAGCAGGCATGAGGTCGGAGAGAGCGAAAGCGGCGAGTACTTTTACCACGACGGACGGGTTCGTGGTGAATGAATACCGCTCGCACAGCTCAGGATATACGATCGTCGGATATACAGGAAAAGCAGAAAAGATTGAGATACCGGCTGCGATCGGCGAATATAATGTCACAGAGATCGGAAAGCAGGCATTCAAGGGAAAGTCGATCACTTCTGTAGTTATACCGGGATCGGTCAATTCAATCTGCGCAGAAGCATTTATGGATTGCACTTCTCTGGAGTCGGTTACATTTACTGAGGCTCCGTATGATTATTATGGAGTATCCGCACTTAAAGAGTATATTACGCTTTCTGACAGGATCTTCGCAGGCTGCAAAAAGCTTAAAAGCATCGAATTTCCTTACGGCTTCGATTTTTATGACAATAAAGACGATGTGTTCGCCGATTCGGGACTTAAGTATATAAAGATCACATTTACGGGAGATACCCGTATTCAGCGCATGCTGAACAACGCTCCCGAACTGGAGACGATCGATATCGTCGGAGCATACGGTCTGTCATATTTATCGCCCTATTACCTGAATGATATTCCGAAACTGAAGGAGATCAATATTTGGCCGGATTATTCGGGATCGCATGATATAAAAAGCAGACTTGATGTTCCGGCCGTATCAGATCCTTCCCCGGGCACGCGTGCGTATTATGAGAATTGTCCGAACCTTGAATACATTACATTCCATGTGGGTTCGGATTATATCGGAAAGCAGTTCCAGCCGATCACAAACGCTTCACAGCCCGTTGATTTTGAGGGCTCATGTGTTGAAAGAGCAAACGGCAATTCGAAAGAATATTTCGTAGTAGAAGAAGAGGGCACGGCAGTTTTCTCATGCCCCGAGACAAAGATCAGGATCAGACTGGTAGTCGGAGAAGGCAATTCACAGAAGAAAGACCTGAAGGACGCAAAAGTCACCCTTCCCGCTGATACATTCGTATATACCGGTGAGGAGATCACACCTTACGCACAGCTTACCTACGGCGACACACTCCTTGTCGAAGATACCGATTACACGGTTAAATGCGAGGACAATAAGGCCGTAGGAGCCGCGAAGATCACATTTACGGGCAAGGGCGATTACACAGGCTCAATCTCAGCGGACTACTACATCGGACCCGATCTGGTTCCCGTATACCTGAAGAAAGCCGTGATCGCAAAGAAAACCGCGAAGCTTGAATGGAATATATTCAAGGGCGCCGACGGCTATCAGGTTTATTACTCGACAAAAAAATCAAAGGGCTACAAGAAGCTCTACTCGGGCACGGACACTTCGCTCGAAACCAAGACCGTAAAGAGCGGCATGTTTATCAAGATCAGGACATATAAGAAGGTCGGCAAGAAGACTTATTACAGCGAGTGGTCGACACCGGTGAAGGTAAAGTAATCGTATTGGAGGGCTGAATATGAAAACTGTGAACAAATTGATCAAACTGGCAGCAGTTCTGCTTGCTGCATTTGTACTTGCGGCTCTGTTCGGAACCGGAACGAAGGTGCAGGCGGAAAACAAGAAGGTGACCACTCCCGGAGGACTGATCCTTGAGGAAGTTTACGATCAGATAACCGGAAATGTGTATTACGTCATCGGCTGTACAGACAAGCTGCCTGCCGATCTTGTCATTCCCGAGTATTATAATGACATTCCGATCACCTTGATAGATTCTAAAGCATTTATGGACAATACAACCCTAAAGTCTGTTACCATACCTGCGTCCGTATATGGCATCAGATCGAGAGCGTTTAAGAACTGCACTAATCTGGAAAGCGTTGTGTTTGAAGGCGATGCTCAGAAGTGGAGAAAAGAGAAGTGGCCCAAACTGGACAGTGTCAGGAAATTAGGTTTGGGAGATGAAGCTTTTGTAGGCTGCACTTCATTACAGTCTCTGGAACTGAACTACGGATGGGATACATACGGATCGAATGACAGATTACTCAAAAATTCCGGAATTAAATATTTAAAGCTTGTTATGACAGACGGATATGGACAAAGAGATCCGGATAACTTTTTTAATGAGAGTCCCGAGCTTGAGAAGCTCGATATTGTAATTGACAGAAAAATGAACTTCTTTAATCTCGGCAGAATCGGTGATTGTCCGAAACTTAAGGAAATAAATATCTACGAAGGCGATTGGGCGACAGATTACCTTTGCCTTCCGCTTATGGGAAACGGTGGAAAAGTCCAGAACGAGGAAATAGCAAACTGCCCTAAGCTGGAGTATGTAAATGTATATGCTCCCACAGCGGCTCCGCGGAGCCAGTTCCAGTCATTTATGAATGCCGATCCCGAAACAGCTTTCGAAGGAACAAATGTAAAAAGGTTGAACAACAATGGTAATATGTTTGAGATCCTGGGCGAAGGAACGACGGTGTTCTCCTGCAAGGAGGTTCCTTTCAAAGTCCGCCTGATCGTAGGCGGCGGTGAGTCCGACAAGAAAAACCTTGCAGACTGCAAGCTCACGATTCCCGTAAAAGAACTGATCTATACCGGCACAGCGCGTGTTCCTTACCTTTACCTGTTGGATGGCAAGACTCTGCTTGAGGAGGATAAGGATTACAAAGTAGAAGCTAAGGACAATACCGAGATCGGTGCAGCGACACTTACTCTTACGGGTATCGGTGACTATGCGGGAACCATTACCGACAGTTTCAGCATTATCCCTGTCCGTACCGATGTAAAGAGCGTCAAGATCGGCAAGAAGGAGAGCACGATCGTCCTGAATGACAACAAACAGGCCGACGGCTACCAGATCTATTATTCTTCGAAGAAGAACAAGGGGTTCAAGAAGCTTTATTCCGGAACCGACACAAAGGCGAAGGTGACGAAACTCAAGAGCGGCATGTACATCAAGGTCCGCACATACAAGAAGGTCGGCAAGACCACACTTTACAGCGAGTGGTCCGCACCGATACAGGTGAAGTAAATACGCCTGTCGAGGACCTGTCAGCGGCACAGTCGGTGACAGGCACCATAGAAGGGTACGTAGAAATTGATATCGGAGGTTTACGCATGAAAAGAATAAGACTTATCATCGCAGCATTATTAACGCTGGCTCTTACAGTCGGCATGTTTGCCGCTCTCGGAGGAGAGAAGGCACAGGCGGCGACCAAGCCCGCAAAGGCAAAGGTTACAGCAAAGGCAAATGACGACGGCACGAGCGTTACGCTGACTATCGCAAAGACAAAGAAAGCGCAAGGGTACCAGATCATGGTCAAGAAGCCGGGCGCAAAGAAGTTTACCAAGCTTGCAACGATCAGTGAAGACGGAACCGCGAAGAGGACTTATACCGCGGAGAAGCTGACAGAGGGCGAGTACCAGTTCAAGGTACGCGCTTATCTGAAGAACGGGAAGAAGACCGTTTGGGGCAAGTACAGCAAGGTAGCCAAGGTGAAGGTCGTATCTAAGGAAGTTGCTTCCGGTCTGAGTGCGGAAAAGACTAGCAGCAAGATCACGGTTACCTTGACAGATCCGATCGTTGACAATCTAAATGCTGACAGAAGACAGGTTTGGATCAGACTCTATTACAATGACGATCGTGAAGGCGGATATGAAATTGGAGTTGGCCGGATAGCATTCGGAGTTACACATATCGGAGTAGTGGGTTCTCTTTACAGTGGAAATGCAGATGATTTTACAAGAGAGGCGGGTAAGTTGACATTAAGTATTCCCCGTGATGAAGTTGGAAAAGAAGCCTTTTCGGATATCCTGAATTGTACGTATTACGAAATTATCTATAAAGATGGCGATAACGACGAAAACTCCGGATTGAAAATCTATGGAGAATTAAAGTTTTCGGATAAGTCTGAGACTAAGCCGGCAGATAATGACAAAGATAAAGAGAAGGATAAGCCTGTCCCGGTCAAGACCGATCTGACCCTTGCAGACTTCGTCGGAGAATATGTTACGGATGACGGCGGATCTATGAAATTCAGTTATAACGATGCTGAAAACTGGTATGAACTATTCAAGATAAAGTATTATGCGTCTTATGCACCGTATAAGGATTTTGAGGATACGTACTGGAATTGGCAGCGGTACATGGGCGTGGTCAGCGAAGATTATGCGACTATTACGAAGCAGAGCGACGGATCTATTTACGTTGAATGCCATGCTTACAATGATACTCCGACTACATATCAGGTTACTTTTAATACCGACGGAACGATTAAGGTTGTAAAAGTCGATATCAGCAACGGAAATATGATAGAAGCTGTTTTCCACAAGTAAAAAGGAGGGAATCAAATGAAGGTATTGAAAAAGGTTACAGTAATGGCACTTGTCCTGATGCTGATCGCGGGGCTCTTCCCGGCGCGCAGCGCCCACGCGGCCACCAAGCCCGCGAAGGCAAAGGTTACGGCAAAAGCAAATGACGACGGCACGAGCGTTACGCTGACCATCGCGAAGACGAAAAACGCGCAGGGTTACAAGATCATGGTCAAGAAGCCCGGAGCAAAGAAGTTTACAAAGCTTGCTACGATCAGCGAAGACGGAACAGCGAAGAGGACTTATACCGCGAAGAAGCTGACAGAGGGCGAGTACCAGTTCAAGGTTCGCGCTTACCTGAAGAACGGCAAGAAGACCGTCTGGGGCAAGTACAGCAAGGTCGCAAAGGTGAAGGTTGAGAAGCCTGCTTCAGATGACAAGAAGGATGATAAGAAAGACGATGATACCGGTTCGGACACTTCAAACGTAGACGGAGTGACTCTGGACACTTTTGTCGGTAAGTATCAGTTTATGATACCCGGGGAATGGTTTTCTTGGGACGGCCCGCTTGGCACGTGGGAATTCGCTAAAACAGACAACGGATATGTTCTTAAGGATATCGTGAATGTTGAAGAGCATACCAAGGTTGATTATGATAACAACAAGACGGTAAAGTACTATGAATCGGTCGAGTACGGCAAGGATATCGAGATTTCTGAAAAAGATGTCAAGTACAATGAGTATTTCGATGAATATGAAGGAAAGAATATTGTTCAGGAATGGCATCTTGTTTACGAAAAGGATGGTATTCATCTGGACTTTTATGACTATAAGTACTATACAACGAAGTACAATCTGGATCCAGAGTTATGGGGCGACTCCATCTTTATCAAACTTATATGTGATGAATTTGGTTCGATCAGTTATGAATTGATCGAATGATAATACCTGCCTTAAGGCTTGGGATACGGAGAAAACACAATGAAAAGAATAGTCTCACTGCTTGTAGTCCTGCTGCTCGCCGTTATGACGGTGGGCTGCAGCAGCGGTTCGTCATCGGGAACCAAGAGTTCTTCAAAGGACGGATCCGATAAAAAGACCTCGTCTGCCGCAAAGGATGACGATTCAAAGGCGGATTCTTCAAAGGATGATCAGTCGAAAGATGACCCTGCGAAGGGGCTTAAAGACCTTTTAAAGATCACGGATTCGCCGGCGAAAGATGATACGGCCTCAAAAGACGATACTTCTTCAAAAGATGATACGTCATCAAAAGGCGGCTCATCTTCCGTAACCTCGGCACCCGCCGATCCGGGTGATAAGGTGATGGCCCAAAAGTGCCGCAGGACCTATACGAATAACAGCCCTTATTCAAATCCGTATCTTGTCATTGAATTCGATTTCGGGAACGGCTACGCAGACTGGCAGTTTCAGGAAAGCGACATTTACACCGGCGGCAAGTTTGACACTGCTTCCATGGATTTCCCGGACGGTTATTATTTCGTGCAGTATTATGCCGAACAGGTCAACGTGGAATATTGCTACATCGACTTTACACCGGAACTGATCCAGATCTGGTACAGTTATGATGGTGAGGATCCTCTGGAGGATGAAAGTCCCTCGACCTATTATTTCGTCGATGAGTACTGGACGGAATATGAAGTCACGCCTACGCCTGTTTGGACGGACATTGACACGGACAGCACTGTCAGGATCTATGAGCTGGTATCGCAGAACGGGCTCAAACGCAGTGAGGTTACCGATACATCGGATAAACGTGCCGCAAGCTTTGTAAACGGTGCTGCCAAACTTGAGATTGAGATCTACTCCTTCATGCTCAATATTACCTGGCTGAACCTTGGCCCCCATGTAATGTCGCCCGTTGATTTTACGAGCGGCACAAACGAGATAAGGAACAGGGAAGACGTCAGGTGCATTGCGGATATTTTTGATTACGACGGCTATGACGCATGGGAAGCTGAATTGGAGTTTTCCGGCAATGAACTGACAGTGAATTACACCGACGATTGGATCGAAGTGTACAGGATCGTTGAGTGACAGCGGTCAGCTTATCAATATATACAATACAGGAGGTTTACATGAAAAGGATCAAGGTTATCATCGCGGCATTTCTGATGCTGGCAATGACGGTGGGCATGTTTGCTGCGCTTGGCGGAGAGAAGGCACAGGCGGCGACCAAGCCCGCAAAGGCAAAGGTTACGGCAAAAGCAAATGACGACGGCACGAGTGTTACGCTGACCATCGCAAAGACAAAGAAGGCGCAAGGGTACCAGATCATGGTCAAGAAGCCGGGCGCAAAGAAGTTCACAAAGCTTGCTGCGATCAGCGAAGACGGAACAGCAAAGAGGACTTATACCGCGGAGAAGCTGGCTGAAGGTGAATATCAGTTCAAGGTACGCGCTTATCTGAAAAACGGCAAGAAGACCGTTTGGGGTAAGTACAGCAAGGTGGCGAAGGTGAAGGTTGCGAGTAAGAGCAATGAAGATAAAGGAAGTACCGAAACCGGAAGCGGTATAGTTTCTGATCTTTCCAAGGCTAAGCGTGGAAATTCTGTTATTTTCGGTTCGTATGAGCAGGATAACGATTTGGATAACGGTAAAGAGCCCATTGAATGGATTGTTCTTTCAAATAATGGTTCGGAGCTATTTGTTTTAAGTAAATATGCGTTGGATTGCATGCCTTACAATTCGAAATATGTCGCCGGCGAAACATGGGAGATAAGCACGCTTCGATCATGGCTTAATGATGATTTTTACAATGCAGCATTCTCTGATGCAGAAAAAACAGCAATTAAGACAACAAAGTTAAAGAATAATGATAATCCGAATTACGGCACGAACGGAGGTAATGATACTGAAGACAATGTATTCTTACTTTCTACTGAGGATATGATCAATACATCATATGGTTTCTACAGTGAGTATGATGTTGATGACATTGCGAATGTAGACAAGATGATCAGTCGCAGATGTGCCCCCACCGCGTATGCTATTGCCAGAACCTCTTTATTATCTGCACAATACTATACCGAGGAAGGTAAGGCTGCTTGCTGGTGGAGACTCCGCTCGCCGGGAGGTGATTCATCTTTAAGCACGTTTGTAGGTGAAGCGGGTTATGTTGAGCTTTATGGAATTGACAACGGATTATATTACTGCAGCAGTATACGTCCTGCAATTGTGATATCAATCAAGTAAAAAACTACTAGTAGGAGAGAATCAAATGAAGATATTAAAAAAGGTTACTGTAATGGCACTTGTCCTGACCATGATCACAGGCCTTTTCCCTGCGCGCGGGGCACAGGCGGCGACCAAGCCCGCCAAACCCGGGATCACGGTAAAGGCGAATGATGATGGCAAGAGCGCGACGATCACGATTGCTAAGACCAAGAATGCGCAAGGTTACAAGATCATGGTCAAGAAGCCCGGAGCAAGCAAGTTTACCAAACTTACGACGCTTAAGAAGGACGGAACCGCTGCAAGAACCTACACCGCAAAGAAGCTTGCGTCAGGAGAGTATCAGTTTAAGGTCCGCGCTTACCGTAAGAACGGAAGCAAGACCGTGTGGGGCAAGTACAGCAAAGTTGTTAAAGTAACGGTAGGCAAGTCCGAAGAGGATGACAAGAAGGACGATAAGGATACAGGCAACCCCGGTGCTTCCGACAAAACGATCGGTTACGGAACTGCCACAAAGCTTGATCTGTCGAAGCTTTGCGGAACCTATACGGATGAAGCGGGCGGAACATTTAGGATAGAAGCAGTTGACGGCGGCTATCAGGTGGTGGATGTTGATCATCTGGCTAACAGTTATCTTGTCAGTCATTTGCTTTATGGCGCTGATTATAATTTCTCAGATCTGCCGCTTTACGACGGACTTACGGAATATCTGGATAAGGGGGCTGAAGGAATGATATCGCTCCCGACTTTTACAGAAGCTGATTTTAAATACGTGGAGCCCGACTATACACTTTATCCGGATAAAAAACCCCATTATGAACTCTCAAAACAAGTATCTTTGTCGGATACGGTTTCGGCTTATGCTGCATTAACGATCGGAACGGATTCTGTCAACTATACTAATACCGTAACAGTATACGGCGAGTATATGATAACCAAAGCATTCGGCTTGTATTACTGTCAGGCAACTCAAAGGAAATGATCACGGTGACAGGCACCTTATCGGGAGGCAGTAGTTTATGAAGAAAACGTTTTTGCGCAGATCATTGGTATTTGTTCTGGCAGTCGCGCTTCTGGCGGGGACGTTCTGTGCGCCCGTGCCGGCAGAGGCTTTCCGGGACACTTATTACGGAAACGGTGTGAAGGTAGAAGATTACCAGGCCCTTTCGAAGTTCACGGAGGATGGGATAGATTATTACGTGACCAAGTATGCGTCCGGCGGACAAAACGGACAGGTCTATGTCGCCGGCTGTAATTTCCGTCTGGAAACCATTACAATCCCTGCGGTGGTAAAGCACGGCAGCAAGTATGATGTAATAGGCATCAATGACAAGGCCTTTATGGACTACGAGAACCTGACCAAGGTCACGATCGAGGACGGGCTTACTTATATCGGCGGAGGCGCTTTCTGGGGATGCTGGTACCTTGAGAGCATCAATCTGCCGAAGACTTTGAAGGAGCTCGGAGACTCCGCGTTTGCAAAGTGCGGCTCGCTTAAAAGCATTACATTCCCGGAGTCTCTTACGGCCATACCGAACAATGTCTGCGAGGGCAGCGGCATCACGAAAGTTACATTCGGCAAGAAGGTGACTTCGATCGGATCGAGTGCATTCAGATCCTGCATGGGGCTTAAAGAGGTTACACTTCCCGAAGGCCTCAAGACCATAGAGAGCGGTTCGTTCGGCGAATGCCGCCATCTTGGCAAGATCACAAACAACAGCAAGCTTAAAAAGGATGATTACAAGGCCGCTTTTGGATCCACAAAATGGGAGCGCAGCGAGAAAAAAGCGGATTCCGCGTTCAAGTGTGCGGCTGACGATCTGACGATAAGCCTTTATCTGGACAATAAAAAGCTAACCAAGGGTTATCTCTATTACCGCATGGACGATTACTCTTCGGGCGTGGAATACTTTGATTACGACGACTGGACTCTCGGAGTATACACACAGCTGAAGACCGATTCGGACGGTAATTTTGTCCTGGACAAAAAGTATATTCCCGAGAACACGTATCTGATCTACGGAAAATTCTATTACTGCGAGTCCAAGTCGGCTGATTTTACAAAGGATTACACCTTTATGTTCGGCACCTCCGACATCCCTTCGGCGTATGAATCGGGTGGTGAAGGCGCTGCACGAACGGTTAATCTTTACAACGTGCGCTATGAGCCGGGGGATGAAGAGTGCCTGTTCCTCCCTGAGGATGCGGTCATCAGCAGCAGAAGCTACTATACGATCGGCGGAGGCCTTGATAAGTTTTTAATGGGCGTCGGCAGGGTACAGAGCCCCATGGCTGCGGCGCGTGCGCTCGCGTATTATGCAGATGAGAACGGAAACAGGATCGATGCGATAAAAGAGATCACGGAGCCCGTGACCCTTCACCCTGTATTCGTCAATGAGGATGAGCTCTTCACAGGACAGAATTATCTCGCGGAAAGCGATTACCGGTACTCTGCGTTTAAGCACAGCAGCGAAAACTGGTCGGTAATCGTTGACAATGTGCAGATCAAAAAGGGTACTGAGCTTGTCAAAAGGCTTTTGACGGATTACTCCGATAAACGCGGTTACTGCATCATCGACGGAAAGGTGACGGTATCCCGCACCGAGCTGCAGACGGTTAAGGACGGCCTGGACAAGGACGACAGGCACTACACCGGCATTATTCCGGAGAACGGATATATCTATAACAGCGATGACGTTATCATCGTAAAGTCAGGCGGTACGCTCATTCTGGACGGCCTGTATCTCAGCAACGGTATCAGGATATCCCTGCAGAAGGGCGCGAAGCTGCAGCTCATTAACGGAGCGGAACTGAAGTACGGCTGCACGATAGCCGTGCAGAAGGGCGCGACGGTCGAGATAAACGATTCGTCCGTAAGCGGCTGCATCATCAACGCAGGAAAGATAACGATCACTGCGCCTTCGTATAAGAGGGCGACCGACAGCTTTTACAGGAAGTCGATCAATTCGGACCTGTTCTTAAACTGCAAGAGCGGCGTGATCGATCTGGATTACGGCGAGATGGGTCTGGGGATCGATTCAAGTATCGATTACGGTCCCGGTTCGCTGAAATCCGACATGTACGATGCGGAAGACACTGTATCGGTCAATAACGGAACGATCAACGTTACGGGTTACGGCCACATCAGCATTGAGGACGGCTACCAGAACAGGGAGCATAAAGAGGCTTATGCAAAGTCGCCCATCGTCAATAACGGAACAATAAACATTACCTCGAGCCAGAAGCGATTCTTTGAATTTGCGGCGATCGAGATCGACCATAACAGTTTCTATAATTACGGTACAATTAAGGTTACTTCGGATGTAAAGCGAAGCTATAAGCGCGCCGGAAGCTATGCGGCCAAGTTGGCCGAATGGGAAGGTTCATTTGACGCCGAGATACAGGTGCAGGAGGCTGAGTTCATCAATTACGGCACCATGGAGTTCGACATAAAGAACGGTGTAGGCATGTCCGTGGTCGAGAGCTTTTTCCCGAGAGACCGGGTAGTTAAGCGCTTTGAGGAAGACGGAGACACAGCATCGCACGGAAGACTGGAGAACCGCGCGGGCGGCAAGATAAGCATTACCACCGACAACGGCTGCGGCATCGCGATCGGAAGGAACGCATACCTGATCAACGACGGAAGCATTACGATCAAGGACAAGGATGTGAATTCGAGAGAGCCTTCGCTGCTGATCGGCGGCAGAGTGATCAACAATTCAAAGATCACAAACAACGGCAGTATCGGTTATACCACTGCCTTCATGTACAAGGACCTGAAGGCCTATGCGCTCGACAACGGGTATTCCGGCAAAAAGTGGACCGGTTCGGGCAGGGAGCTGCTCGGTTACGCAATGAAGTACAGCGGCCCCGAATACTATGAAGAGTACAACGTTTATGTAAGCTCCGGTAAGACCGTGCTGGTCGACGGCTCGTTCTATCAGGGTGGATCGGGCTACGACACGGTATTTCTTCCGGTAAACACGAAGGTTAAGATGACCGTGAAGGTCAGCAAATTCGCGGACAAGACCATAGAATTCACGAGCGCGAAGTCCGTAAAGGATTATTTTGATACCGCATATAAAAACCTTAAGGCCGGATCCGATACGCTGAATTATATAAGGGTTTCGCTTTCAAAGGGCAAGGGCACTGCGGATTCGTCAGTTACAAAATATCCGATGGATATCGGAGACCAGATCATACTCGGCGATATGTATTATTCTGTCACGACAGCTGACTTAAAGGGCGGTACGGTCTGCTTCGAACACGGCAGCGGCCCGCACACAGGTCTTGTCGTACCCGATACGATCACATATGAGGGACGCACCTACAAGGTTACGATGTTTGAATACGCCGGAACAGAGGTAACATCGGTCACCCTCGGAAAGAATATCACGTATATCAATGAGAACGCGTTCAAATTCAGTGACAAGCTGAAGACTATCACGATCAATTCAAAGCTCTTGAAGTCCGGGAGTGTGGAGTACGGAGCATTTGACAAGGTGCCCGATTCCTGCGTGATCACGGTTCCGAAGAAGAAGCTTAAAGGTTATAAAAAGATCTTCAAGGCAGCAGGCCTGAGTTCCAAAGTCAAAATTAAAGGTAAATGATCACGGTGCAGGCACCAAAAGGCTTAAAAACACAAGGTCTGGAATCTTTGGGGTTCCGGGCCTTGTGTTTTATTCTTTACGATTAGCCTCAGCAATGATACACTGATTAAGAATTATGAGGAGATACTTTCCGATGAAAAAAACAGAAATACCCGGCTCAAACCGGTCTGACATTCATCATATAATCCATCCCATAGCGCCTTTTTATGACAAAGACTCAGAGATACTGATATTGGGCAGTTTTCCGTCGGTCAAGTCACGGGAGCAGATGTTTTTCTACGGGCATCCGCAGAACCGTTTCTGGAGGGTTATCGCGCAGGTCTTTGCGGATGAGGTGCCTGTCACCGTTCCGGATAAAAAGGCGTTTCTGGCGAAGCATCATATCGCGCTGTGGGACGTGATCGCGTCCTGCGATATCAAAGGATCGTCCGACGCCAGCATAACAAACGCAGTACCGAACGATCTGTCGCGGATCCTCGATTCTGCAGATATACGGGGCATATTTGTAAACGGAAAAACAGCAGAGAAGTATTATATAAAATTCTCTGAGAACATGACCCGCAGGAAGGCGGTCTGCCTGCCTTCCACGAGTCCGGCAAACGCCGCATGGAGTATGGAAAAGCTGGTCGAAGCATGGTCTGAGGTCACGAAATAGATTTTGGAAAGACTGAGCTTGTTTTTTTCTCAATTCCCGATTGTTTGTTTTTTTACGGTACTAGGGTTACACTGTATTCAGAAAATGAACTGCAGGCGTTTTCGATGACAGAAACGGATAAACAGACAATTTAACGAAAGGGGATCATATGGCAAACAGTCTTGGTTTAAATATACGGAATTTCAGAAAAAACAAGGGTTTTACACAGGAGGAACTGGCGGGGATATTAGGAGTTACGCCGCAGGCGGTCAGCCGCTGGGAGTCGGAAGCGGGGCTGCCCGATGTATCGATGATCGTGCCCATAGCGCAGACGCTTGGAATCACGACCGACGCGCTGCTCGGATATCAGCAGCAGAGTCAGGACGATCGGATCACAGAAATGGTTTTCAAAAAAATGGCGGAGCTTGAAGATGTTTCCGACCCGGGCGGAAGTGCGCTCAAAGTATGCGAGTATCTCGCCGAAGAAGTCGGCAGGAATCCGATGAATTACGATATAGTGCTCAAGTATGTTCAGCGCGCTGCGGGACTGAGCTACTACATTGATATGGAAAAACTGCTCGCGGATGAGCCCGGCCGGGCGCGGGAGATACTTACCGACGCCATCCGTAAGGGCATCAATATCATCAGATATTGCAGCGAGACCAAAAAGATCAATAAGGCGCATTACGCTCTGGCCTGGATATATATTCACATGAAGGATTACGACAATGCGAGAGAGCATGTAAATGTTCTCCCGAGCCTTGAAGGACACTGCATTCGCGAAGACCTGAACCTGTCTCTCGTATTCTTCGAAAAAGGCTTCGAAGCGATGAAGGAAAACGCTGTGGAGTTCGGTACGCGCCTGTTTGATCTGATCGCGAACCAGACCGAAAAGCTGACCACTTTTTACTGCTATTTCGGCTCACTTGATGAGGCGATCGGGGTTTGTGACTGGTGTGAGGCTGTGATAAATGCCTATGCCTCAAGGCCCGAATATTCGACAGATTCGCGCAGATGGGCGCTGCGTAAGCTGAATTACAGCAAGATGAGCGCGTATGTCCGCGCAGGTGAAAATGAGAAGGCCGCGGCTGTCAGGGACAATTATCTTAAAGAGATCAGGGAGAAGGGCATATATACCGGAGACGAGCTTAAAGACGTTGAAAAAGAGTTCACAGAAGGAATATACATACTGTAAGGAAAGTGATAATGTTGACAGGCACCAAACGGCTCGGGATTTTTCAAGATTCCGGGCCGTTTGTTTTTCAGGAGCAGAAACTGAAAGTGGACGATTGGACTTTTACGGCATATAATATGAGAACAGCCTATGATCGTAAGAAACAGAGGAGATATATTCCGATGAAAACTGTAGATATACTCGGTGCGAACCGGTTTGACACATATACAAAAACGCGTGACGGCAGCAGGGCGGTCATCGTACAGGACAGAAAGATACTGCTTACGCATGAACTGAATTCCGGCTGGTGGCTGATACCGGGCGGCGGAACAGAAGAAGGAGAGACTCCCGAGGACTGTGTGATACGCGAGGTCGAGGAAGAAACGGGATATATTGTCCGCCCGGTAAGGCACTTTCTTATCATGCACGAGTATTACGAAGAATACCGTTATACGGGGTATTTCTTTGTCTGCGAAGTGACGGGGAAAGGGCAGATGAATCTTACCGAAGTTGAAAAGCGCCGCGGTGTTCAGCCCGAGTGGATACCTCTGGAGGAGGCGCTCGATATTTTTTCAAAACATGAATCATATGCTGATGTAAGTGAGGAAAAAAGAGGCTCTTATCAGCGTGAATATATTGCCCTGTGTGAATATATGGAGCTCGATCCGGAAAGCCCCGAAGGCATGGAGCCCGTCCCGGAAAACACCGAAAGCCGGACAGGCAGGGAGATCTATCTGGGCGGACCGGGGACTGTCAGGATCAGAGAAGAACGCGTATCAGCGGAGGAATATATAGATTTCCTGAAAAGAACCGATCTTGGCTCGCAGTATCCAAAGGAGCGCTTCAACGAGCGCATCGCCAAACTCGTAAAGAATGTCTCGATAAGCCTCATCGCGAGAAATGATGGGGGAATGATCGTCGGAGCGCTGTTTGGACTTACGGATTACTGCTACTGGCTGTATGTGACTGACCTCGGCGTAGACAGAAACTATGAAAGACAGGGGATCGCAAAGACACTGATGAAGACGGCCCATGAGATCGCGGGCGGCGAAAAGGATATCGCGGTATATCTCATTGCCAACGAAAATGCGGTTCCGTTCTATGAGAAGCTCGGGATGAAATATGCTGACGACGTGATGCAGTACAACCATATCGAATGGACCGAATGGACGGTGGAGTGATACAGATCTCGAATCAAAGGAAAAACTTAAAAAGCGGGCAAGATGTATTATAATAGTGTCATATAAATATTGATGTCACGGGAGCATCGTTATGAATATTCTTCACATGAAATACGCCGTCGAAGTGGCCAGGACC
The DNA here is from genome assembly GCA_016288005.1 of Lachnospiraceae bacterium. GTDB lineage: Bacteria > Bacillota > Clostridia > Lachnospirales > Lachnospiraceae > RUG11977. The sequence continues at coordinate 21,528 of JAEEXY010000035.1, forward strand.
AATTCGATCAATAAGGCGGCTGAGGAGCTGTTTGTAGGGGCTCCGGCGCTCAGCCGCGCGATAAAGGAACTCGAAGCCGGACTCGGAGTAACACTGTTCGACCGCAGCGCAAAAGGTATGACACTGACGCCGGACGGCGAGCTGTTTGTGAGCTATGCGGAAAAGGCGCTCAAGCAGATCGAGGATATCGAGGCTATATTTAAGGACGGAACGACGGCAAAGAGGCAGTTTTCGCTCTCGGCTCCGCGCGCCAGTTATATTGCGGCCGCATTTGCGGAGTTTTCGCAGAAGATAGCGGCGGATGAGGATATCGAACTGTTCTATAAGGAGACCAATGCCTACCGCGTGATCAACAACCTGATCAAGGACGATTTCAAGCTCGGCATCCTTCGATACAGCGAGCAGTATGAGTCATATTACAGGCAGATGATGAACGAAAAAGGTCTGGTCGGAGAGCAGATCACCGAATTCACATATGTCCTCATTATGAGCAAAGGATCACCGCTGGCATTAAAGAACCGGATAACGGCCGGAGATCTGAACGGATTCACCGAGATAGCGCACGGCGATCCTTACGTGCCCTCGCTGTCATTTTCAGAGGTCAAAAAATACGAGCTCCCGGACCACAAAGGCAGCAGGATATATGTTTTTGAAAGAGGCAGCCAGTTCGAGCTCCTGTCCAAGAATCTGAACACTTATATGTGGGTTTCGCCGATACCGGAGGACCTGCTGGAGCGCTACGGACTGACAACCCGTGTGAGCGAGGACAGCAGGAGAGTGTATAAGGATGTTCTGATACACAGAAAGGACTACACGCTCTCTGAACTTGACAGATCATTTATCGAAGAATTAACAAAAGCTAAGCGAAAAGTCTTTTAAAATCAGATTTTTTGTGATATAATCGCATAAAGTATCACCGTAGCTACAGGACCGTCCGGTTGATATCCGGAGGTCCTTCTTTTTATCAATAGTCACAGTATCGATATAAGGCATATCAATAAAAGCAATACCCCGTTGTAATATTCGCAATTCTCAGTCCCATTGTATTTGTGTTATCTTTTTTACGAAATGAAACAGGTAATTCTGACCGGGTTACAGTCAATCATATAAGGAGGTCACAGATTTATGGAAAGAAAGATCATTGACAGTGTTGAGACACTCGAAGAAGTGCTTGCATCCGTCAGGGAAGCGCAGAAAAAGTTTGCGACTTACACGCAGGAGCAGGTAGACGCGATCTTTAAGGCGGCCGCGATCGCTGCCAATCAGGCGCGCATCCCTCTTGCCAAAATGGCCGTTGAAGAGACGGGCATGGGCGTTGTCGAAGACAAGGTTATCAAGAATAACTATGCTGCGGAGTATATCTATAACGCCTACAAGAATACCAGGACCTGCGGCGTGCTCGAAGAGGATCCGGCTTTCGGCACGAAAAAGATCGCGGAGCCGATCGGTGTCATCGCAGCCGTGATCCCCACGACAAATCCCACATCGACCGCCATATTCAAGACCCTGATCGCTCTTAAGACCCGCAACGCGATCATCATCTCACCCCATCCGAGAGCGAAAAAGTCCACGATCGCCGCTGCCAAGATCGTTCTCGACGCGGCCGTTAAGGCAGGCGCTCCCGAGGGCATCATCGAATGGATCGATGTTCCTTCGCTCGACATGACCAATCTTGTCATGAAGGAGGCCGACATCATCCTGGCTACGGGCGGACCCGGCATGGTAAAGGCAGCTTACTCGAGCGGAAAGCCCGCACTCGGAGTAGGCGCGGGCAATACACCCGCGATCATCGATGAGACCGCCGACATCATCCTCGCGGTCAATTCCATCATTCATTCCAAGACATTCGATAACGGCATGATCTGCGCATCCGAGCAGTCTGTCATCGTTCACAAAAAGGTCTACGAGGCCGTTAAAAAGGAGTTCGCTTATCGCGGCTGCTACTTCCTGAAGAAGGACGAGATCGAGAAGGTCAGGAAGACTATCCTGATCAACGGCGCGCTGAACGCAAAGATCGTAGGCCAGACCGCATATAAGATCGCCGAGCTGGCGGGAGTCAAGGTTCCGGAGACGACCAAGATCCTGATCGGCGAGGTTGAGAGTGTTGATATTTCCGAGGAGTTCGCTCACGAGAAGCTCTCGCCCGTTCTTGCCATGTACAAGGCAAAGGACATTAAGGACGCGTTTGAAAAGGCCGAGCATCTTATCGCTGACGGCGGCTACGGTCATACATCTTCGATCTACATCAACGCTGCTACCGAAAAGGAAAAGCTCGATGAGTTCGCGGCCCGCATGAAAACCTGCCGTATACTGGTCAACACTCCCTCGTCGCACGGCGGCATCGGTGATCTCTACAACTTTAAGCTTGCGCCGTCCCTTACTCTCGGCTGCGGTTCGTGGGGAGGAAACTCCGTTTCCGAAAACGTCGGGGTTAAGCATCTGCTCAATATCAAAACAGTTGCGGAAAGAAGGGAAAACATGCTTTGGTTCAGGACACCTGAAAAGGTTTATATCAAAAAAGGCTGTCTGCCGGTCGCTCTCGATGAGCTGAAGACCGTTATGGGCAAGAAGAGAGCCTTTATCGTTACCGACAGCTTCTTATACAACAACGGCTACACAAAGCCGATCGCGGATAAGCTCGATGAGATGGGTATCGTACATGAGACGTTCTTTGACGTTGCGCCCGATCCGACACTCGCATGCGCAAAGGCCGGAGCCGAGCTGATGCGTTCGTTCAGGCCTGACGTTATCATTGCCCTGGGCGGCGGTTCCGCTATGGATGCAGGCAAGATCATGTGGGTTCTCTATGAGCATCCCGAAGCTGATTTCATGGACATGGCGATGCGCTTCATCGATATCCGCAAGCGAGTTTATACCTTCCCCAAGATGGGAGAGAAGGCATACTTCGTAGCGATCCCCACCTCGGCAGGTACGGGGTCGGAGGTAACTCCTTTCGCGGTCATCACGGATGAGCAGAGCGGAGTCAAGTATCCTCTTGCGGATTATGAGCTGCTTCCCAACATGGCGATCATCGATACCGATTTCCATATGTCGGCTCCCAAGGGACTTACCGCGGCTTCCGGTATCGACGCCGTATCTCACGCGCTCGAAGCGATCGCGTCGGTAATGGCTACCGATTACACCGACGGTCTCGCGATCAAGGCTCTGCAGACCATATTCGAATATCTGCCCAGAGCATATGATAACGGCCAGGGCGATGTTGAGGCACGCGAAAAGATGGCAAACGCGGCGACCATGGCAGGTATGGCATTCGCAAACGCATTCCTCGGCGTATGCCACTCGATGGCGCATAAGCTCGGAGCTTTCCATCATATCCCTCACGGAGTGGCCAACGCGCTGATGCTCGAAGAAGTGCTGAGATTCAACGCATCGGAGGTTCCCACCAAGATGGGCACATTCAGCCAGTACGATCATCCTCATACACTCGCGCGCTACGCGATGGTTGCGGATGCCTTAAAGCTCGGCGGCAAGACCGACGAAGAGAAGCTCGAAAAGCTCATCAAGGCAGTCAATGACCTGAAGGCTAAGGTAGGCATCAAGCCTGCGATAAAGGATTATGTCGCCGACGAAAAGGATTTCCTCGACCGTCTGGACGATATGACGGAGCAGGCATTCGACGATCAGTGCACGGGCGCGAATCCCCGCTATCCGCTGATGAGCGAGATCAAACAGATGTATCTTAACGCATATTACGGCAAGAAGAAATAATAGGAGGGATGCAGAATGAGCGAAGACAGAATCATTGCAGTCAGAAAGAATAAGACAATCTACCGCGACGGCGACAGGGTCCTCAAGGTTTTTGACAAGTCGTATTCAAAAGCGGACGTTTTGAACGAGGCGCTGAACCAGGCGCGCATAGAGGAGACCGGGCTTAATATCCCCAAGATCCTCGGAGTTACGATGACGGACGGCAAATGGACCATCATCACCGAGTACATCAAGGGCAAGACGCTGGCCCAGCTGATGCAGGAGAATCCCGACAAAAAGGAAGAGTATCTGAACCTGTTTGTCGATCTTCAGCTGCTGATGCATTCGAAGACATGCCCCGGCCTGAACAAGCTCAAGGACAAGATGAACTCGAAGATCAGCCAAACAGACCTGTCGGCGACGGTCCGTTACGACCTGCATACGAGGCTTGAGTCCATGCCTAAGCACAATAAGGTCTGCCACGGTGACTATAACCCTTCGAACATCATCATAACGGATGACGGTACTCCTTATATTCTTGACTGGGCGCATGCCACACAGGGCAATGCCTCAGCCGATGCGGCAAGGACCTTCCTGCTGTTCTCGCTGGACGGCGATACGGACACGGCAAAGAGATACCTCGATCTGTTCTGCGAAAAGAGCGATACCGCGAAGCAGTATGTCCAGAAATGGATGCCGATCGTTGCGGCTTCCCAGTCGGTCAAGGGCAACGAGCGTGAGCGTGAGTTCCTGCTCTCGTGGATCGACGTGGTAGATTACGTATAAGCATTAAGGAGAATAAGCATGAAAGTCACAGTGTGTATCGGTTCTTCATGCCACATAAAGGGCTCCAGACCTGTCGTCGAGCAGCTGCAGGACCTGATCCGGGAAGCGGGGATCGGCGACAGGATCGAGCTTTCCGGAACCTTCTGCATGGGCAAGTGCCAGCAGGGGGTATGCGTTACCGCGGATGACGAGTTCTTTTCGGTTTCGCCCGATACGGTCAGGGAGTTCTTTGAAGAGCATGTACTGAAAAAGGTGAAATGATATATGGAGTGTCTGACACTTAAGAAATCGAACTGCAAAAACTGTTATAAATGTATCCGGAACTGTCCGGTGAAGTCTATCCGTTTTTCGGGCAACCAGGCTTACATCATCGGAAATGAGTGCATTATGTGCGGTCACTGTTTCGTGGTCTGTCCCCAGAATGCCAAACAGATAGCAGATGAGACCGAGAGAGTAAAGGTCCTGATGCAGACCGGCGATCCGGTGGTCGTCAGTCTCGCGCCTTCGTTCGTCGCCAACTACGACGACGTGGGCATCGAAGCCATGCGTGACGCGCTCAAAAAGCTCGGTTTTTACGATGCTGAGGAAACCGCCTTGGGCGCGACCATGGTCAAGACCGAATATGAAAGACTGCTGAACGAAGAAAAAAGGGATGTTGTCATATCTTCGTGCTGCCATTCGGTCAACCTCCTGATACAGAAGTATTTTCCGACACTCGTACCGTATCTGGCGGATGTGGTCTCTCCGATGCAGGCTCACTGCAAGGATATCAAGAGGCGCATCCCCAATGCCAAAACGGTCTTTATCGGCCCCTGCATAGCAAAGCTCGACGAAGCCGAGCATTACGAAGGCATCGTTGACGCGGCTCTCACTTTCGACGAGCTGACGGCATGGTTCAAAGCCGAGGGCATAACACCCGAGCAGCGCGCGGACAGCGATGAGAACAGCAGGGCGAGGTTCTTCCCGACGACCGGCGGCATCTTAAAGACGATGGCGCTCGATAACCCGGATTACAATTATCTGGCGGTTGACGGCGTGGAAAACTGCATGTCGGCTCTGAGGGATATCGAGTCCGGCAACGTGCATAACTGCTTTATAGAGATGTCGGCATGCTCGGGCAGCTGCATCGGCGGACCCGTTATGGAGAAGTATCACCGCTCGCCGATAAAGGGTTATGTTTCGGTGGCTGACTATGCCGGAGCGCAGGATTTTGCCGTCGATCAGCCCTCAAAGAGAGACATGTCGAAGGTATTTGAGATCATCGAGCAGCGTGCCGATATTCCCGGCGAGGACGACATCCGCGAGACGCTGCTGCAGATGGGCAAGGTAAAGCCTGAAGACGAGCTAAACTGTGGATCCTGCGGATACAATACCTGCCGCGAAAAGGCGATAGCGATCCTGCAGGGCAAGGCAGAGATATCCATGTGCCTGCCGTACCTCAAAGAAAAGGCGGAGAATCTCTCGGATACCATCGCGAGAAATACGCCGAACGGCCTGATAATACTTAACGAGAAGCTTGAGGTCCAGCAGGTCAATGCCGCGGCGCGCAGGATACTTAATCTCCGTTCCTCGGAGGATATCCTGGGAGACCAGGTGGTACGAGTCCTCGATCCGAAGGATTTCGCTCAGGTATTGTCTACGGGCAGGTCCATGAGGAACAAAAAAGAATACCTGGCTGAGTACGGCAGATATGTCGAAAAGACCATAGTTTACGATAAGGATTACAAGATCCTGCTCGGTGTATTGAGAGATGTGACCGAGGAGGAGACTCAAAGAGAGAAAAAAGAAGATATCAGCAGACAGACCGTAGAGATCGCGGACAAAGTCGTAGATAAACAGATGAGGATCGTTCAGGAGATCGCTTCGCTGCTCGGAGAGACCGCAGCCGAAACCAAGATCGCCCTGACCAAATTGAAGGAGTCGATCAGTGATGAATAATCTGTGTGCCGACATAGGATGGAAGAGCATAAACCATGAAGGCGAGCTTTTATGCGGAGACCATGTTGAGATCGTTGACAGGGGTGAGAACTCTCAGGTCATCGTACTTGCCGACGGGCTTGGCAGCGGGGTAAAGGCGAGCATTCTTTCAACACTTACTTCCAAGATCATTTCAACGATGATGGCTGAAGGAATGAAGCTGGAAGAATGTGTTTCGACAATAGCGGCTACCCTGCCTATCTGCTCCGTAAGAGGAGTGGCCTATTCGACATTTACGATCATACACATTATTGAGAATTCTACGGTTGAGATCATTCAGTATGACAATCCGAAGGTCATTTTTTTAAGAAATTATGAAACATACGAGTATCCGATGACGGAGCTCACAATAGATAATAAAAAGATATTTAAGTCTGTTATAAATCTGCAGGAAGACGACATCATGATCGCCATGAGTGATGGATGTCCGCATGCGGGCATAGGCCTTGCCTTTAACTTTGGATGGAAGGAAGAAGATATCGCAGAGTTTGTAAGAGGGCTGGCAGCTGCCGGATATACCGCAAAAACACTTGCGACCATGTTAGTTGATCAGTGCGACAAGGAATACGGTTATCGTCCGGGAGACGATGCGACAGCATGTATTGTCAAGGTAAGGAAGAGAGAACCGATGAATATTCTTTTCGGACCTCCGCGTAATCGTGATGATGCAGACCGTATGATGTCTTTGTTTTTCTCGAAAAACGGAAAACATATCATATGCGGCGGGACTACTTCGTCGATCGCTGCCAAATATCTGGGTAAAACCGTTAAGGCATCTTTGGACTTTCAGGGATCCGATGTCCCTCCGATCGCTGAGATAGAAGGGGTTGATCTTGTTACCGAAGGCGTGATAACGATAAGCAAGGTCATCGAATATGCAAAGGATGCACTGGATAAAAACGAACTGTACGAGAAATGGAGTTTTCAACGTGATGGTGCATCGCTCATATGCCGCATGTTGTTCGAGGAAGCTACCGATATAAGCTTCTATGTGGGAAGAGCGGTTAATCCGGCTCATCAGAATCCCGATCTACCGATCTCTTACAGTATTAAAATGAATCTGGTCGAAGAGCTTTCGGAATGTCTTCAAAAGATGGGAAAGAAGATCAAAGTCAGTTATTTTTAGGAGTTATGTTTTATGGGAGTCAGAAAATTTGATACAAAAGTACAGCACATGAAATATAAGGTCTTGAGGGAGGTTGCGCGTCAGGCATGGAATGATACGCTCTTAGAGAACCTTCTTGATATCCCGCAGATGATCGTACCCGGAAAGATACCCACAACCCGCTGCTGTGTTTACAAAGAAAGAGCGATTCTTGGTGAACGTGTAAAGATGGCAATGGGCGGAGACAAGGATAATCCGAATGTTATCGAAGTTGTGGATATAGCGTGTGATGAGTGTCCGGCTGCCGGTTTTGAAGTGACCACTTCATGCCGAGGCTGTCTGGCACACAGATGTGAAGATGCCTGCAAGAGAGGTGCCATATCATTTGACCATAACCATACGGCGCACATTGATAAGTCAAAATGTGTCGAGTGCGGTCTGTGTGCGAAGGTATGTCCTTATTCCGCCATCATCAACAGGAAACGTCCGTGTCAGGTTGCCTGCAAGGTGAAGGCTATCTCGATAAACGAGGATAATGCCGCAGCGATCGATAATGATAAATGCATACAGTGCGGTGCATGCGTATACCAGTGTCCTTTTGGCGCCATTACAGATAAATCCTATATACTGAATGTCATTGATATCATTAAAAAGAGTAAAGAAAACACCGAATACAAAGTATATGCCATAGTTGCACCTTCGATATCGAGTCAGTTTGCCTATGCAAAACTCGGACAGGTTGTAACAGGACTCAAGGAACTTGGCTTCTATACGGTTATAGAAGCTGCACTGGGTGCGGATATGGTGGCTTTGTCGGAAGCAAAGGAATTGTCGGAGAAAGAATTCTTAACCAGTTCGTGCTGTCCGGCTTTTGTACAGTATATAAAGTCGGAATTTCCGGATCTGCTTCCTTACGTTTCGCATAATCTTTCTCCCATGGCGACACTGGCTAAGTATATTAAATCAACCCACGATAAAGCAAAGGTTATTTTCATAGGTCCGTGTACCGCTAAAAAAGCCGAGATGCAAAGAGAAGATGTAAAGCCTTATGTGGATTCGGTAATAACCTTTGAGGAACTGCAGGCGCTCTTTGACAGCAGAGACATAGATATCACCGCTCTTGATGAAGATGTACTCGATAATGCTTCGTATTTCGGAAGGATATTTGCACGAAGCGGCGGTCTTTCGGATGCATTGGCTGAAGGCCTTAAAGAGCAGGATATAGATTTTGATCTTAAAGCGATAGCATGCGACGGAATAGAGGAATGCCGTGTGGCGCTCCTTAAGAAGAGCAAAAACGTTTTGGATGCCAATTTTATAGAAGGAATGGCATGTATCGGAGGCTGTATCGGAGGCGCCGGATGTCTTACGCACGGTGAGAAGAACAAAGCGGAAGTTGATAAATACGGACAGGAGGCATTGGAGAAAACAATAAAGGGTGCGACCGGTATTTTGTAAAGCAATGGTAAATAGATTGGTGTTTCTGTCAGAGAGAGGAACAAATTGAACTGGTCGATTATAAAAGGAGAGCCAAAAAGCATGAGAGATTGGGGAGAA
>JAEEXY010000113.1 GCA_016288005.1 Lachnospiraceae bacterium
GAGCAAGCCCCAGCGCGATCCCAGACTTGCCAATGCCGAGCCGCATACGGATGCTCCGGATCCCCGGCTTTCGGGCGCTGGGAGCGATAACGGACAGACAACACCTGCACCTGCGGTTGACAGGCCCGTTACGGTGAGCGCGCCGCTCCCGAAGATCGAGGGCAGCAGCCTGTATGTTGAAAAGGTCGAAAATCTTCCCGACAATTTCATCTTCGGCATGGATTCGTCAGCGGTGCTCGCGGAAGAGGCTTCCGGCGTTAAGTATTATAACTTCGCGGGCGAGGAAGAGGACGTATTTAAGATCCTTGCGGACAACGGCGTCAACTACATCCGCGTGCGTGTCTGGAACAACCCTTTTGACGCGAACGGCAACGGCTACGGCGGCGGAAACTGTGATATCAATACGGCCGTTGAGATCGGAAAACGCGCGACAAAGTACGGACTGAGACTGCTCGTTGATTTCCACTATTCGGATTTCTGGGCGGATCCCGGCAAACAGATGGTGCCGCTCGAGTGGGCAGGCATGGAGATAGAGGCGAAGTCCGAGGCGCTGTATAAATACACGCTCGACTGCCTGAACAAACTGAAGGATGCCGGAGTCGATGTCGGCATGGTACAGGTCGGAAATGAGACGAACGGTTCGATGTGCGGCGAAAAGACCTGGATGAACATCCAGTACCTGATGCAGGCCGGTTCGAGGGCTACCCGCGAGGTATTCCCCGACGCGCTCGTTGCGGTGCATTTCGCGAATCCCGAGAAGGTCTCGAACTACAGGGATTATGCAAAGAAACTGGATTATTACGCGGTCGATTACGATGTTTTCGGATCGTCGTATTATCCCTATTGGCACGGAACACTCGACAATCTCTCGAGCCTGCTCTCAGAGATAGCCGAAACCTATAACAAAAAGGTCATGGTCCTCGAGACCTCATACGCCTATACGCCCCTCGATACCGATTTCTACGGCAATACGATCTCTGACGGCGGCGCGGTGACCAAGACATACCCCTACACTGTGCAGGGTCAGGCGAGCTCGATCAGAAGCATCGTTGACACTCTGGTAAACGATACAACAAACGCGATCGGCATATGCTACTGGGAAGGCACCTGGATCTCGGTAGGAACCGATTCCTACGAAGCCAACGCGGAAAAATGGGAAAAGTACGGCTCCGGATGGGCGACCAAATACGCGGCGGGGTACGACCCCAAGGACGCAGGCAAATACTACGGCGGCTGCGCAGTTGACAATCAGGCCTTCTTCGATCCCGAGGGAAAGCCGCTCGAGTCTCTTAAGATTTTCAACCTGATGCGCTACGGCAACGAGATCACGCCCAGGGCAGACGCTCTCGAGGATGTGACTCTCTATGTGGATCTGGCGGGCAAGATCGAGCTGCCCGAGACCGTGAACGCGATCCTTACCGACGATTCGAAGAGCGCAATCCCTGTCAGCTGGAATGTGACCGAGGCGGATTATAACAGAATGTACACCGGCGGACCCGCCAAATACGACGTTACGGGCGAGGCGGACGGCATGACCGCGCATTGCTACGTCAACATGATCGAGTTTAATTTCATCGAGGATTACAGTTTTGAGACGGGCAAGCCCGGGAAGTGGGTCATTACCGATATCGGCGGAGCCGACGAGCTCTACATCGAGAACAAGCCCACCGATTCGCTGACCGGCGACTACCATATGCATTTCTGGAGCTCAAAGACCAGCTCCGTTAAATTCACGATGGAGCAGACCGTGGAGGGTCTGGCCGCCGGAAAATACAAGTTCGGCATGTCGATAATGGGCGGCGACTGCGGCGAAACGGATATCTATCTCTATGTGAAGATAAACGGCGAGATCGTCGCAAAACAGCCTATGACTATCACCTCGTACGGCAACTGGGATACCGAGATGATCAGGTCGTTCGACTATGACGGAACCTCCGAACTCGCGGTCGGCATTTATGTCGAAGCGGCGGGTGCCGGAAACGGAGCATGGGGCAAGATCGACGACGCGCTGTTAAATTCCGTTGTGGATTGAAAACGATAACGGTTTCGTTCCGGTGAAGATGGATGTTTTTAGATGTTTTTTGTGATTTTTCGCAAAAAACACTTGACTATTTTGTGTTTTATTTGTACAATTTGATCGCTGGTAACGTTTCCAGTCGGTTTTTCCGACTGCGGACGATATCATAGATATTAATATGAGGAGGATGTTTTTTTATGAAGAAGATTACCAGAGTTCTGGCTCTTGTAATGGCCCTCGTAATGGTTCTTGCGATCGCAGGATGCTCCAAGAAGACCAATACGGGCGACAATACAGACACCCAGAACAGCAGCAACAGCGGAACCACCAACAGCGGCTCGACCGACAGCGGTTCCAAGACACCCGATAACGGAGGCAGCACAAATACCCCCGTTGAGACACAGTATGAGTACAACATCACGATCTGGTGCCCCGAGAAGGAAGTTCCTTTGAGAAAGCAGCAGGTTGAGGACTTCAACAACACCAACACCGACGGCATCAAGTTCAACGCTTCGATCGAGGCGGTTTCAGAGGCTGATGCGGCTACACAGATGATCACCGACGTTGAGGCGGGCGCTGACCTGTTCAACTTCGCGCAGGATCAGATCGCGAGACTGATTGTTGCGGGCGCTCTGCTTAAGCTTGATGACGAGGCAGCAAGCTTCGTTAAGAGCAGCAACGACGAAGGCGCTGTAGCAGCGGTTACTTCGGGTGATGCGCTTTACGGCTTCCCGATCACTTCCGATAACGGATATTTCCTTTTCTACGATAAGAGCGTTGTTTCCGAAGAGCAGGCTAAGACCGTTCAGGGCGTTATCGACGCTTGTAAGGCAGCAGGCAGAACCTTCGCTGCTCCTCTTAAGAACGGCTGGTATGTAGCGGGCTGGTTCTTCGGCACAGGCTGCGACAGCACATGGACAGCTGATGAAGAAGGCAATTACGTAGGACTTAACGATACATTCAATTCCGATAACGGACTTGTAGCTGCAAAGGGTATCTACCAGATCATGTCCAGCGACGTTTGGGTAGATTCCGATCAGATCTCCGCATTTGACGCAGCCATCCCCGCAGGCGCACTTGTTTGCGGACCTTGGGCTAACGGCGAAGCAAAGCAGATCCTCGGCGACAACCTCGGCGCTGCTAAGCTGCCTACCTACACCGTAGACGGCAAGACCTATCAGATCGGTTCATTCTGCGGTTCCAAGATCCTCGGCGTTAAGCCTCAGACAGACGGAACCAAGGCTATCTGCCTTACCATTCTTGCCGAGTACTTATCCGGCAAGGAGTGCCAGTTACAGAGACTGCAGAACGCAGACCTTCAGTGGGGTCCTTCAAACCTCGAAGCTCAGCAGAGCGCAGAGATCAAGGAGATCCCCGGCCTCGTAGCACTTGCTGCACAGGCTCCTTTCGCTAAGCCTCAGGGCACAGTAAGCGGAAAATGGTGGGATATCGGTAATGCGCTCGGCGCAGGCATCGGCGAGTCCGACGGTTCGGATGCGGCTCTTAAGGCTCTGCTTCAGAACTATGAGGATCAGTGCCGTGCGGTCATCAACATGACCTCCGAAGAAAAGGATAAGTGGGGCGTTGTAGGTTCGTTCCTTGATTCTGAGTGGTCCAAGGATTACGATCTTAACAGAGTTCCCGAGACCGGCGATATCACATTCTACTCAGATGCTCTTGATCTCAAGGCAGGCAACGAGTTAAAGGTTCGCCAGGGCGGCGGCTGGGACGTCAACTTCGGCGGCGACGGCAAGCGCGACGGTGCTAACCTCGTTGTTGACGCTGACGGCGTATACTTCGTAAAGTTTGTTGTTAACGAGGCTCTTACCGAGGCTACTCTTACCCTCGAAAAGACCAGCTACATGGAGTGGAGCGTTATCGGTGCTCTCCTTGATTCCAACTGGGATAAGGATTTCGAGATGGAAGTTCAGGCTGACGGAACCACATACGTACTTGCGGGCGTAGACCTCAAGGCCGGTAATGAGTTCAAGGTTCGTAAGGCACATGCATGGGATATCAACTACGGTGCTGACGCAGCTAGAGACGGCGCAAACCTTGTAGTTGCAGAGGACGGTACTTACACCATTACCTTTGATTCCACAACAGGCGCTATCACTTTCACAAAGTAATAAAAACTTATGATCCACAACAGGGGTCGGGGCGGTTTCCCGCTCCGGCCCCGTTTCTTTTTAAAGCAGGCGGAAAGGCTGACGCTTAAAGGGTCTGAGAAAGGTTGACAAACTTATGGGAAAGAACAATGAAATCGTTCAATCGGACAGTCCGGCTTATCAGAAGCCGGCCGGATTGGTCAAATCATTTGTTAGGGGAGATATCTGGACGAAGCTTTCCGCTCTTATCATGGGACTGGGCTGCTTTGCCAGGAAGCAGATCGTCCGGGGCTGCATATTCCTCGCATTTGAAGGGTTATTTATCTGGTATATGATCAACAAGGGCGCATACTGGATCTCCATGCTCCCTTCGCTCGGTAAGGTAGGACCTACCAAAGAGATAGTTAAGGTCCTCGGACGTACGACCGAGCAGGTTACTTACAACGACAATTCGTTCAAGATACTGCTGTACGGTATCCTGACTGTATTCCTGATCGTCGCTTTCCTCTTTACATGGGCGCTGAACATCAAGGCTGCGTATGATGCCCAGGAAAAGGAAGCATGCGGCAAGAAGGTCAATAAATTCAAAGACGATCTCCGTTCGCTGGTCGATGAGAATTTCTACAAGACACTGCTCACCCTGCCTGTGATCGGTATCACGGTATTCACATTCATGCCGATCGTCTTTATGATACTGATCGCCTTCACCAATTTCGACGGCGCTCACGACGGTTACATTACGAGCCTGTTCCACTGGGTAGGCTTCGCGAACTTTAAGACCATGTTCTCGGGTTCGAGCGGAGCGGGATCGAGCTCTTATCTCGGAACCTTCATGCAGGTTCTGGGCTGGACGCTGATCTGGGCGTTTGTCGCCACGTTCAGCAACTACATCTTCGGTATCCTTGTTGCCCTAATGATCAATAAAAAGGGCATCAAGCTCAAGAAAATGTGGCGTACGATATTCGTTATGACCATTGCGATCCCGCAGTTTATTTCACTGCTGTACGTTGCGAAGCTGTTCGATAAGGACGGACTCGTAAACGCGCTGCTGATGAACTGGGGCGTGATCAGTAAGGCGGTCGATTTCTGGGGTAATCCAACCTCGGCCCGAATCCTCGTACTGGTACTCAACCTCTGGGTCGGCATCCCTTATCTGATGCTGATCGCTACGGGTATCCTGATGAATATCCCTCAGGACCTCTACGAAGCGGCGAGGATCGACGGAGCGAATCCCGTCCAGCAGTTCAGGTACATCACGATGCCTTATATGCTGTTCGTTACGGCGCCTTACCTGCTCACGAGCTTTACCGGCAATATCAATAACTTCAACGTTATCTACCTGCTGTCGGGAGGAGGTCCCATCAATACCAAGGCACCGACTTCGGCCGGCGGCGTCGGAAAGACCGACCTGCTGATAACCTGGCTGTTCAAGATAACAACGGGTACGGATTCGCTGTACTACTTCGCTTCGGTTATCAGTATCGCGATATTCGCGCTGGTTGCTACGCTTACCCTGCTTGTTTATAACAGGCTCGGCTCAAATAAGAACGAGGGGGATATGGCATAATGGCAAAAGAAAAAAGCTCGATCGGCATGAAAGCCAAGAACCGTATCTCGAATGCGGTTATATATGTGATATTGACAGCTATGAGCATTGTCTGGCTGGCACCCTTTGTATGCATCGTTTTGCAGTCTTTCCGTGTGGAAAAGACCGGCCAGGTAGGCTATGTTATCCCCAAGCAGTGGGGACTCCAGAATTATATCAACCTGTTTGACCCTGAACTCTGCGATTTCTCGATCTGGTTTAAGAACACGCTGATCATCTCGCTGTGCGTTGCGGTGATCAATACGTTCATGATCCTGTGCATGAGCTATACGCTCTCGAGATTCCGTTTCAAGATGCGCAGGCCCCTGATGCAGTTCATGCTGGTCATCGGACTGTTCCCCGGCATCCTCGGTATGCTGATCCTGTACTGGATCCTGAAGGATCTGGGACTGACCCAGGAGAACGCGGTACCCGGACTGATACTCGTTTACACGGCATCATCCGGTATGGGTTATTACATCACAAAGGGATTCTTCGATACGATCCCGATGTCGCTCGATGAGGCGGCGAGAATAGACGGCGCGAACCGCTTACAGGTATTCTTTAAGGTAATCATGCCTCTGGCAAAGCCCATCGTTATCTACACCGTGCTTACCGCATTTATGGGACCCTGGGCGGATTTCCTGTTCGCACGCTTCATCTCGTTCGGTAATCCTAAGGGCATGAACGTAGCCGTAGGTCTCTGGTCGTGGCTTTCACGAGACCAGATCGGATCGCGCTACACGATGTTCTGCGCGGGCGGCGTACTCATCGCCATCCCGATAACGGTGCTCTTCCTGTGCCTGCAGAGGTACTACGTAGAAGGCGTAACGGGCGGCTCGGTAAAAGGTTAACGCTCCGCTTGATAATGTTAATAAAGACAATGGGGACGGTTCTTCCGTCCTCTTTTTTCTTGCCTTTTCTGCACGGGCGGCGACGAGTAAAACTTCCGGGGACACGTTCTCACTCCGATTCGGACGCAGCGGATACTAAGCGCCATCTCGCGTGTAACACGCTCGATGTACGTTCGCTCAGACCTCAGCTCGCGTTTCACGCTGCTGCCCCAGTTATATGCATCTTCTCAAGACCTTCGGTCTTGGCAGATGCATATTAC
>JAEEXY010000036.1 GCA_016288005.1 Lachnospiraceae bacterium
TGTGGGTTGCAAATGACTGGAAAGATTACAGAGTACTGGACTGCTCAGAGGGCGAGAAACTCGAAATGTGGGGAAACTATAAGCTCCTGCGGCCCGATCCCCAGGTCATCTGGAGCACGCCGAAGGACAAGGCGCTCTGGGGGAAGCTGAACGCTCATTATCACCGCAGCAGCAAGGGCGGCGGCGAATGGGATTTCTTTGACCTGCCCGAGCAGTGGACGATCGGATATAAGGACCTTAAGTTTAACCTGAAGCCGTTCAGCTTCAAGCACACGGGGCTGTTCCCCGAGCAGGCGGTGAACTGGGACTGGATGCGCGGACTGATCTCCGATGCGCTGAAAAAGGACCCCGACCGCAAGATCAAGGTCCTGAATCTGTTTGCGTATACAGGCGGCGCGACCGTGGCCTGCGCGCGCGAGGGAGCAAACGAGGCGATGGAACGGGCCGGTATAGCTGCAGGAGCCGAAGCCTCCGCAGCGGCGGATGTGTTCAAAGCCTCCCGTGTGAGCGTCACTCATGTCGACGCCTCGAAGGGCATGGTCGGCTGGGCGAAAGAGAACGCCGCAGCGTCGGGACTCGCCGATGCGCCGATCAGATATATTGTCGATGACTGTAAG
Source organism: Lachnospiraceae bacterium (assembly GCA_016288005.1). Classification (GTDB taxonomy): domain Bacteria; phylum Bacillota; class Clostridia; order Lachnospirales; family Lachnospiraceae; genus RUG11977. Next base: position 618 of record JAEEXY010000036.1, read on the forward strand.
AAGTTCGTCGAAAGAGAGATCCGCCGCGGCAACCGCTACGACGCGATCATCATGGATCCGCCCTCGTACGGGCGCGGACCTTCGGGCGAGATCTGGAAGCTCGAAGAGAGCCTGTACCCGTTCGTTGAGCTGACGGAGCAGGTGCTCACCGACGATCCGCTCTTCGTGCTGATCAATTCATATACGACAGGCCTGCAGCCCGCGGTGCTTTCGTATATGCTGGGTGTCCTGATCGCGTCGAAGCACAAGGGCACGGTGATTTCCGACGAGATCGGCCTGCCGGTGGAGCACTCGGGACTCGTGCTCCCCTGCGGTGCGAGCGGCAGATTTGTGGCCGGGTGAGTTTTTTTACAGTTGAATACCGATACTTTTGGTATATAAGGATCCGTGGTTTGCTTAGCGCATGCTGCGGGTCTTTTTAGTATTCAGTAGAAATAATACGAATCTTCGTTAAGAAGGCTGCCCGAAGCGTCATAGATCATATCGTTATAAAACGCCGTGGCGAGGGCCTCATCGTCGGAAAGCGAGATAACGGTGATCTCATGGCGGTAACCAGCGGTATCGTCAGCGTAGAGCATGATGCGGTAATCCTGCCCGGCAGCGTCTGAGATCTTCTTCTTATGGGAAAAGCGATAACTGCCTTCGTCTTTGTTCCAGGTTATGTCACTGCTTATGTCTTTGTCTGAAAGGACCGCGCTGCCGAGGGTTTCGACCATCCTGATACCGGACCTGTTGTATGAGGCGAAATCCGTATTATTGAGCCGGATGTCGATGTCGAGATCAAGCTTGATCTTTTCCTTTACGGAAGTGGTTCCGTTGGCCATAACCGAGGCGCAGGGAAGGACCTTGGGCCAGATGGCGCCGAAGTAAGACGGGCAGTTCTCCGAAACGGTCGAATCTCCGTCTGTTATATAAAAGGTAAAATAGTCGGGAAGCTCTTCGAAAATATTGACGCTGATCGCGCCGGCGTAAGACGAACCGGCACCACGGGTAAGCTCTGCGGTTAGGTCGCCCAGAGACACGCTGACCTTTGTGTCGGGCGAGGAAACCTTCGGGGTTGCGGTGAGCTTCAGCTCGACAGTATTGTCTGCGCTACTGAACTCGCCGAGAGAGAAATCGAAGTCAGCAAGGTTTGAACTCGCAGCCGCAGCGGCTGTGGAGAGCGAATCTACAGTGGCCCGGAGCGTCCGGACGTCCATTGTGAGGTTGTTTACGTTGTAGGTAAGGGCGTTTAGATTGCTGTTCGCGTTCGAGAGCTTGATGAGCAGTACAACGATGATTATCAGAGCTCCGGCCTTGAACAGCTTGTCGGCCACGGATGAGGGCTCGGGACCGGCAGCGTCATGCGCGGTGAAGGCATCCGGATCGTCCGAGGCGTTCTGCGTCATCACGATGCGGTTTATTTTTCTCTTATATATTATAAAGTAGATGAGCGCCGCTGCGGTTCCGATGAGCAGGAGCAGCAGAAGCGGGAAAAATGCGATTGCGGATCTCATGTTGTTTCCTCCTGTTGTAAATGCTTGACTGTATGCCCGGTATATGACCGATACTGGGTCTTATTTTTTATATTCCCAGAAACTGCTTGAACGGATTATAGTAGCTGCGGGTGACATCGGCCCGGCTGCCGTCGCTCATGGTGAGCGTGAACTTCATCGAAAAAGCGGGATTGATCTTTTTGATGTGCTTCCTGTTTATGATCGTTGAGTTGCTGACCCTGAAAAACAAGTTGGGATCGAGCAGTGTCCCGAGGCGGTAGAGCCTGTCGTTCAGACGGAACAGGCCGTCCGTCGTCCGAATGTCGAGGCTGTGCCCGAAAGCCTCTATACTTATTATATTATCGACCGGGATATGCTCCCGCTCCGACGGATCGGTCTCGCGCCCGGCGGGTCTGGCCGGAATATAGCGCAGATACCGTTCCCTCTCCGTGAGCAGGAGATCAGCGTCGTCATTCACTTCTATCCCAGCGGCCGTGAGCTCACGAACGACTTCATCGCAGCGTTCTTCGCTCACCGATACTTTTATCTTCAAATCGGGTACCTCCCTCCCTGATCGTTACAGGATCCTGTATGTACGGCCGGTTCAGCCGTACCGTACGATTGTATTATAATGGTGCGCCGGAAAAGATTTCAAGCGATGATGCGTACTTTGCACGGATCGGCGCACAGATTGCAATGCGTATCTGCCGGCACTCGTTTTTGCACAAAAAAAGAAAGCCCCCTCTCGCCGAGGGGGCTGCTGTTAAGCGGTTATTTCTTTAATACAAGTCTTACAAGGAAGATCAGCAGACATGTTCCGAGAACGCCCGCAACGATCTGGCCGATCATACCGCTGATGCTCAGTCCGAGGATGCTTAATACGAAGCTGCCGAGGAATCCGCCGATGATGCCGGCGATGATGTAGAACAGCAGTCCTCCCTTGCTCCCCATGATACTGCTGGCAAGCCAGCCGCATAAAGCACCGATAAGGATACTTACGATAATGCCCATTTGTTTACCTCCTGATTTGATTGTCCGGCTGTCCCGTGCCGGATAACGGCCGGACCAGTCCTTTAAGGTGATTATATCAGATGTGTGATTAAAACAAAAGGATAAATAGATTAAAAACAGGTTAAAAAAGCAAAAGCACGTGAATATTCTGACAATTTACTGCGAATTTCCTTCAAAGTCTTTATTTATCCGAGAAAAAAATACTTGCACTATTGAAAAAACGCGAGTATAATAACGAATGCTGTGAGTTGATAGCGTAGAAGCGTGAGGTTGCGGCAGTAATTGTGCCGGTTTTTCCGTGGAGCGAATGTCAAGTTTACAAAACTGACGACAAGTCACTGTACAATTGAATTTCTGCCTCAGAGCAGATAAACCGTGAGTCAATCACGTGAGAACCTGTTGAGACCGGGTCGTTTGAGCCGGTTTAAAATTTGGGAGGAGCGCGAAACACACGGGTGAGTGTACAGTCGCCACTTGTTGTACTTAGAACCAAAAGTACGAAAAGGAGGAGACTTTTTTTATGGCAAATCAGGTAATGAGAATCACACTTAAGGCTTATGATCATCAGTTGGTTGATGCATCTGCAGCCAAGATCGTTGATACGGTTAAGAAGGCCGGATCAAAGGTCAGCGGTCCTGTTCCGCTTCCTACTAAGAAGGAAGTTATCACAATTCTTCGTGCCGTACACAAGTACAAGGATTCAAGAGAACAGTTCGAGCAGAGAACTCATAAGAGACTCATCGATATCGTTGCTCCCAATCAGAAGACTGTTGAGCAGCTTTCGAGACTCGAGATGCCCGCAGGCGTTTTCATTGACATCAAGATGAAGAACGCGAAATAAGCGTGAGGCAACACCGGACGAAAGTCCAAAGCAACACCAGACAGGTAGTAATCGACCTAAGGGTTTTATATAGGATAGAAACGCACCGGGTACACAGCACCGGAAAACAGACCCCCTATAGGACCGTCTAGGATGATCGGGAGACCGATCCGCTGTAGATTACCATCTAGAATGATCGCGAGAGCGATCCGCTGTAGATTAAACAGGAGGTAATAACATTATGAAGAAAGCTATTTTGGCTACTAAGGTCGGAATGACCCAGATCTTCGGTGAGCAGGGCGTTCTTACACCCGTTACCGTTCTTCAGGCAGGTCCCTGCGTAGTTACACAGGTTAAGACACTTGAGAACGACGGTTATGAGGCAGTTCAGCTCGGTTTCGGCGAGATCAGAGAAAACTTAGTCAGCAAGCCCCGCAAGGGACATCTTGCAAAGGCAGGAGTTTCCGCAAAGAGATACCTCAAGGAGTTCAGACTTGAGAACGCAGCTGAGTATTCACTCGGCCAGGAGATCAAGGTTGATATCTTCGCTGAGGGCGACAAGGTAGATGCAACCGGTATTACAAAGGGTAAGGGCTTCCAGGGCGCCATCAAGCGTCACGGCTTAAGCAGAGGACCCATGAAGCACGGTTCCAAGTATCATCGTCATGCAGGTTCGAACGGTGCGGCTACATCACCCGGACGTGTATTCAAGGGAAAGCACATGCCCGGTCAGATGGGTAACGTAAAGGCAACAGTACAGAATCTCGAGATCGTAAGAATCGATACCGAAAACAACGTAATTCTTGTTAAGGGTGCCGTTCCCGGACCTAAGAAGTCCATGATCGTTCTTAAAGAGACCGTTAAGAAAGCAGACTAAGAGCTTTAAGAAAGGAGGAACCTAAATTATGGCAACAGTTAAAGTTTACAATATGGAAGGCGCTGAGGTTGGTTCGATCGAGCTCAACGATGCGATCTTCGGTGTTGACGTTAATACACATTTAATGCATATGGCAGTTGTTTCACAGCTTGCTAACAAGCGTCAGGGAACACAGAGTGCCAAGACACGCGCTGAAGTAAGCGGCGGCGGAAGAAAGCCCTGGAGACAGAAGGGCACAGGCCAGGCCCGTCAGGGTTCGACCAGATCTCCCCAGTGGAGACACGGCGGAGTTGTATTTGCTCCGAAGCCCAGAGAGTATGGTTTCAAGATGAACAGAAAAGAGAAGGCGCTTGCTATCAAGTCGGCACTTACCTCCAGAGTAGAGGACGGCAAGATCTTCGTTGTTGATCAGATCAGCCTTGACGAGATCAAGACAAAGAAGATGACCGCAATGCTCGGCAAGCTCGGACTTGAGAAGGCTCTGATCGTTATGGACAGAAAGGACGACAACGTTATCCTTTCCGCACGCAACATCCCCGATGTAACAACCGTTACTTCAAATGCAATCAACGTTTTCGATATTCTTAAGTATGGCAACATGGTTATCACCAAGGATGCCGTTCAGCAGATCGAGGAGGTATACGCATAATGGCAGATTTAAAGTATTATGACATTATTTTAAAGCCCATCGTTACAGAGAAGGCTATGGCTATGATGTCTGATAAGAAGTACACCTTTTCAGTAAATCCCGACGCTACCAAGACCCAGATCAAGGAAGCTGTTGAGAAGATGTTCGCCGGCGCAAAGGTTGAGAGCGTTAACACGATCAATCTTGACGGCAAGACACGTCGTCGCGGCATGACAAGCGGCAAGACCAGCAAGGTTAAGAAGGCTATCGTTCAGCTGACCGCTGACAGTGCAGACATCGAGTTATTCTAAGTTAAACACAGTAACCACGGTCGTGCAGAAAAGCCTGAAGTCAGGCATGTATTGTGCGGCTGATAAGAAAAGGAGAAATTATCATGGGAATTAAGAAATACAACCCTTATACGCCCTCCAGAAGAAATATGACCGGTTACGATTTCCAGGAGATCACAAAGTCGACTCCCGAGAAGTCACTCACAGTTACCATCAAGAAGAATTCCGGACGTAACAACCAGGGCAAGATCACTGTTAGACACCAGGGCGGCGGCTACAGAACAAAGTACAGAATCATTGATTTCAAGAGAAATAAAGACGGGATCCCCGCTACAGTAAAGGCTATCGAGTACGATCCCAACAGAACATCGAACATCGCTCTGATCTGCTATGCAGACGGCGAGAAGGCATACATCCTTGCACCCGAAGGCCTCAAGGTCGGCGACCGTGTTATGAACGGTGAGACAGCCGAGGCTCTGAACGGAAACTGCTTACCTTTAAGCAAGATCCCGGTTGGTGCCATGATCCACAACATCGAGCTCTATCCCGGCCGCGGCGGACAGCTTGTTCGTTCTGCAGGCGTTGCAGCTCAGTTAATGGGTAAGGAAGATAAGTATGCGATCCTTCGTCTCCCTTCGGGCGAGATGAGAAAGGTTCCGATCATCTGCCGCGCTACCATCGGTACCATCGGCAACGGTGAGCACAACCTTGTTAACATCGGTAAGGCTGGCCGCAAGAGACACATGGGAATCCGTCCTACAGTCCGCGGTGCGGTTATGAACCCTAACGACCATCCTCATGGTGGTGGAGAAGGTAAGAACGGTATCGGTCGTCCCGGTCCTTCGACTCCTTGGGGTAAGCCCGCTCTCGGTCTTAAGACCCGCAAGAAGAACAACAAGTCTAACAAGCTGATCATTCGTCGTAAGAATGGTAAGGCTCTGACAAAGTAAAGAAAGGAAGGTTGAACCTATGGCACGTTCATTAAAGAAGGGACCCTTCGCAGATGCCTATCTGTTAAAGAAGGTAGATGAGGTTGTTAAGTCAGGAGACAAGACTGTCATTAAGACATGGTCACGCCGTTCAACAATCTTCCCTAATTTCGTAGGACTCACGATCGCAGTTCATGACGGAAGAAAGCACATCCCGGTATACGTTACCGAGGATATGGTAGGACATAAGCTTGGCGAGTTCGTTGCTACCAGAACCTACAAGGGACACGGCAAGGACGAGAAGAAGTCAAGATAATCGCATAACGACATAAGCCGCACGGCGGCTGGAAGAACACAGGCGGAGGACCGCCTAACATCGAAAGGAGGATTCATCCATGGCTAAAGGACATAGATCCCAGATCAAGAGAGAGCGTAATGCCAACAAGGACACCAGACCTTCGGCAAAGCTTTCGTACGCTAGAGTATCCGTACAGAAGGCATGCTTCGTTCTCGACGCGATCAGAGGCAAGGATGTGGAAACGGCACTCGGAATCTTAGCTTACAATCCGAGATATGCTTCATCGGTAATAGAGAAATTATTAAAGTCAGCAATCGCAAATGCTGAGAACAACAACGGAATGGACACTTCAAAGCTCTACATCGCAGAGTGCTACGCAGGCGATGCGCCCACAATGAAGAGAGTACATCCCAGAGCTCAGGGCAGAGCTTACAGAATCTTAAAGAGAATGAGCCACATTACCATCGTGCTCGATGAGAAATAATTTGCAGAAAGGAGCAAAACTATTATGGGACAGAAAGTTAATCCCCATGGCTTAAGAGTCGGAGTTATCGCTGACTGGGATTCCAAGTGGTACGCAGAAGGCGATTTTGCTGATAATCTGGTAGAAGATTACAATATCAGAAAATTCTTAAAGAAGAAGTTATACAGCGCCGGTATTGCAAAGATCGAGATCGAGCGCGCAGCTGACAAGGTTAAGGTTACGATCCATACCGCTAAGCCCGGTGTTGTTATCGGTAAGGGCGGAGCAGAGATCGAGAAGCTTAAGGCTGAGATCGGCAAGTTCACAACAAAGGCAGTTAACCTTGAGATCAAGGAGATCAAGAGACCTGACAACAACGCACAGCTCGTTGCGGAGTCCATCGCTCAGCAGCTTGAGAACCGTGTATCGTTCAGACGTGCCATGAAGGGCACCATCTCCAGAACGATGAAGTCGGGCGCTAAGGGAATCAAGACCGCATGCTCGGGCCGTCTCGGCGGAGCTGATATCGCTCGTTCGGAGTTCTACAGCGAGGGCACCATTCCGCTTCAGACACTTCGCGCAGATATCGACTACGGTTTTGCAGAGGCAGACACAACCTATGGTAAGGTTGGTGTTAAGGTTTGGATCTACCATGGTGAGGTACTTCCTTCAAAGAAGAACACCCGTAAGGAAGGGAGTGTGAAGTAATATGTTAATGCCTAAGAGAGTTAAGCACAGAAAGCAGTTCCGCGGAACCATGAGAGGTAAGGCTCAGCGCGGCAACACAATTTCTTACGGTGAGTTCGGTCTTGTTGCGGTTGAGCCCGCATGGATCAAGTCGAATCAGATAGAGGCAGCCCGTGTTGCCATGACACGTTACATTAAGCGTGGCGGTCAGGTTTGGATCAAGATCTTCCCTGACAAGCCCGTTACCACCAAGCCCGCTGAAACCCGAATGGGTTCCGGTAAAGGTACCACAGAGTACTGGGTATCGGTAGTTAAGCCCGGTCGCGTTATGTTTGAGATCGCAGGAGTTTCCGAAGAAGTAGCAAGAGAAGCATTACGTCTTGCTTCCCACAAGCTCCCCATCAAGTGCAAGATCGCATCTCGCGCAGATTTAGAAGGAGGTGCCGGCAGTGAAGAGTAATAAGTATGTTGAGGATTTACAGAAGAAGTCCGCATCGGAGTTAAACGAAGAATTAGTAGCTGCTAAGAAGGAGCTTTTCAACTTAAGATTCCAGAACGCCACCATGCAGTTACAGAACACGAGCAGAATTGATGAGGTTAGAAAGAACATTGCCAGGATCAAGACTGTTATCTCGCAGAAGGCTCAGTAATTGAAAGGAGAAAACAGCTGTGGAAAGAAATCTTAGAAAAGTTCGTACCGGCAAGGTAGTAAGCGATAAGATGGACAAGACCATCGTTGTTGCTGTTGTGGATAACGTTAAGCATCCCCTCTACAACAAGATCGTTAAGAGAACATATAAGTTAAAGGCTCATGATGAGAACAATGAGTGCAAGATCGGCGACAGAGTAAAGGTTATGGAGACCAGACCTCTCTCAAAGGACAAGAGATGGAGACTCGTCGAAATAGTTGAGAAGGCTAAATAATCATTTAGTCAGGAAGGAGTATTTCATGATTCAGACAGAATCCAGACTTAAGGTTGCCGATAATACAGGCGCAAAGGAGCTCCTTTGCATTCGTGTAATGGGCGGTTCAACCAGAAGATATGCGAACATCGGTGACATCATCGTTGCTTCCGTTAAAGACGCAACACCCGGTGGCGTTGTAAAGAAGGGTGAAGTTGTTAAGGCAGTTGTTGTCCGCTCCGTAAAGGGCGCTCATCGTAAGGATGGCTCGTACATCAGATTCGACGAGAATGCAGCGGTTATCATCAAGGACGACCTCACACCCAAGGGAACACGTATTTTTGGACCCGTAGCCAGAGAGCTGAGAGAGAAGCAGTTCATGAAGATCGTTTCCCTCGCTCCCGAAGTATTATAAGGAGGGACCGACATGGCAACATTAAAGATTAAGAAGGGCGACACCGTTAAGGTTATCGCCGGCAAGGATAAGGGCAAGGAAGGCAAGGTTATCGCAGTAGTTGACGGCAAGAAGGTCATCGTTGAGGGCGTTAACACCGTTTCCAAGCACTCCAAGGCTTCCCAGGACAACCCGAAGGGCGGCATCATTAAGAAGGAAGCACCCGTTGATATGTCAAACGTTATGTACGTTCACAAGGGACAGACAACCAGAATCGGCTTCAAGACAGTTGAAGGCAAGAACGGTGAGTCCAAGAAGGTACGTTTCGCCAAGTCAACCGGTGACGTTATCGACTAATAGAGAGAGGAGGTCACAAAACATTGGCTCGTTTAAAGGATTATTATTTTTCAGATGTAAGAGATGCAATGGTTAAGAAATTCGGATACAAGAACGTTATGGAGATTCCGAAGATCGAGAAGATCGTTGTTAATATGGGCGTAGGTGAGGCTAAGGACAATGCCAAGGTTCTCGAGAACGCCGTTAAGGATATGGAACAGATAACAGGCCAGAAGGCAGTTATCACCAAGGCTAAGAAGTCAGTCGCTAACTTTAAGATCCGTGAGGGTCTGGCTATCGGCTGCAAGACAACTCTCCGCGGTGAGAAGATGTATGAGTTCATGGACAGACTGATCAATCTTTCTCTTCCCCGCGTACGTGACTTCAGAGGCGTAAACCCCAACGCATTCGACGGCAGAGGCAACTATTCCCTCGGTATCAAGGAGCAGCTTATCTTCCCCGAGATCGAGTACGACAAGGTTGACAAGGTAAGAGGTATGGATATCTGCTTCGTTACCACCGCAAAGACAGATGAAGAGGCTCGTGAGCTTTTAAGACTCTTCAATATGCCTTTTGAGAAGAATTGAGGAGGGAATTTTAAATGGCAAAATTATCAATGAAATTAAAGCAGCAGCGCCCCGCAAAGTTCTCTACCAGAGAGTACACACGCTGCAAGATCTGCGGACGTCCTCATGCGGTTCTCCGCAAGTACGGAATCTGCAGGATCTGCTTCCGTGAGTTAGCTTACAAGGGTGAGATTCCCGGTGTAAAGAAGGCAAGTTGGTAAGGAGGAAATAGACATGACAATGAGCGATCCTATTGCAGATATGCTTACAAGAATCCGTAATGCTAACACTGCAAAACATGATACGGTAGATGTACCTGCATCAAAGATGAAGATTTCCATCGCTGAAATCCTCCTTAAAGAAGGTTATATCAAGAGCTTCGAGCTCGTTGATGCCGGCGCATTCAAGAACATCCACATTACACTCAAGTACGGCAAGGACAAGAACGAGAAGATCATCACAGGCCTTAAGAGAATCTCTAAGCCCGGTCTTCGTGTTTACGCCAATACCGAAGAGCTTCCCAAGGTTCTCGGCGGACTCGGTGTAGCAATCATTTCAACTAACAAAGGTGTTATCACAGACAAAGAGGCCCGCAAGGAGAATGTAGGCGGCGAAGTTCTTTGCTTTGTATGGTAACTCGCATCCATAGAATTTAGGAGGTACGGGCATGTCACGTATAGGTAAGATGCCAATCGCTATCCCCGCAGGCGTAACTGTGGACATAGCAGAAAATAATAAGGTTACCGTTAAGGGACCCAAGGGAACTCTTTCAAGAGTTCTTGCTCCCCAGATGGAGATCAAGATCGAGGGAACTGAGATCGTAGTCAACAGACCCAACGATCTTAAGCAGATGAAGTCCTTACACGGACTCACCAGAACACTTATCAACAACATGGTTGTAGGTGTTACACAGGGTTATGAGAAGGTGCTCGAGATCAACGGCGTTGGTTACAGGGCAGCTAAGGAGGGCAAGAAGCTCAACCTTACACTCGGATATTCTCATCCCGTTATCATGGAAGACCCTGAAGGCCTTGAGAGCTCGGTTGATCAGAACAGGATCATCATCAAGGGCATCGACAAGGAAAAGGTTGGTCAGTACGCAGCTGAGATCAGAAGCAAGAGGGGACCTGAGCCTTATAAGGGCAAGGGTATCAAGTACGCTGATGAAGTGATCAGACGTAAGGCCGGCAAGACAGGTAAGAAGTAAGGAGGAGGAAAGACATGTTTAAGAAAGAATCCAGAACGGCAATTCGTGAGAAAAAGCATATGAAGATCCGCAATCGCTTCTCCGGTACTCCTGAAAGACCCCGTCTTGCAGTATTCAGAAGCAATTCACATATGTATGCACAGATCATTGACGATACAGTAGGTAACACACTTGTAGCAGCATCAACCCTTGACAAGGATGTAAAGTCAGAGCTTGAGAACACTGATACCGTTGAGGCAGCTGCATACCTTGGAAAAGTTATTGCGAAAAAGGCTCTTGATAAGGGCATCAAGACTGTTGTCTTTGACAGAGGCGGTTTTATTTACCAGGGCAAGATCCAGGCTTTAGCTGAGGCAGCTAGAGAAGCAGGACTTGAATTCTAATAGGAGGAGACAACATGCGTACAAATATTGATGCTAACGGTTTAGAGTTAGAAGATAAAGTCGTTACTATTAAGCGCGTAACCAAGGTTGTTAAAGGTGGACGTAACATGAGATTCACCGCTCTTGTTGTTGTAGGCGACAAGAAGGGACACGTTGGATGCGGCTTAGGAAAGGCGGCAGAAGTTCCGGAGGCTATTCGTAAGGGTAAGGAAGCAGCAATGAAGAACCTTATCGAACTGCCTATCGACGAGAACGGCAGTGTTCCTCATGATTATATCGGCAAGTTCGGCAGCGCGACTGTTCTTATGAAGAGAAGCCCCGAAGGTACCGGTATCATCGCAGGCGGCCCCGTTCGTAACGTACTTGAGCTTGCGGGCTTCAAGAACATTCGTACAAAGTCACTTGGCTCGAACAACAAGCAGAACGTAGTTCTCGCTACCATCGAAGGTCTTAAGAACCTTAAGACTCCCGAGCAGGTTGCGGCAGCACGCGGCATCTCTGTAGATCAGCTGACGGATTAATGTGAGGAGGAATAGAAAATGGCAGATAAGATTAAGGTAACTTTGGTTAAGTCTACTATCGCAGCTCTTCCTAAGCACAAGAAGACAGTTGCAGCTTTAGGACTCGGCAAGGTTAATTCAAGCAACGAGCTTCCCAACAATGCAGCTACCAGAGGAATGGTCAACCAGGTTAAGCATCTGGTTAAGGTAGAGGAAATCTAATCAGGCTTGGGAATCAAGCACGTTACAGAACTAACGGATCTCCGGATCCGTAGTGGAAGGAGAGAAAAATGAATTTATCGGATTTAAGACCTGCTGAGGGTTCAAAGCAGAGCAATAACTTCCGTAAGGGCCGCGGTCATGCTTCCGGAAACGGCAAGACGGCCGGTTACGGCCACAAGGGCCAGAAGGCACGTTCGGGTCGTCCCAGAGACGGTTTTGAAGGTGGTCAGAACCCCTTCTTCAGAAGACTCCCCAAGAGAGGCTTCCGCAACAGAAATACACAGGAAATCATTACTATCAATGTCAGCATGCTCAACAGATTTGAGGACGGCGCTGACGTTACGATTGACAGCCTTATGGATATAGGCCTTGTTTCCAATCCTAAGGACGGAGTAAAGATACTTGGGAATGGAGAATTAACCAAGAAACTCAACGTAAAGGTAAACGCATACAGCGCAAAGGCTGTCGAGAAGATTGAGGCACTTGGTGGAAAAGCAGAGGTGATCTGACGATGTTTAAGACCTTCATCAATGCTTTAAAGATCAAAGAGATCCGCATGAGGATCCTCTTCACCCTCGGATGCCTGCTCGTTGTACGTCTGGGCTGCCTTATCCCGGCACCCGGCATCAGCCAGGCTATGTTCAAGTCATGGATCGATACATACCAGCTCAGCCTTGGTTTCCTCGATACCCTGACAGGCGGTTCGTTCTCGCAGATGGCTATCTTCGCGCTGAACATCTCGCCTTACATCAATGCATCCATTATCATGCAGCTGCTCACCATCGCCATCCCGAAGCTCGAGGAAATGAGCAAGGACGGCGAGGACGGCAGAGAGAAGCTCAATGTTATTTCGAGATACTTAACGATCGGTCTTGCACTTCTTGAGTCGGGCGCTATGGCTATCAGCTTCGGTAATTCGGGCTACACCATCAGCGGCAGCACTACTTTCACGGAAGTAGCGATGATCGTTATGGCATTCACCGCAGGTACCGCATTCCTTATGTGGCTGGGTGAGAGGATCACTCAGAGAGGCGTCGGCAACGGCATCTCTGTTATCCTGCTTATCAATATCGTTGCGAGACTTCCCCAGGATGTCAGCACCCTTATTGAGCGTTTCGTAACAGGTGCTTCGAGCGTTATCATGGGCATCGTGGCAGCTATCGTGATCATTGCGATCATCGTACTTATGGTTGTTCTTATCGTGCTCCTTCAGGATGCAGAGAGACGTATCCCCGTACAGTACGCCAAGAAGATCCAGGGCCGTAAGATGGTCGGCGGACAGTCGTCGAGCATTCCTCTGAAGGTTAACACTTCAGGCGTTATTCCTGTAATCTTCGCTATGTCGCTGATGCAGTTCCCTGTTATCATCTCGTCATTCTTCGGTTCGACCGGTTCCAAGACCGGCACCGTATGGCAGAAGATACTTTATCTCTTAACCCAGCAGAACTGGTTTAAGAGAGGTGACGGCGAGTGGAAGTACACCCTCGGTGTTCTGATCTACATCGCACTCATCATCTTCTTCGCATATTTCTATACAGCGGTTACATTCAACCCCATAGAGATTGCGAACAACCTGAAGAAGCAGAGCGGCTTCATCCCCGGCATTCGTCCCGGAAAGCCCACCTCGGATTATCTTACCGATATCCTGAACAAGATCGTGTTCATCGGTGCGATCAGCCTTGCGCTTGTTGCGATAATCCCGATCTTCTTCACCGGAATCTTTGCGGTTCAGGTTTCATTCGCGGCTACTTCGATCATCATCGTTGTAGGTGTTGTACTTGAGACCATGAAGCAGATTGAATCCATGATGGCGGTTCGTCATTACAGCGGATTCCTTGACAAGTAATCCAAACATTTATTAAACTGAGTCGGGGGGTCGGGGCAAAACCCCGGTCCCCTTTTTACAATGTTAATGGAGAAAGCGAAATGAAGATTGTAATGCTGGGAGCACCCGGAGCGGGAAAAGGAACACAGGCGAAGCAGATCGCCGCAAAATACGGAGTTCCGCATATTTCCACCGGAGATATTTTCCGCGCCAACCTCAAGGAGGGCACAGAGCTCGGATTAAAGGCAAAGGTTTATATGGATCAGGGACAGCTCGTTCCCGATTCACTCACATTAGAGCTTATCATGGACAGATTCTCGAAGGACGACTGCAGGAACGGATATGTTCTGGACGGTTTTCCGAGGACCATTCCTCAGGCAGAGGCACTGACCAAAGCTCTTAAGGACAATAACGACAGGCTTGATTACGCGATCGACGTAGATGTTCCCGATGAGAACATCATCAACCGTATGTCGGGCAGACGCGCATGCGCAAAGTGCGGCGGTACCTTCCACATCAAGTACAACCCCACAAAGGTAGAAGGTATCTGCGATCTGTGCGGCGGCGAGCTCTACATCCGCAACGACGACAAGCCCGAGATCGTACAGAAGCGTCTTGTAGCTTATCATGAGCAGACACAGCCGCTTATCGACTACTACAGGAATGAAGGTATTTTGAAGACCGTCGACGGCACACAGGACGTTGACAAGGTATTCGAGGACATAGTCGCTATCCTGGAGGCCTGAGCGCCCGTTGGCAGCACGGCTTCCGATAAGTGACCCGTTAAGATAAGGAGTAAAGCACTTTATGTCAAAATCAGATGTTGTTGAGATCGAGGGAACCGTTATCGAAAAGCTCCCCAACACCATGTTCAGGGTGCAGCTTGAGAACGGACATGAGGTTCTGGCCCACATCAGCGGCAAGCTCAGAATGAACTTCATCAAGATCGTTCCCGGCGATAAAGTGACACTTGAACTGTCCCCCTATGACCTGACAAAGGGCAGGATCATCTGGAGAGATAAATAAATAAAAATTCCGCTTGCAATTTGAAATACAACGTGATATAGTCTATCTGTTGGACTTTTTTCAAAAAATAGATGGAAAGGAGCGGTGTCAAATGAAGGTTAGATCTTCCGTAAAGCCTATTTGCGATAAGTGCAAGGTTATTAAGCGCAAGGGTAGTATCCGGATTATCTGTGAGAACCCCAGACACAAGCAAAGACAAGGCTGATTCCGCAATGACTCCCGGTAAGGCGTCATTGGCAGCCGGGGTAATATTGTTTTGAATATAAGCACTTGCTTTCTGTGTTACAACGGTGCCGGACGGCACAAAAGTTGTGATACCGTGGACATTAGCTCGGGATGAGCTTATTGTCTTAAGCATCGGATGTCATCATCATCCGGACGGCTTACGCATCGAGCGCACGGTTTAAAGCGGCTGAACGAGGTTCAGATTAAGGTATCTTAATTGTGAATCGTTTTTTCATGTCCAAAGACATGAACGGGACACATTTCGTCCCGGGACCGGTAATCCCCGGTCCGGTGAAACTATCGGTTTATATCATTAACGGAGGTAAAATGTTTTATGGCACGTATCAGTGGTGTTGACTTACCGAGAGACAAGCGTGTGGAAATCGGCCTTACCTATATTTACGGAATCGGCCGTACAAGCTCAAACAAGATCTTAGAGAAAGCTAAAGTAGATCCCAGTACCCGCGTACGCGATCTTACAGACGATGAAGTTGCAAGGATCCGTGACGTCATCGACGCAGAGTTCATGGTAGAAGGTGATCTTCGCCGTGAGGTTGCTCTCAATATCAAGAGATTACAGGAAATTGGATGCTACAGAGGAATCCGTCACAGAAAGGGACTTCCCGTTCGCGGACAGAACACTAAGAACAACGCAAGAACCAGAAAGGGTCCGAAGCGTACAGTAGCAAACAAGAAGAAATAATATAGGAGGTTAGGTTAAGATTATGGCAGCAAAGAACACCAAAAAGGTGACAAAGAAGCGTGTCAAGAAGAATATTGACCGCGGACAGGCACATATTCAGGCATCTTTTAATAATACAATCGTTACTCTGACCGACGCTGAGGGCAACGCTATTTCATGGGCAAGCGCAGGCGGACTCGGATTCAGAGGTTCCAAGAAGTCTACTCCCTATGCCGCTCAGATGGCAGCTGAGACAGCAGCTAAGGCAGCGGTTGTTCACGGACTTAAGTCTGTTGACGTTTTCGTTAAGGGACCCGGTTCGGGACGTGAAGCAGCAATTCGTGCATTACAGGCTTGCGGCATCGATGTAACAAGCATCAGAGACGTAACACCCGTTCCTCATAACGGATGCCGTCCGCCCAAGCGCAGAAGAGTCTAATTAGGAGGTAGATAAGATATGGCTAGAGATATGGGTCCCGTATTAAAGAAGTGCAGATCGCTCGGCATCGAGCCCGCAGTTCTGGGAATCGACAAGAAGTCAAACAGAAGCTTCGCAAGATCCGGCAAGAAGGTCAGCGAGTATGGCTTACAGTTAAGAGAGAAGCAGAAGGCAAAGTTCATTTACGGCGTTCTGGAGAAGCCCTTCAGAA
The DNA here is from genome assembly GCA_016288005.1 of Lachnospiraceae bacterium. Classification (GTDB taxonomy): domain Bacteria; phylum Bacillota; class Clostridia; order Lachnospirales; family Lachnospiraceae; genus RUG11977. The sequence goes on from JAEEXY010000036.1 coordinate 17,015, forward strand.
ACCTTTTCGATAAGGCTGAAAGGATCAAGACCGGCACAACAGGTGAGAACCTTATGCAGCTCCTTGAGCTCAGACTGGACAACGTTATGTTCCGTCTCGGCTACGGCAGGACCAGAAGCGAGGCTCGTCAGATCGTTGGTCACAGACATGTACTCGTTAACGGCAAGACCGTTAACATCCCTTCTTATGAGGTTAAGGTCGGCGACGTTATCTCGATCAGAGAGAGCGCAAAGAACAAGGCAGGCCAGAGATATAAGGATATCCTTGAGGTTACCGGCGGCAGGACAGTTCCCGCATGGCTCGAGGCAGATCATGATAACTTAAGCGGTAAGGTAGTTGCTGCTCCTTCGAGAGAGCAGATCGACGTTCCCGTTAACGAAATGCTTATCGTCGAGTTGTATTCCAAATAATATTAAGATTTTTCACAATAAGGAGGGTTCATATAAATGTTCGATTTTGAAAAACCGTCAATCGAGATTGCTACGATTTCTGAGGACAAGAAATATGGTCGCTTTGTTGTTGAACCCCTCGAGAGAGGCTATGGTACAACACTTGGTAACTCCTTGAGAAGAATCATGCTTTCATCACTGCCCGGATCGGCTGTAAGCAGCGTTAAGATCGCAGGCGTAGTACATGAATTTTGTGGTATTCCCGGAGTCAAGGAAGATGTCACTGAGATCATCATGAACATCAAGAGCCTGGCGATCAAGAACAACAGCAACGAACCCAAGACCGCATTCATTGACTTTGAAGGCGAAGGCGTTGTCAAGGCAAGCGATATCCGCGTTGATTCGGACGTTGAGATCCTCAACCCCGATCTCGTTATCGCTACGCTCAACGGCGGCGCGGACAGTAAACTTGAAATCGAAATGACCATTACCAACGGACGCGGCTACATCAGCGCCGATAAGAACAAGACCGATGATCTTCCGGTAGGCGTTATTGCGATCGATTCGATCTACACACCTGTTGAGCGTGTCAACATGACCGTTCAGGACACCCGTGTCGGACAGGTTACCGACTTCGATAAGCTTACGCTCGACGTTTGGACCAACGGTACTCTTGCTCCCGATGAGGCAGTCAGCCTTGCGGCTAAGGTGCTCAGCGAGCATCTGAAGACCTTTATCGATCTTTCGGAGAACGCAGTTACCGCACAGGTTATGTCTGAGAAGGAGAATCCTAACATCAACAACACGTTGAATATGACGATCGATGAGCTGGAACTCTCGGTACGTTCCTACAACTGCCTGAAGCGCGCAGGAATCAATACCGTAGAGGAGCTCACCAATAAGACTCCCGACGACATGATGAAGGTTCGTAACCTTGGTAAGAAGTCACTTGAAGAAGTTCTGGCCAAGCTCAAAGAGCTGGGTCTGGAGCTCAACAGCAGCGAAGAATAATCACCGACCGGACATGCAGGACATATCCTGTAGCAGGGTCGCTTAAATCAGGAGGAAATTAAAATGGCTGGTTACAGAAAGCTCGGAAGAAATTCCAACCAGAGAAAAGCTTTACTCAGAAACCAGGTAACTGCTCTTCTTAATCATGGAAAGATCGTTACCACTGAGACAAAGGCAAAGGAAATTCGCAAGATCGCAGAGAAGTACATTGCTATGGCAGTTAAGGAGAAGGATAACTTCGAGACTGTTACGGTTAAGGCTAAGGTTGCCCGCAAGGACAAGGACGGCAAGCGCGTTAAGGAAGAAGTTAACGGCAAGAAGGTTGCTGTATTTGACGAAGTAGAGAAGCAGATCAAGAAGGATTCACCTTCCAGACTTCACGCTCGTCGTCAGATGAACGCATTCCTCTATGAGCTTACCGAGGTTCCCACAGATGCTTCGGGCAAGAAGAAGGCTACCAAGAAGATCAATCTTGCAGACAAGCTTTTCGACGAGATCGCTCCCAAGTATGCTAACCGCAACGGCGGATATACCCGTATCGTAAAGATCGGTCCCCGTAAGGGCGATGCAGCGATGGAGGTTTTGATCGAGCTTGTATAAGCTCGATTAAAACCGATACTTATTGAGCCGATGCACTTTCGGATCAATAAGGGAGGTTCATAAGGATTTTTAAGGGGACGGTTATTCCGTCCCCTTTTTTTGAAGACACGGGGACGGTTCTTTTGTCCGGGAAGTTGCCGCAGTGCGGGCGGCGACGAGTAAAACTTCCGGAGACACGCTCTCGCTTCGACTACGGACGCAGCGCTACATAAGCAGGAGAAGGACACGAAGGAACTGTCCTTCTCCTGCTAAGTATCGGCGTCCTTTACGAGTCCCGGAAGTTTTCTCTGCAGCGCCCGCGCAAAGTGGCCGACAGAGGCGGACAAAAGAACCGTACCGTGTTGTCCGGCAATGTAAAGGGAACGGAAGAACCGTCCCAATGACTGACGCACTGCGAGATGAGAAAACACAGAGAAAGATGAGAACTCACGCTAAAAAAGAGTTTACCGAAGGTATTGACGCTGATATAATGGTTGAGACAAAGAAAGATGTGTACCCACGCTTTGAGATGTGAGAGTTAGGCAGGGCAGCAATTTAGATATAGGCGGAAGTATGATCAGAACAGAGAACGTTACATTTGAATATATACGGCGCGATGAGGAAGGCAATGTCGAGGGGATCACGAAGGCGCTCGATGATGTGAGCATTCACATCAGAAAGGGCGAGTTTGTGGCGATCCTGGGATCGAACGGATCGGGGAAGTCGACCTTTGCGAAGCATATGAACGCGCTGCTGGTGCCTGAGGAGGGCAAGGTATATGTAAACGGCTGCGATACCACGGATGACAGCCTGTATCTTACCGTGCGCCAGAGCTGCGGCATGGTGTTCCAGAACCCGGACAATCAGATCATAGGACAGACCGTTGAGGAAGAAGTAGCGTTCGGCCCCGAGAATATGGGCGTGCCGACCGAAGAGATGGAAAAGCGCGTGAGTGAAGCCCTTGAGCGGGTCGGGCTCACAAAGGAGCGTTTCAACTCGCCGAACCGCCTCTCGGGCGGACAGAAGCAGCGTGTAGCCATTGCCGGTATCCTGGCGATGAAGCCCAAGTGCATAGTATTTGACGAGCCTACGGCAATGCTCGACCCTATAGGGCGCAAGGAGGTCATAGCGACCGCGCATGAGCTCAACCGCACAGAGGGGATTACAATAGTTCTTATCACGCATTATATGAATGAGGCGGCGGGCGCGGACCGCGTGATCGTCATGGACAAGGGGCGACCCGTTATGGACGGTACGCCGAGGCAGGTCTTCGCAAAGGCGGACGAACTGAAGAAATATCAGCTGGAAGTACCTGCGGTTACAGAGCTCGGTTTTAAGATCGGACTCGGCAAAGTGGTCTTAAACGATGAGGAGTTTGCGGAGGCTCTCCGCGAAAAGTATGGCAGATAAGGAACATCGCGATTATGGGAATAAAACTTGAACATGTAAGCCATATATTTAATCCGGGCACGACCTTTGAAAAGGCCGCGCTGCGCAATATCTGCCTCGAGATCGGCGAGGGCGAGTTCATAGGGCTCATAGGGCATACGGGCTCGGGCAAATCGACTCTGGTCCAGCATATGAACGGTCTGATAAAGCCGATGGCGGGCACGGTATATTACGACGGCGCGGATATCTGCGGCGACGGTTTTGACCTGAAAAAGCTCAGGACCGAGGTGGGACTGGTTTTCCAGTACCCCGAATACCAGCTCTTTGAGACCAGCGTAACAAAGGATGTGCTGTTCGGACCAAACAATATGGGGCTGCCTCAGTTAGAGGCCGAAATGAGGACCTACGAGGCCCTCAAATCCGTAGGGATAGACGAGTCACTGCTCGACGCGTCGCCGTTCGACCTGTCGGGCGGACAGAAGCGCAGAGTGGCTATAGCGGGCGTGCTCGCGATGAAGCCGAAGGTGCTGATCCTTGACGAGCCCGCGGCGGGACTCGATCCGGGCGGTAGGCGCGAGATACTCGACATGATCGCCGGGATCAGGCGTGAGAGGGGGATATCCGTTGTGCTCGTATCGCACAGCATGGAGGACGTGGCCGAGTATGTGGACCGCATCATCGTTATGAATGACGGCTATATCGCGATGGACGGCACGCCGCATGAGGTATTTACGCATGCTGAGGAGCTGACGGCGATGGGACTCGATGTGCCCGATGTTACGAGGCTGTTCATGAGGCTTAAAGCCGAGGGTTTTGATGTGCGCACCGATATCTTTACGCCGGATGAGGCTGAGGCGGAGCTGAGGAGACTTATAGGCTGATGCAGGCAATACAGCAGCTTAAGAGATCACATAAAAGAAAGAGAAAGACATGTTAAGAGACATTACACTGGGACAGTATTACCCGGCGGAATCGTTCATCCACAGGCTGGATCCCCGCATCAAATTCGCGGGAACGGTGCTGTATATCGTGACGCTGTTCCTGTTCAAGACCTTCTGGGGCTTTATCCCCGTCGTGCTGTTCCTGGCAGCGACGGTCGCGATATCAAAGGTCCCTGCAAAGTTCATATTCAAGGGCATGAAGCCGATGCTTTTCCTGCTCATTTTCATGGTGATCATCAATCTGCTGACCACGAAAGGCGAGGAACTGTGGAGCTGGTGGAAGATAAGCATCACCAAAGAGGGCCTGAGGAATGCCGGCTTCATGGGACTGCGGCTCATATTGCTGGTAACGGGCACATCGCTCATGACCTATACGACAACTCCCACGGCGCTCACTGCGGCGATGGAGAGGATATTCGCGCCGCTTAAGATATTTAAGTTCCCCGTACACGACATCGCGATGATGATGTCGATAGCACTCAGGTTCATACCGATACTGCTCGAAGAAACCGACAAGATCATGAAAGCGCAGCTTGCGCGCGGCGCGGATTTTGAGACGGGAAACATAATCAAGAGGGCAAAGGCGATGCTGCCGATACTCGTGCCTTTGTTTGTTTCGGCGTTCAGGCGAGCGGGAGACCTCGCGCAGGCGATGGAGGCCCGCTGCTATCACGGCGGTGAGGGCAGGACCAAGCTTCACCCGCTTAAATACAAAAAACGGGATCTCGGAGCAGTGGCGGTAATGGCGGCATATCTGGCAGTCATCATTATCGTGCCGTAATCCGGATGCCGGAGCATACGGTACGACAAACGGAAACGGCGGACAGAACCGGTTGCCGGGACAGTCAAACCGGAGAATTATGCGCCGGTGACGTGTGGGGATAGGAATCGTAAACGGATAAAACCCATTTCTGAACAGGAGGGAAAATGCGCAGAATAATGCTCAGAGTCGCTTATGACGGCACGGACTTCGTCGGATGGCAGAAGCAGCCGAACGGGCTGGCGGTCGAGGAAGTCCTGAACAAGGCGCTTCGCGACCTTACCGGCGAGCAGATCGAGGTTATCGGCGCGAGCCGCACCGATTCGGGCGTACATGCGCTCGACAATGTGGCCGTATTCGATACCGGGTCCCCGATCCCCGCGAAAAAGTTCAGCTTTGCCCTCAACAGGCGGCTCCCGGACAGCGTTGTCGTGCGTTCGAGCTGCGAGGTTAAGCCGAATTTCCATCCGAGGCGCGTTAACTGCGTAAAGACCTACGAATACCGTATTTTCAACGACGAACATCCGAATCCTCTCAACCGGAGGTACACATACTTTTACCATCACGATCTCGATATCGACGCGATGAGCGCTGCGGCGAAATACATCGAGGGTGAGCACAATTTCCTGTGTTTCTGCTCTGCGGGCGCGCAGGTCACGACCACTGTCAGGACCATATATTCTGCGGAGGTCATCCGGGGCGAGGGCTACGATGAGAACTGCATCATCATCCGGCTCAGGGGCAACGGCTTCCTCTACAACATGGTCCGCATCATCGCGGGCACGCTGCTGCAGGCAGGCAGAGGGGCGATGGAGCCCGAAAGAGTAAAGGACATCATAGAATCGCGCGACAGAGGGCAGGCAGGTCCTACACTGCCGCCCGAAGGACTGACGCTGGTCCGAATCGAATATCCTTAAGTAAAACAGGTCCCGGGAGGCTCAAAACTCCCGGGATCATTTCATTTTCTGAACTATCTTAAAATTCTCCCACGAATCATAAATATTTACGATTTTTTTAGAACCTTCCCAAAAATATAATAAATTATGCAACAAGTGTTAATACACTTATATTTTTGGAGGAGGATCCATTATGAAAAAACGTATTTTGGCAATCGTACTGGTTGCAATCCTTGCGCTTTCTTCACTTGCGGCGTGCAAAAAGGAGGAGGCAGCAGGCCCCATCACTCTCGTTTACGCGGAGGTTAACCCTCAGGATACCATCGTAGGACAGGTAGCGGCAGATTTTAAGGCAAAGGTTGAAGAGCTCTCCAAGGGCCAGATCATCATCGATGTTCAGTACAGCGGTGTTCTCGGTTCGGAGAATGACGTTCTCGACGCTATGCTCGCAGGAGCAGGCTCGGCAGACATCTCGAGAATCTCGGCTTTCTCGCTCACATCTTACGGCGCAGAGAAGTCGGTTCTTCTCTCACTCCCTTACACATTTGAGTCGAGAGAGCATTTCTGGAAATTCGCTACCAGCCCGCTGGCAGAGGAGTTCCTCAATGAGTCCTATGAGAAGAAGCTCGGCGTTAAGGGTCTTTTCTACGGCGAGGAAGGTTTCCGTCATTTCTTCACAAAGGAACCCGTTAACAGCATCGGCGATCTCGCAGGCATGAAGCTGCGTGTTTCGAACGACCCCGTTATGAACGGTCTTGTTAAGGGCCTTGGCGCTTCGCCTACAGTTGTTGCTTTCGGTGAGCTCTATTCCGCTCTTTCCACCGGCGTTGTTGACGGTGCGGAGCAGCCCATCGCAAACTACAAGTCGAATTCGTTCCCCGAGGTTGCCAACAACATGATCCTTGACGGCCACACCCTCGGCGCTATCGAGATCGTAGTTGCCACTCCCGTTTGGGACAAGCTTACAAAGGACCAGCAGAACATCCTCATGGAAGCCGGCAAGTACGCTCAGGAGAACAACAAGAAGAACTCGCAGGCAAAGGAAGACGAGGTTCTGAAGGAGCTCAAGGCTAACGGCTGCAATATCGTTGAAGTAACCGATATCACACCCTGGCAGGATGCTGTTAAGGACGTTATCACCGAAAACACAAAGGGCCTGGAAGACTTATATCAGAAGATTCTTTCTTCAAAATAAACACTGATTGATTGTCGAAGGCGCATGGACGGACATCTGTGCGCCTTTGATTTTTCAGGAACGGAGATATGTATGAAGGGTTTTTTGACTTCGCTTGACAGGCTCAAACCCGCTTATGACGCGGTTTACAAGGCAGTCCTGTTCATATGCAAGATATTTCTTATCGGCGACATCCTGATCACCTGTCTGGCGGTACTCGGCCGTTTTGTGCCCGCCATACCCGACCCGGCATGGACCGAAGAGGTCGTACTCACTCTGATGACCTACATGGCGGTGCTTTCCGCGGCTCTCGCGATCAGAAAGGGCAGCCATATCAGGATGACTTCGTTTGACAAATACATCTCGAAAAAGGCATTGAACGTGCTCGACCTGATCTCGCAGATCGCGGTCCTTGCGTTCGGCGTCGTAATGCTGGTCGTAGGCTGGAAATACGCGACGGGCATCGGCGCGAAGGGCACCTACATCAGTATGCCTTTCCTGTCCAAATTCTGGATGTATTTCCCTGTTCCGCTCGCAGGCTTCGCAATGATCATATTCGAGCTTGAAGCGATCTACAGGCAGATAAACAAAATGCTCGGCAATGAGACGGCCGAAGCCGGCACCGCAAAAACAGAAGCCGGAGCTGCAAAGGCTGAGCCCGAGAAGAAGGAGGAAAAGGCATGAGTGCTAATACAATCGCGATAATCATTCTGCTGGGCTCCTTCTTACTGATGATAGCTCTCAGATTCCCTATCGCGTATGCGGTAGGCATTTCCTCGATACTTTGCTTCCTCTACCGCGGCGTGCCGATCACAACGGTATGTCAGCAGATGGTAAAGGGCATCAACTCGTTCTCTCTGATGGCGGTACCCTTCTTTATCACGATGGGCGTGCTGATGGGATCGGGCGGTATCTCGGAAAAACTGATAGACCTCGCCAACGCGTTCGTAGGCTGGATGACCGGCGGCATGGCGATGGTTAATATCGTGGCGTCGTATTTCTTCGGCGGCATCTCGGGATCCGCAGCAGCGGACACCGCGTCCCTGGGCAGCATCCTGATCCCCATGATGGTCGATCAGGGTTATGACGACGATTTCTCGACCGCGGTTACGATCACTTCGTCGTGTGAGGGACTCCTGGTTCCCCCGAGCCACAACATGGTCATTTACGCGATGGCGGCGGGCGGCGTATCCGTAGGCAGCCTGTTCCTCGCGGGATATATCCCCGGCGCGATACTCGCGATCTCGCTGATGGTAGGTTCGTTCATCATTTCCAAAAAGAGACATTACCCGAAGGGTGAGAAATTCTCGCTGATCAAGCTCTTAAAGCAGCTGTTCAAATCCTTCTGGGCGCTGGCAGCGGTCATCATAGTCGTAGTCGGCGTTGTAGGCGGTATGTTCACCGCTACCGAATCTGCGGCGATCGCTGTTATCTATTCACTGCTGGTAAGCGTATTCATTTACAGGGGACTCACCTGGAAGGGCGTATGGAAAGCACTCGAGCAGTGCGTTGACACGCTCGCGATCGTACTGATCCTGATCTCGACCTCATGCGCGTTCGGCTACTGCCTGACCACGCTGCATGTTCCGGATCTCGCGGCAAAGGCGATCATCGGCATCACCGACAACAAGGTTATCATTGCATTGCTGATGAACCTGATATTACTGTTCCTCGGATGCATAATGGACATGTCGCCGATCATTCTGATCGCGACACCCATTCTGCTCCCGATAGCGACAGCGATAGGCATCAATCCGGTACAGTTCGGTATCATCATGGTACTCAACTGCGGTATCGGACTGCTGACACCTCCAGTAGGCGCGGTACTCTTCATCGGCTCGGCTGTGGGCAAGGTTAAGATGGAAAGAGTCGTAAAAGCGACGATCCCGTTCTATGTATGCATGCTGATCACGCTTATGCTGATCACCTTCATACCCGACCTGTGCATGTTCCTGCCGAACATCTTCATGAAATAAACAAGACTTTCTCTGAAGCATTGTCCTTCTGTAGCGGCCGGCACGGGGTAAGATTATACTTGCCCTGTGCCGGCGATTAATAGTAAAATAAGCACGTACGGAGCGAAAGTATGGATTACAGATTTGAGGTTAAGGCCACGCCTTTTGATTTTTTCAAGATGTCCATGAAGAAGACGTACAGATCGCCGGTCGGCATCTGCAATATCGTCTTCTTTATTGCGGCTGTCCTTCTGACGCTCAGATTCTTTAAAGGCGCCTCCCCGCTCGCACAGGCGGTCATGGTGCTGATGTGCCTGCTGATCCCCGCAGTGCAGCCTCTCGGAGTGTATCTGAGGGCAAAGGGCTATGCGCTCGCGATACCCCGGGGACTGGTCCTTGAGGCAGGCAGCGAAGGACTCCGCGTGGAAGCGGGAGAGCGCTCGGACCGTATAGTCTGGAGCCGCGTGAGCAAGGTCATCGATACGGGTGACTGTGTGGTACTAAAGCTTGCCGGAGGCTCCGGATATTTCCTTTTTAACCGGATACTCGGTGACAAAAGAGAAGAGTTCATCGATTATGTGAACAGAAAAATAGGATAGACAGATGAGTAAAACCGCCGGAGAACATGCATGGAGCAGAATAATGAAGGCCGGGTGGAGCGACAGATCTCTCAAAGAGAAAATCTCCGCCATGGTCTTTATTGTCTTTGCCATAATTCTCATGACGGTTTTGCTTGATATATGGACCATAAAGATATCGCTCTGGGATTTCAGGTATTCCCTCCAGAGCAATGAGCTGGTAGGCTCCCTCGTGGAGGCGGTCGAGCTCGAATCCGAGGGCTTCGGTGATTACACCAGAGGCGACATCTCCCGCGCGGAGCTCGACAAACTGATGGACGATACCGCCAGGGCCGTGAGCGGGCTGCAAAAGGATTACCGCAGGATAGGCGAGGAAAGACTGGCCTGGACCGGCAAGACCGAGCGCGCGTTCATCATATACAGGCAGGAGTGCGCCGCGTTCTTTAAGATCGATCCGCTCTCGCCCGAATACCTGGTGCAGGAATACAAGCTTTTTCAAATGCAGGACTACCTCAAAAGCTACGGCAGCACGCTGATGTCGCTGACGAGCAAAGCGGTCAACGATTTCTACAAGCAGCGCTTCCCGTTCCTGTTCTTTTTCCCGGCGGTCATACTGACCGTGGCCGTGATAATGATAACCGTTGTCGCAAAGACCTCGTCCGCAATGAGCAAAACACTCGTGGAGCCTATCGAAAAACTGGCGGACGCATCGAGGAAAATAGCGGCGAACGACCTGTCCGTCGAGGACGTGACGGTCGACAACAAGGATGAGATCGGAGACCTCGTGCATGCCTTCAACAAGATGAAGTTCGCGACCTCCGAATACATCAGGACCTTAGAGGAGAACAGGGTCGCGCTCGACAGACTCCATGCCGAGGAACTCGAAAAGATCGACGCCGAGAACCGCCTTGTGAAAATGCGCTACAAGGTGCTCAGGAATCAGATCAACCCGCATTTCCTCTTTAATACGCTCTGCGTGATCAGCGGCATGGCAAAGCTTGAGGACGCGGCAACGACCGACAAGATGATCAACGCCCTGTCATCGCTCTTAAGATACATCTTAAGGACCGAGGAGAATGAGATCAGCCTCGAGCAGGAGCTCGCGATGATCAAGGATTACATGTATCTGCAGGAGATGCGTTTCGGCGAGAGGATCAAGTGCGTGATCGACTGCGACGAGTCGCTGCTCAAGACAAATGTTCCGACCTTTGTGCTCCAGCCGATCATCGAGAACAGCATCATACACGGTCTGGCAAAGAAGGAGGAGGGCGGCTACATACGCATCCACGTATTTACCTCATTGAACGACAGCGCGGAGAAGATGCTGAGCGTCGTGGTATCTGACACCGGAGCCGGCATAGCGCCGGAAAAACTTGCGCAGATCCGCAGCGAGCTCTCCAATGAGGGGCTTGACAGGAATACGATAGGCATCAGCAATATTTACGGCAGGCTCAAGCTTTTGTACGAGAATGCCGGGTTTGAGATAGACAGCATCGAGGGTGAGGGTACGGTGGTAAAGTTCACTATCCCCCTCAGCAGCGAAGGAGCGACATGATAAGGATTGTTGTGGCTGACGACGAGCCGATCGAAAAGGCCGTCGTCAAGAAAATACTTGAAGAGGCGTTCGGCCCGGACGTGGAGGTGTATCCCGCCTGCAACGGACGCGAAGCTGTGGATCTGTGGCGCGAAAAAAAGTGCGGCATCGCGGTGCTCGATATTTCGATGCCCGGCATAAACGGGCTCGATGCCGCGGAGATCATAAGGCGCGACGACGATGCCTGCGTGATCGTTTTCCTCACGGCGTTTGACGAATTCGATTACGCGCAGAAGGCCATCAGGGTGCGCGCTCTCGACTATCTCTTAAAGCCGGTCAGCGAAAACGAGCTGGTCACCGTCATCGAGGAAGCTATAAAAATAGCCGAGAACGGCGGCAACGAGAAACGCAATCTGATCGCCGCGATCCCCGACAAGGAGGAGCTTTCCTCGGTAAAACAGGCCGCCATCAAAAAACTGATCGCGGATTTTATCGACGAGAACTATGTAAGGGATATCTCACTTTCGGACGCGGCGAGCGCGCTGCATTATTCCGATCCGTATTTCTGCAAGATATTCAAGGACTGCTTCGGAAAGAGCTTTGTTCTGTATCTGACCGAGCTGCGCGTCGAGAGATCAAAGGAGCTCTTAAACGACATTACGGTCAATGTTAAGGATATCAGCTCAAAGGTCGGTTTCAGGGATTCAAACTATTACACCAAGGTATTTAAACGCATGGAAGGCATGACTCCGACGGAGTACAGGATCATTCGGGGAATCATATGAAGAGGAAAAAGATCGCTTTTGCCGTATTGGCTGTACTGATCATACTGATCGCGGTCAGTATTGCGGTGAAGCTCCTGCACAGGGAGCCCGAGCCGGAATACGTCTTTACGTATGCCGAAAACCAGTCCGACGGTTATCCGACTTCGATGGGCGCGTACCGTTTCGCAGATCTCGTAAAAGAGCGGACGGACGGCAGGATAAGGGTCGTTGTGTATACCTCAGCAAAGCTCGGACGCGAAGCCGAGGTTCTCGAGCAGATGCAGTACGGCGGCGTGGATTTCGCGAGAGTATCGCTCTCGCAGCTGGCCGAATTCTATCCCGAGCTGAATGTCCTCCAGATGCCGTATCTGTACGATGACGCTGAACATATGTGGTCCGTACTCGAGGGAGACATCGGAGACCATTTCCTGAACGCGGTAAAGGAGATCGACCTGTGCGGCCTGTCCTGGTACGAGTCGGGAGCGCGAAACTTCTACACTTCCGTTCACCCGGTAAGGACCCTGAAGGACCTGGAGGGGCTCAGGATCCGCGTGCAGCAGTCGGACCTGATGGTTGACATGATCAATGCGCTCGGAGCCCGCGCAGTGCCGTTAAGCTACGAGGAAGTTTATTCCGCGCTCGAACTCGGAACGATCGACGGAGCCGAGAACAACTGGCCCTCTTACGAGGATACCGACCATTATAAGGTCGCAAAGTATTATTGCGAGGACGAGCACACCAGAGTTCCCGAGATGCAGCTCTGTTCGCTGCACACCTGGAATCTGCTCTCGGAGGAGGACCGCAGGATCATACTTGAGTGCGCGGAGGAGTCCTCCGAATACGAGCGGGAAATGTGGAAGGAAAGAGTGGAAAGCTCACGCGAGACTGCGCTGGCTAACGGCGTACAGGTGACCACCCTGAGCGCCGAAGAGACCGAGCACATCCGCTCACTGATGCAGCCGATCTACGAGAAGTATTGCGGAGAATACATGGATATTCTGAACAAGATCATGAGAGAATGATCGAAAATCTATGACGACGGCAGGATATGTCATTTTACAGATGACATATCCTGTTTTAATTTGAAATATTTTCAAAAAACTGACAACTTTTTTGTTGACATACGCGGCCGGGGCAAGTATACTTGTGCATGGTCTGAACGTAAAAGGATTGTTAATTAATGGATTACGTCAGAAAAAGCGCGGACAGCAAACTGTCCGCCGGCTTTATGAGCAGTAGATTTTATAAGGAGGAACTACAATGGATACAACAAAGAGTTATATGCCCAGCGGCAAGTCTATTGAGCGCAAGTGGTATGTGATCGATGCGGAAGGCCAGACACTCGGCCGTCTTTCA
>JAEEXY010000037.1 GCA_016288005.1 Lachnospiraceae bacterium
GCAATGCGGCTCTCGCTCTCGGAATGAAGGTTATCGGCTTCGATCCTTTCCTTTCCGACGCTGCCAAGGCTGCACTCGATCCCGCGATCACGATGGTTACATCGCGCGACGAGATCTACAGGCAGTCGGATTTCATTTCCGTACATACTCCGCTGATCGACGATCCCGATCCGGAGAAGAATACAAAGAAGATGATCAACGCGGAGAAGATCGCTCTGATGAAGGACGGCGTTATCGTTCTGAACCTCGCGCGCGATCTGCTGGTTGACGACGATGCGATGGCCGAGGCTCTGGCTTCCGGCAAGGTTCGCAAGTACGTTTCCGATTTCCCGAACGCAAAGTCGGCTCAGATGGCCGGCTGCATCGCTTCTCCCCATCTCGGCGCTTCGACCGAAGAGGCGGAGGACAATTGCGCTGCCATGGCGGTTAAGCAGGCGATGGACTTCATCGAGAACGGCAACATCATCAATTCCGTAAACTATCCGAGAGTAGATCTCGGCGCAAAGCAGGGCAAGCGCATCGCGATCCGCTACGACGCGACTCCCGGCTTCGACATGGTTGCGGCGGTTAACGGCGTAGGTCTTGTGATCAATGCGGTTAAGGACGGACAGCGCGGCAAGGTCGGCTACTGCCTGATCGACGCGAAGGACGCGCCCGCGGGCTCGGTTGACGCCATTAAGGCTCTCGCCGGCGTACGTACCGTAGACGTAAAATAAACGAAAAATAATAGACAAGGGGACGGTTCTTCTGTCTGGTAAAACATCAGACGGAAGAGCCGTCTCTTTGTCTTTGTGAATCGGGGGAAAAGTAGGAGAAAATTAGTGAAATTAAGAGTCGAACAAAAATATTTTGTCTTTACAAAATATTTTGGCGAGAGTATAATGTAAGCAGGTTTATAGGTGATAAAAAGCAGGTTTGACCTGACTAAAAGAGGAGGTATTTATGAGTTTGGATTTTGAAAAGATCAAAGCGGCAGCGGCAAGTTACGAGAAGGATATGACAAAGTTCCTGCGTGAGCTTGTCAGGATCCCCGGAGAGAGCGCGGACGAGAAGGGTCATGCGGACCGTATCGCCGAAGAGATGCGCAAGGTCGGCTTCGACGAAGTGCTGATCGATCCCCAGGGTAACGTTATCGGCTACATGGGCAGCGGAAGCCGCATTATCGCTTACGATGCACATATTGATACCGTAGGTATCGGCTACAGGGATCTTTGGAAGTTCGATCCTTACGAGGGCTATGAGACCGAGACCGATATCGGCGGCCGCGGAACCTCCGACCAGCTCGGCGGAATCGTTTCGTCCGTTTACGGTGCGAAGATCATGAAGGATATGGGCCTGATCCCCGCAGACGTTAAGATCATGGTAGTAGGATCCGTTCAGGAAGAGGATTGCGACGGTCTGTGCTGGCAGTACATTATCCGTGAGGATAAGGTTCGCCCCGAATTCGTTGTTTCCACAGAGCCTACCGACGGCGGTATATACAGAGGACACCGCGGACGTATGGAGATCCGTGTTGACGTAGTAGGCGTTTCGTGCCACGGCTCGGCTCCCGAGCGCGGTGACAACGCTATTTACAAGATGGCAGACATCCTTCAGGATGTTCGTGCACTCAATGAGAACGATGCGGCAGATTCCACCGAGATCAAGGGTCTCGTGAAGATGCTCGACAAAAAATACAATCCCGAGTGGGAAGAGGCTAATTTCCTCGGACGCGGCACCATCACCGCTTCACAGATATTCTTCACTTCGCCCAGCCGCTGCGCTGTTGCGGATTCCTGCGCGGTATCGCTTGACCGCCGCATGACCGCGGGTGAGACATGGGAGAGCTGCCTTGAGGAGATCCGTCAGCTGCCCGCAGTTAAGAAATACGGCAAGGACGTAACCGTTTCGATGTACAATTACGACCGTCCTTCATACACCGGTCTGGTTTACCCGATCGAGTGCTATTTCCCGACATGGGTTATCCCGAAGGATCACAAGATCACAAAGGCTCTCGAGGCTTCATACAAGGGCTGCTACGGCGATGAGCGAATCGGAGCCGAAGAGACCGTCGCTATGCGTAAGGCTCGTCCTCTTACGGACAAGTGGACATTCTCGACCAACGGCGTTACGATCATGGGCCGCAACGGCATCCCCTGCATCGGTTTCGGACCCGGAGCCGAGTCACAGGCTCATTTCCCGAACGAGCACACCTGGAAGCAGGATCTTGTCACCTGCGCGGCAGTATACGCAGGACTCCCCACACTTTACGTTGAGCAGTAAGCAGTGCACCGGGCCGGCTGCCCGATGCGCGTCCGGCCATAAATACAAACTACCGAAAGGAATCTAAAGACTATGGATATCTGCATGGACAAAAACCTTCAGGCTTACATTGACAAACTCAATAAGCTGAACTTCAAGGAGATGTACAACAACGACTTCTTCCTTACCTGGGAGAAGACCGATGAGGAGATCGAGGCACTCTTTACCGTTGCCGACGCGCTCAGATATCTCCGTGAGCACAATATTTCAACCAAGATCTTCGAGAGCGGACTCGGTATCTCACTGTTCCGTGACAATTCGACACGTACACGTTTCTCGTTCGCATCGGCATGCAACCTGCTCGGACTTGAGGTTCAGGACCTCGACGAGGGCAAGAGCCAGATCGCTCACGGCGAGACCGTTCGTGAGACCGCGAATATGATCAGCTTCATGGCTGACGTTATCGGTATCCGCGACGATATGTACATCGGCAAGGGCAATGCTTACATGCATGCCGTTTCCGACGCGGTTAAGGCAGGAAACGAGGACGGAGTTCTCGAACAGCGTCCCACCCTTGTTAACCTTCAGTGCGACATCGATCATCCCACGCAGTGCTGCGCGGACCTGCTCCATGTTATCCATGAGTTCGGCGGCGTAGAGAACCTCAAGGGAAAGAAAGTAGCCATGACCTGGGCTTACTCGCCTTCCTACGGAAAGCCTCTTTCGGTTCCCCAGGGCGTTATAGGCCTGTTCACACGTCTCGGTATGGACGTTGTCCTGGCTCATCCCGACGGATATGAGGTTATGCCCGAGGTTGAGGAAGTAGCAAAGAAGAACGCAGCCGCTTCGGGCGGATCGTTCAAAAAGACCAACAGCATGGCAGAGGCATTTAAGGATGCCGACATCGTTTATCCCAAGAGCTGGGCTCCTTTCAAAGCTATGGAGGAGAGAACCGAGCTCTACGGCAACGGCGATACCGACGGCATCAAGGCTCTCGAGAAGAGACTCCTTGCGCAGAACGCTGAGCATAAGGACTGGGCATGCACCGAGGAAATGATGAAGCTCACAAAGGACGGCAAGGCTCTGTACCTGCACTGCCTGCCCGCAGATATCACAGGCATCAGCTGCAAGGAAGGCGAAGTTGACGCGAGTGTATTCGACCGCTACCGCACACCTCTGTATAAGCAGGCAAGCTTCAAGCCTTACATCATCGCGGCCATGATCTTCCTCGCAAAGGTCAAGGATCCCGCCAAGGTTCTGAAGATGCTCGAAGAGAGAGCAACAGAAAGGCATATTGGATGAGCAGAATAGTTATAGCACTCGGCGGCAACGCGCTCGGAAATTCGCTTCCGGAGCAGATGGCCGCTGTCAAGATCACATCGCGCGCGATCGTGGATCTGATCGAGGAAGGGCATGATGTCGTTATTTCCCACGGCAACGGGCCCCAGGTCGGCATGATCAACCAGGCGATGCTCGAATACAGCCGCATTGAGGCTTCACAGGGCCCCACACCGCTGTCTGTATGCGTTGCGATGAGTCAGGCTTACATCGGATACGATCTGCAGAATGCGATCCGTGAGGAGATGCTGAACCGCGGCTTTGAAAAGCCCGTGGTATCGATGGTCACACAGGTACGCGTGGATCCCGAGGACCCCGCGTTCAAGAACCCTACCAAGCCCATCGGACGTTTCATGGACAAGGAAACAGCAGAGGAGTTTGCCGAGAAAAACGGCTACATCATGAAGGAAGACGCGGGACGCGGCTACAGACGCGTGGTTGCTTCTCCCAAGCCGATAGAGATAGTCGAGATAAGCGCTATCCGCAAGCTGGTCGATAACGGCGAGATCGTTATCGCGTGCGGAGGCGGCGGTATTCCCGTTACGCTTATCGGAAACCACTTAAAGGGCGCATCCGCGGTCATTGACAAGGATTTCGCGAGCGCGGTAATGGCACGCGACCTCGACGCGGATTACCTGATCATTCTTACGGCGGTTGAAAAGGTCGCTATCAATTTCAAAAAGGAAAATGAGCAGTGGCTCGACCGGATGACTGTCGAAGAGGCTAAGAAATATGCCGAGGAGGGCCAGTTCGCGCCCGGTTCGATGCTCCCGAAGGTTCAGGCGGCATGCGAGTTCGCGGCTTCAAAGCCCGGCCGCAAAGCGCTGATCACTTTGCTCGAAAAGGCAAAGGATGGCATCAACGGCAGGACCGGTACCACGATCACCGCCTGAGCATACGCCCCGGTACAACAGTATATCAGCCGCAAGGCAAACGCCCCTTCGACGGACAGGCTCCGCCGGAGGGGTTTTATATTTGGCGGAGGACCGGATAACCGGTGGTCCGGTTTCTTTACGAAGGCCCGAAAAAGTTTTATAATCTTTTTGGAACCTTCATCCGGTTTTAGTCGTCTAATACACGGAACAATCAATGAGGCATCCCGGGGCCCTGCGGCATATGCGAGGGGCACAAAGACGGATGCGGGAAGGGAGTATTTATGAGGAAACGCTTAATTACCTTAATGCTGGTGCTGGCGCTCGTTATCGGAACCGTTTATACCGGTGCGCCCACAGGAGTCAGTGCGGCAAATGAGGAAACACAGGAGCAGATGACAGATGTTTTGCTCAAGATCAAGACAAAGCTGGAGCTGCCCGACGAGTACACCGAGTTCCGTTACAACTACAACAACTACGGTGAGAAGGCAACCTGGTATTTCAACTGGACTACCGCTGATTCGGCAAAGACGGTCAATGTGAACTGCGACGATGAGGCTCATATCCTCAATATGAGCAGCTATGAGAACGGCCTGACAAGCGGTGTGCCCGACAAGACCGCCGAGGAGCTCGCGCCTGCGGCTGAGGCGCTGCTTGCGCGTCTTTTCCCCGAGGCAAAGGGCCATGTAGTGCTCAAGAGCACCAACTATCAGTACTACAGAGCGGCGTACAGATTCATTTACAGAAGGATCGAGAACAATATCGAGATGCCCGATAACTATATCGCGATCATGATCGGATATAAGGACGGCAATCTGATCAGCGCGGACGCGAACTGGAATTATACGGCGGCGGTTCCGTCGGCGGATAAGCTGATCGGAGCCGATGCGGCAAAGGAAAAGATCGGCAAAAAACTCGAGATGATCCCCCGTTATTATGTGGGATACGATGAGGACGGCAATGAGAAGGTATTCCTGGCTTACGCGCCTTCTATGAGTTATATCGCTGCGGACGCAAAGAGCGGCAAGATATATACCAAGAAGAATTACTGGGGCGATGATCCCGAGTACGGCAGCAAGGAAGCGGCCGATGAAGACGCTGTCAACACTGCGGATAACGGCAGGGGCTACGAAGCAAAGCTTTCCGATGCGGAGATCAGGAGGATAGCCGAGCTGCAGAACCTCATCAGCTCCGATGACGCGGTAAAGCTCATCAAGTCGAACAAATACCTGCTCGTTGATGAGAATATCAACAGCGTGACCGCGAACTTAAATGAGTACAAGGACCGCTACACCTGGGTTATCACGATGCGCGACAACCGTCCCGAGGATTACGAAAAGGGCGATTATTACAGGGCATACGCGAGAGCGACCGTCGATGCCGCGACCGGAAAACTCTTAAGCTATTCGGCTTCGACCAAGGGCATGTACTATTACTCCGATCAGGAGATCGAGGGCATTAAGTTCAATTATTCCAAGAAGCAGTGCAGGAACATCTTCGAGGAGTTCGTTAAGAGCTTCGAGGGCGAGAGATTCGCGCAGGTACAGCTGAGCGCGGACAACGCGGATATGCAGTATACCGACGATATGGGCAGGAACTACATTTTCGCGTACGGCTACGATTACACCCGCTATAACGACGGCATCCCGTTCGCTTCAAACGGCATCAGCGGTTCCGTGGACCGCATCACGGGTAAGGTTTATTACTACTACATGAACTGGACCGATGCAAAGGTTCCGTCGGCAAAGGGCATTATCGGCGAAGCTAAGGCGTTTGACGCGTACATGGGATACGAGGGCTACGACCTGGTATACGAGATCGTAAACAAGTACGAGAACACCGGCAGCATCTACGGCTACGGCAACGAGCAGACCGTCAGACTGGTTTACAGGACTGCGATCAGCCCTGCGTTTGTTGACGCGTTCACAGGCAAACAGCTCAATTACAACGGCGATGAATACGAGGCGGCGCGCACCGATTATCTGTACAACGATATCGCGGGCACCAAGTACGAAAAGGCCATAAAGATCCTGGCCGGCATGGGCGTGGGACTTCCCGGAGAGAGCTTTGAGCCTTCGAAGAAGATCACGGCGGAGGAGCTCGGGCAGCTGATCATGAGAATGCCCGTGATCGGATACAGAGAGGACCTGTTTGCGGGCGATAAGGCGCTTTCGCGTCAGGAAGCCGCCAGACTCATCGTTACGGCGATGGGGCTTGATGCGGTTGCGAAGCTCGATATCTACAAGCTCTCATACAAGGATAAAAAGGACGTGGCAAAGGGCTATACCGGTTATGTGGCCATTGCGGGGGCGATGGGCCTGATCGGCAATAAGACGGATAAGAAATTCAAGCCCAAGACGGGCCTGACCAGAGGCGAGGCGGCACAGATGCTGCTGAACGCGGCAAACGTGATCTCGTCCGCGGAGTATTAAAGCTGAGGGGAAGCCGCACGGAGACGGCGGCGTAAAGACAAGGGGACGGTTCTTCTGTCTGCTTTAGTTCGCAGACAGAAGAACCGTCCCCTTGTCTTTGTTTGTCTTCGTTTACGTATTACCCCAAAAACCTTATGGCGCTCGTCACTGCATTGGCGCCGTCGGCTGCCGCCGTAACGATCTGGCGGAGCTGCTTGGTGCGGAGATCTCCGGCTACGAACAGACCGGGGCAGGAGGTCTCGCAGTTTTCGTTTGCTTTGATGTAGCCGATCTCGTCACAGTCGGCGAGTTTGCCGAAGAGGACGTTTACGGGAATGATGCCGGTCGCGATGAAGACGCCGTCCACCTCAAGGTTTGAGGTCTCGCCCGTCTTAACGTTTGACAGGGTCAGGCTCTCGACCATATCGGAGCCGTTGATGGAGTTGACGACCGTATCGGTGATGAACTCGATATTCTCGACGGCCCTGGCCTGGCTCACAAGAGTGGGAGCCGCGCGGTAGCCGTCCCTGCGGTGGATCAGATATACGACGCGTGCGAGCTTCGAGAGATAGATCGCATCCTCGAAGGCTACGTCTCCGCCGCCGACAACCGCGCATTTGCGCTTCTTGAAGAAAGCGCCGTCGCAGGTCGCGCAGTAGGAAACGCCCATGCCGGCGAGCTCCTCCTCTCCGGGGCACTCGAGCTTGCGGTGCGAAGCGCCGGTCGCCGCGATAACGGCGCGCGCCGTGTATGTATTGTTATCCGAAGTGGTTACTGTGAACAGATCGTTGTCATGTGTGATATTAACAATATCCTCGGTAATGAAGCTGACGCCGAGCTTATCGCAGTGGGCGCGCATCTTTTCCGAAAGCTCGGGACCGCTAACGCCCGGGATGCCGGGGTAGTTGTCAACCTCGTAGGTGCTCTGGACCTGACCGCCCGGAACTGCGGAACGATCGAAAACCGCAAAGTTGAGCTCTGCGCGTGCAGCGTAAATGGCTGCCGAAAGCCCTGCGGGGCCTGAGCCGATGATTATCAGATCAAATGTATTCATATGAGGTTCTCCTTTCTTATAATCATTAATAACAGATGACTTTGACTATGCTAAAGTATACCATAGACAGGGCCTGTCGGACAATCCCGAACAGGCTCCCAAGTGATTAAAAGATTATGCTGTATAAACACGCAAAAATGAATAATTTATAAACTGTTTGTTAATGTGAATGTTGTGCGAATATTTAAAACTGAAAAAAGCTTATTGACAAGGGTAAAATTGTGCAGTTTGCACAAATACGGATGTTGAACACGGTACAGAGAACGTGAAAAACAAAAGGTTACAGAACCGAGTTATCCACATATCAGACGCCTAAAACAGCCAATCGGTTACTTATACACGAAGTTATCCACATTGTCAACGAAAAAACACCACATTCGTAGTCTTTGAAAAAGCCGTCAAGCTCGAAAATATGTTTTGTTATTTGTGATAAATTTACTAAAAAAAGAATTGGAGTCTTGATTTTAACTAATTGGGGAATGTAGAGAACAAATTGTTCTAAAACATGTGAATTGTCAGATAAAACCTTTGCGGATATTAATTTTTTGTGAATAATCGCACTCTTACTATTGAAGAAAATGACATCGGGTGGTATAATACAATCATGTAAGCGACATCACAAAAGTGGAAACAATAAGGAGGACTTCACAGGGTGGAGCATACATGAATTCATCCCAAAGGAGTGATCGTATGAAGTTTATCATTACCGGCAAGAACATCAATGTAACAAACGGTCTGAGGAACCAGGTTGAGGAGAAGATAGGCAAGCTTGAACGTTATTTTACACCGGACACCGAGGTTCATGCGACCTTAAGCGTCGACAAGGATATACAGAAGATCGAAGTCACCATCCCGGTCAAGGGAAACATAATCAGAGCCGAGGAATCCAGCCCCGACATGTACGCATCGATCGACATGGTCGAAGATGTTATCGAGAAGCAGCTCAAAAAGTATAAGAATAAGATCATAGACAGCAAACAGGCGGGCGAAGGCCTGAGCCGCGCATTTATAGAGGAGGAGTACGAAGAGGACGATACGATCCGGATTGAGAGAGTCAAGAAGTTCGCTATGAAGCCGATGGATCCAGAAGAGGCATGCATCCAGATGGAGCTGCTCGGACATAATTTCTATGTATTCCGCAACAGTGACACGGATGAGGTCAACGTAGTATACAAGCGCTACGACGGAGCGTTCGGACTGATCGAGCCCGAGTTTTAGTTCAGAGTTACTAACGTGACCGGTCCCGGGCATGGCTGACGATAGCCGCGGTGCCGCACAGACGGACACATCTGCCTTAGGAAGTACCGGTTACGGACATGATCTGGGGCTGCCGCACCAAACGGTGCGGCAGCCCCTTTTTGCCTATGATGTCTGTATGAACCGGATCAGTTTACCGAGATCCTGAACGTGACGGGATAATCACTCGCGATCGCGGGAGCGGAAATATGCAGGCCATCAGCATCACGAGTGACATCGGGCTCGGTATCAAAGCCTAATGCCCTGACATCCCGGATGATGCCTGAGAAAACAGGCGTATTTCCGGGAGCGGCTTCGGCGAGGGATTTGATCGTGACGCGTCCGTCTTCGGGCCATTTGAGGACGAAGGCATATATGCATCCGTTGCCCGCGGTAAAGCGGATGTCCTCCGGAGTATATTCGGCCTGGTTTCCTTCGGCGAACTGCCCCTCAACGGTCTTTGTCGGGCCTTCGCCGCACGAGCGCCATACCTTTGAGCCGTAGATGGCTTCACCGTTGGACTTCATCCACCTGCCGACCGCTTTGAGTATCGCAACATCCTCATCGCAGATCGTTCCGTCGGACTTCGGGCCGATGTTTAAGAGCAGGCGGCCGTTCTTGCTGACGATGTCGATGAGGTTCTGCACGATCTCTTTCGGGTCCTTGTATTCGTTTTCGGTGGTATAGCACCAGGAATTGTTGGCCGTGGCGGTGTCGGTCTGCCATACGTAGGGCTTGACGTCGGCGAATTTGCCGCGCTCCACATCGGGAACCGCGGTGCCGAAAGCAAAGGCCTCATGCTTGTAGTTGATAACGGCGGGAATGCCGAACTCTTCGGCGCGGTTGTAGTAGTAAGCCGCGAATTTGCGCAGGTACGGCTTTACCGACGAGTGGTGGATCCACCAGTCGAAATAGAATATCGAGGGTTTGTATTTATCGACGAGCTCGCAGCAGCGCACGAGCCAGTCCTCGAGATAATCCGCGGTGGGAATGGGCTCGCTGAAGGAGTCGTGCATGTCTTCGATAGGCATGGCGGGCCAGTAGAAATCGCCTTCTTTCTCGGCGTCGGTGATATCGCTCTCGAACTCGCGGCCCGGTCCCATAAAGAACCAGTGCTCCACTCGGTGCGAAGAACAGCCTGCGAGCAGGCCTTTTTTGCGCGCGGACTCATGCAGCTCGCCGAGCACGTTTCTGTGGGGACCCATCTCGACCGAGTTCCAGTGCGAGATCTCGGTCCCGTACATTTGGAAGCCGTCGTGATGCTCGGCGACCGGCACCATGTACTGGAAACCTGCCTCTTTGAACAGGTCCGTCCATTCGTCCGGATCGAACCGCTCTGCCCTGAACATCGGGATATAATCCTTATAGCCGAAATCCTTGTGCGGGCCGTAGGTCTTCACGTGATGCTCAAACTCACGGCTGCCCTGAACGTACATGTTCCTCGAGTACCATTCGTTTGCGTAGGCGGGAACCGAGAAAATGCCCCAGTGGATGAAAACTCCGAATTTGCAGTCGCTGTATTCGCCGGGAACGCGGTACTGCGCGAGCGACTCCCAGGTGTCCTTGTATCTGCCCGCAGCGATGCATTCATCGATCTTTTTGAGATAGTCTTTTTTGAAGCTGTTCATAAAATGCCTTTCCCGGGGCGCGCCCCGCATAAAACTTATTCCGAAATCTATTCTAAGGTAAGCCGTTCGCACCCGCAACCCGATTTTTTGTTCAAAAAACGTTTACAATTCAGAGAATTATGCATGCTTTACTATTGGGCGCAAAGATGGTAAAATAATATGGATAATGACAGTTTATGACCTGTCGTTATCTACTATGTTTCAAACTGAGAGGATTTCTAAATGAGCAACGAAAATGTCGCAAATACTGCAGTTGAAGAGGTTTCCGGAGGATTCACCGGCGGTTACATCACCGGCGGAGGAGAGCGTAAGACTCTTTGGCAGAAAATATTCGGAACGCGCAGTGAACGCGAGATCAAAAGAATAGACGGCATCAAGGAAAAGGTGCTTTCCCTTGAGCAGGAGATGCGCAACAAGACGGACGACGAGCTGAGGGCCATGACGACTAAGTTCAAGGACAGGCTCGCGGCGGGCGAGACGCTCGACGACATCCTGCCCGAGGCATATGCGACGGTCAGGGAGGCCGGCGACAGGACACTGGGCCTGCGCGCGTTCCCCTGCCAGATCCTCGGCGCGATCGTGCTCCATCAGGGCCGTATCGCCGAGATGTTCACCGGTGAAGGTAAAACCCTCACTTCGTCTATGGTAATCTACCTCAACGCGCTCGAGGGCAAGGGCGTGCATGTTGTCACGGTCAACGATTACCTGGCTAAGCGTGATGCCGAGAACATGGGCAATATCTACGAGTTCCTCGGCGTTTCCTGCGGCTACATCCTTAACAGCATGGACAACGACGAGCGCCGTGAGGCCTATGCGAAGGATATCACCTACGGTACGAACAACGAATTCGGTTTCGACTACCTGCGCGACAACATGGTCATCTACAAGGAGCGCATGGTTCAGCGCGGCCTGCATTTCGCGGTCATCGACGAGGTCGACTCCGTATTGATAGATGAGGCGAGAACACCTCTTATCATTTCCGGTCAGTCCGGCAAATCGAACAAGCTCTACGAGATGTGCGACATCCTGGCCAACCAGCTGGTAAAGGGTACCGAGACCGAGCTCTCGAAGATGGACACCATCATGGCCGCGAAGTTCGGCGAGGACATCTCGCAGGAGACCGGTGATTTTGTTGTCAATGAAAAGGAGAAAACCGTCAACCTGACCCAGGAAGGCGTTAAAAAGGTTGAGCAGTTCTTCCATATCGATAACTTTGCCGATGTCGAGAACCTCGAGATACAGCATCACATCATCCTGGCGCTGCGCGCGCATTACCTGATGTTCAGGGACAAGGACTATGTCGTTAAGGATAACGAGGTCCTGATCGTAGATGACTTTACCGGACGTATCCTGCCCGGCAGACGCTATTCCGACGGCCTGCATCAGGCTATCGAGGCAAAGGAGCACGTTAAGGTCAACCGCGAGTCGAAGACTCTGGTTACGATCACGCTCCAGAACTATTTCAACAAATACGAGAAAAAGTGCGGCATGACCGGTACCGCGATCACCGAGGACAAGGAGTTCCGCGAGATCTACGGCATGGATGTTGTATCGATCCCTCCGAACAAGCCCGTTATCCGTAAGGACTACGAGGACGCCGTATACACGACACACCGTGAGAAGATCAACGCGATCGTCGAGGCCATCAAGGAGGCTTACCACAGAGGCCAGCCCGTGCTCGTAGGTACGATCACGATCGACGCATCCGAGGAACTGCACGAAAAACTCGTTAAGGCACGCATCCCTCATAATGTACTGAACGCTAAGTTCCATGAGATGGAGGCCGAGATCGTAGCTCAGGCGGGACAGAAGGGCGCGGTTACCATCGCGACCAACATGGCGGGCCGTGGTACCGATATCAAGCTCGGCGAGGGCGTTGTTGAGCTCGGCGGTTTAAGGATCATCGGCACCGAGCGCCACGAGGCGCGCCGTATCGACAATCAGCTGCGCGGACGTTCCGGACGTCAGGGCGATCCCGGCGAGTCGAGATTCTTCATTTCCCTCGAAGACGATCTGATGAGACTCTTCGGTTCGGAAAAGATGATGGCGGTATTCAAGAACCTGGGCATCCAGGAGGGCCAGGAGATCCACCACAGGATGCTCTCGAGCGCGATCGAGCGTGCCCAGAAAAAGATAGAGAACAACAACTTCGGTATCCGTAAGAATCTGACCGAGTACGACGAGGTCAACAACGAGCAGCGTGAGATCATTTACGCCGAGCGTGCCCGCGTACTGAACGGCGAGAGCATGCGCGATTCCATCATCAAGATGGTTCAGGAGGTTGTTGAGAGAAGCGTCAACTCCTGTATCTCCGACGACCAGAACCCCGATGAGTGGGATATCAGAGAACTCAACGAGATCCTGCTCCCGATCGTTCCCCTGCAGCCCATCGAGCTGACAAAGGACGAGCTCGAGCGCGGCAAGAAAAACAAACTGGTACAAAGGCTCAAGGAGGAGGCCGTACATCTCTACGAGTCCAAGGAGGCCGAGTTCCCGATCAAGGACGAGTTCCGTGAGGTTGAGCGTATCGTCCTGCTCAAAGCCATCGATACAAAGTGGATGAACCATATCGACGATATGGACCAGCTGCGCCAGAGCATCGGACTTCAGGCGTTCGCTCAGCGTAACCCTGTTGACGAGTATAAGCTCCAGGGCTATGACATGTTCCAGGAGATGACCGAAGGTATCGAGGAGGACACCGTCCGCATGCTGCTCCGTGTTCAGGTAGAGCGCAAGATCGAGCGTGAGCAGGTAGCGAAGGAGACCGGTACGAATAAGGACGACACAGCGGTCAACGCGCCGAAGCGCCGCGCCAATTCAAAGGTTTATCCGAACGATCCTTGCCCCTGTGGTTCGGGCAAGAAGTTCAAATACTGCTGCATGGGCCAGGGCAAGTACGACTAAAGCCGCTGACGGAGTATAAGAACAGACCGTTCCCTGCAGCCGCCGGGCAGCGTCGTGACAGCCCGGAGACCGTGAATGAAAGAAACAGACAGAATCAGGAAGGATTAGCTGAAAATGGTAGCACTGGATCAGATTAAATATGAGTTAAATCAATATACTGACCCGTTAAAAGAACTGGGCTCGTCGCTCAGCCTCGACAGCAAAAAGCTGCGCGTCGAGGAGATAGAGGGCATCATGGAGGAGGAAGGCTTCTGGAATGATGCCGACAAAGCCCAGAATTTCATGAAGGAGCTCAAAAACCTCAAGGACACGATCGAGGAATATAAGGAGCTCGAATCAAAGAACGCCGATCTCTACGCTCTGATCGAGATGGTCGAGGAGGAGAACGACGAGGGCATGGTGCCCGAGGTCGAGGAGGAGTTCGAGACCTTTAAGAAAGATTTTGAAAAGATGCGTCTGGAGACGCTCTTAGACGGTGAGTTTGACAGCTGCAACGCGATCCTCACGCTCCACGCGGGAGCCGGCGGAACCGAGGCCTGCGACTGGGCGAGCATGATGTACCGCATGTACAGCATGTGGGCTCAGGCCAAGGGTTTCTCGATCGATCTGCTCGACATGCTCGAGGGCGACGAAGCGGGTTACAAATCGGTCACGATGCAGATCAACGGAACCAATGCTTACGGCTATCTCAAATCCGAGCACGGAGTGCACAGACTGGTCCGCATTTCCCCGTTCAACGCGCAGGGCAAGCGCCAGACTTCGTTCGTATCGTGCGACGTTATGCCCGATATTGAACAGGACCTCGACATCGACATCCCGGACGATGACATCCGTATCGATATCTTCCGCTCATCGGGCGCCGGCGGACAGAAGGTCAACAAGACCTCATCGGCGATCCGCATCACGCACTTCCCGACAGGTATCGTTGTTTCCTGTCAGAATGAGCGTTCACAGTACCAGAACAAGGACAAGGCCATGCAGATCCTGAAGTCCAAGCTCCTTCTCTTAAAGCAGCAGGAGAACCTCAACAAGACCGCTGACATCCGCGGCGAGGTAAAGGACAACAACTTCGGCAGCCAGATCCGTTCGTATTTCCTGCAGCCCTACAAGATGATCAAGGATCTGCGTACGGGAGTCAGCACGGCAAACGCGGACGCGGTTCTCAACGGTGACATTGACATTTACATAAACGGATACCTTAAGTGGCTCAAGCAGGGATGCCCGCCCTACAAGGGAGGAGATCTCTCCGAGTAATGCTTATCAGGAGGTGCATATGGGAAAGATCCAGGTTATTTTCACGGTCGGACGGGGCAGCTACTCGTTCGACAGTCAGTACGTGCGCGCAGTTGAAGCTAAACCGGACATCAGACTGCTCCCGGGCGCTCCCGAGTGCATTTCGGGAATAGTTGACTTAAGAGGCGAACTGGTCCCGATCTGTGACCTCAACAAAAAGTTCAATACCGGCGCGGTATCGGCGTCAAACTCGGACGTCATCTTCGTAAATACCGCGGACGGGTGTCTCGGGTGCACCGTTGACAGGGTCGTTGAGATCGGCGCGGTTACCGAGGACCTCGAGATCGAGCTTCCGTACCTGATCCGAAACGCGAACACCGATTATATCGACGAGATCGTCAGCTACAAGGGCGACCTGATAACCGCAATACATCAGGACAGGATACTGAACGCAGAGGAAAAGGCGACACTTTCAAAGGTATTCGACAAGGCTAAGAAAAAGGCCGAAAAGGATGCCGAAAAAGCTGCCGAAAAAGCTGCGAAGGAGGCCGCAAAGGCCGCAGAAAAAGCTGACGGAGCCGATGACAACGGAGACAGATAATGAAGAGCGGACATAATAAGACGTATGTGGCCAAGATAGTGGCCGGAAGTATTCTTGCGTTTCTGTATGCTGTTGCCATGCTTTTTTCCGGCAATGCCGTTGAGAAAAAAAGGCAGCAGACTTCGGATTTTTCCGAAGGATGGAGACTGGAGTCGGGACAAACGGTGAGGGCGGACCTTATCGATTCCGTTACATACGGGGATCATGTAAGGTTTTCAAAGCACCTGCCCGAGGGTCTTACTTTCAAGAATTCTCTTTGTTTTGTCAGTTTTAATTCGAATTTCGATCTGTATATAGACGGGGAGCCTGCGTATTCGTACCATACCGGGGAGAATTTTACCGGTCGCGGATACGGAATGGCTTACCATTTTGTGGACCTTGCTCCCGCTTATTCCGGAGCTGAGGTCATTTTTGAAATGGAACCCGTTCTGGAAAACGAAAAGGGCTGCCGGATCGGAATGATCTCGGTGGAGGATTCGAGGATCTATCAGAAGCGCACTTCTCGCGGGCACAGGATAGAATTCATGACATCGATAGGTATCATGGTGGTCGGCATGATACTTCTTTTGCTCTGCGTTTTTGTTTCAATGGAACAGAACAGAAAAACCGCCGCCGTGCTGGGCCTGTCGATGGTGATAAACGGCCTCTGGCTGGCCAATGATACCGGCATGTTCCGGCTTTTGACCGGAGAGGTGATGTTCTGCCGGCGGCTCGATCATGTTATGATGCACCTGTGGCTCATTCCGATGATGGTACTCGCTTACCTGATAACCAAGGAACGCAACAGGCTCTATCTGCGGCTGATCTATGCCGCTGCATGCGTTGATATAGCCGCATTCCTCATCCTCAGGTTCATATTCGGGATCGATATGGTCAAGCTCACACCGATCATGCTCGCCTATTATGTTGCTGAGGCTGTGATATGCTGCGTGATGCTGATAAACAACAGGCGTTTCTGTGACAGGATGCAGGCCGAGACCGGCACAAAGCTGCTGGTTACGGGCTTTATCGTACTCGGCGGCACGCTTATAGTGGATTCGGGTATTTATCTCAGCGGAGTAAGGAACGGAATGGGGCGCGGAGTCTGCTCGAGGATCGGTTTTCTCGCGTTCTTCGTGCTGATGCTGATCTCGCTGATCCGCAGCTGGAGCAAGGAACGTGAAGTAATGCGCCGCAACCGTTTCGTCAACCAGATGCTGCAGTACGCGATAACGACCAACGATCCGGACCTGAGCGTGCGCATGATCATGGAGTATGTCGGGACCGAGTTCGGCGCGGATCATGTATATATCTACGAAAACAGGCATGACGGCAGCTTCCACAATACGTATGAGTGGTTCCGTGATGAGCACAGCTATAATCCGGACCTCCCGGACTACAGCGATCTGTCCGATGAGAAGGTGCTCTCGGACGCCTCGGCGATCCTCGACAAGGAGCACAGGCTGGTGGTTGAGGACGTCAACGGGCTTAAAGAGAAGGATCAGGTGCTCTATGAGTATCTTAAGAGTCTCAATGTCAAGAGAATGGTTGTCGGCCCCCTCGAGTACGGCGGCGAGCTGGTCGGCCTGTTCGGGATCGATGACATGCCGGCGGAGAGATGTCTTGAGATTGCCGACCTGATACGCCTGATATCGTATTTCGTCACGCAGCTGCTCGTACAGCGCAACGAAAAGCGCAATCTCGTACGCTACAGCTATTTCGACTCGCTGACGGGTACGCGCAACAGGCGCGGACTCGAGGATTTCGAGCGGACCTGCGGACGTATCTATCCGTTCGGATACCTGATGTGCGATATCAACGGACTTAAGAATGAAAACGACAGTCACGGACACGAGGCGGGCGACCTGATGATCATGGATATCGCGGCCGCACTTTCCGAGGTGTTCGGTGACGGCAATGTATTCCGTATCGGCGGAGACGAGTTTGTGGCATATTCGTTCGATCCGGATGAGCAGACTTTTGAAAATAAGGTTAAGCGCGTGCGCGAACTCTTTGACGAGAAAAAGCGCAGCGCTTCGATAGGATATGTATTTGCGAAGGATCCTTCCGTTTCGCGCGAAGAGGTCAAGGAAGAGGCCGATGCCCTGATGTACGCGGAAAAGGAAAGATATTATTCGGGACGCAGAGACAGGAGACGCTGATCCGTGCGGCAGGACTGATCCATGGGAGGTAGAAGCGTGAAGAAGACGCTGATAATCGTTACCGACCTCGTTATAATGGGGTTGATACTTTTCTTCATAATTCAATACGCCAATACCAAGATGAACGAAAGCAACGAGAGCGTTATCGAGGCTTTCGAGAAAATGACGGTCACCGCAGAGCAGATCATCACGAACTACCTCGAGGACGAGCAGCATCTCTGCGATATATGGTCAAACTACATCAACCGCTCGGCGGAGGCCGGCATGCCGATGACGGCCGAGGAGGCTGTATCCTTCATCAGAAAGGCAAAGATATCTCCGGCCATTTACGGACATCTGATATTCCCGGACGACCCGTCGCGGAGCGGCATTTCCACTCATCCGGCAGCGTCGTCTCCCGATAATTATTCTGTTTCGTACCGCAATATCAATCTGTTCGAGGACCCGAACGTGGTCAGCGGCGAGGACGGGGTCGTCAATCTGACCAGAGCCTACACGAACCCTCAGAACGGGGTACAGTCCATTGCGTTCATGCACTATGTGACCGTCCGTGACGAGGAGACGGGTGAGCTCAAAAAGGCTCTGCTGATGCGCGTTGAGCCCGTCAGCATGCTCGAGGACAAGCTCGTTTTCATGAACGGTGAGTATGAGAGCGTGGAGATCTCGATCATCAATAAGGACGGAGATTATGTAGTTCACGGCAAGTCCATGAAGAATGCCAATTTCTTCGAATACTACAAATCATACAACCATACAGACAGCGCGGAATACAGGCAGATGACGGAGAGAGTGACGTCGGGTTACGGAACCATGACGATGCTCAATTCAAAAAAAGAGGAATGCGTCATATCGTATACTCCGCTCACTTCGATGAATACCTGGTTCCTGCTCGCATACATACCTGCGGGCGAGCTCGCGGCCAATACCGTGGTCGACTGGCTGCTGCTCGGGACCGTGGCGCTGGGACTGCTGATCCTGCTGGTATTCAACTTCCTGATACTGGCTCTGTACAACAGAAAGCTCGCCGAAGCGGCGGAGGCGGCCAATCAGGCGAATGAGGCCAAATCCCATTTCCTCTCGACCATGTCCCACGACATCCGCACTCCCATGAACGCGATCCTGGGACTCAACGAGATGGTGCTGCGCGACAGCCGCGACGAGGAGATCACGGCATATTCAGAGAGCATCAGGACAGCCGGAAAAACACTGCTCGGACTGATCAACGACATACTCGATTTTTCAAAGATAGAAGCCGGCAAGATGGACATCATCAACGTCGACTACAGCTTTGTCTCATTGCTCAACGACCTGGTCAACATGGTCCAGGGCAAGGCCGCGGACAAGGGACTCGCGCTCAATCTGGACATCGACAGGGATATCCCGATGATCCTGAACGGAGACGAGATACGCATCAAACAGATCATCACCAATATCCTTTCCAATGCGGTCAAATACACGAAAGAAGGATCGATCACGCTCAAAGCCGGGTTTGAAAAGCTCGAAGAGGATCCCGGCTCCGTAAGGCTGCTGATAAGCGTCACGGATACCGGCATAGGCATAAAGCCTGAGGACCTGAAGCGCCTGTTCGTGGCTTTTGAGCGCATCGAAGAGAAACGCAACAGGAACATTGAGGGCACGGGTCTCGGCATGAGCATAGCGCAGAGCTTCCTGGCCATGATGGGCAGCCACATAGAGGTGGAGAGCGAATACGGAAAAGGCTCGACATTCTCGTTTGCTCTGGTGCAGGGCGTAAAGAGCTGGAACCCGATAGGCGATTACGAGGAGAGCTTCAAACGCTCCGTTTCGGAAAGGGCGAAGTACCGCGAGAGATTTACGGCGCCTTACGCGAAGCTCCTGGTCGTTGACGACACGCCGGTCAATCTTTCCGTTTTCCGCAGCCTGCTGAAGCGCACCAAGGTGCAGATAGATACTGCGGGCAGCGGCGATGAAGCGATCGCGTTCTACAGGCAGAAGCATTACGACGTCATTTTCCTCGATCATATGATGCCGGACAAGGACGGTATCGAGACGCTTAAGGAAATGAAGGATATCACGGGCACTCCCAATTCGGAGACACCTGTAGTATGCCTTACGGCCAATGCTATCTCCGGCATGCGCGAAATGTATATCAGCGCCGGCTTTGACGATTATCTCACCAAGCCGATCGACCCCGACAGGTTGGAGACACTGCTGCTGCAGTATATCCCGAAGGGCAAGATCGCGCCGGCAGCGGACGAAGACGAGGAAGACGATTACTTTATCCCGGATTTCATATTCAAGCTCGACGATCTCGACGTGAACTCGGGCCTGATACACTGCGGCAGCCGCGAGTCATATATGGTCACACTGAAGATGTACCTGGACGCGGGGCCGAAGAACGCGGACGACATAGAGAAATACTGGAGTGTCAGGGACCTGAAGAATACCACGGTCAAGGTCCATGCGCTGAAGAGCACCTCGCGAGTTATCGGAGCCTTAAAGCTCGGAGACTTTGCGGCACGGCTTGAAAAGGCCGGAGATTCGGGCGATACGGATACTCTGGAGAGGGAGATTGGGGATCTCCTGGCACAGTACAGGGAGCTCGTAAAGGAGCTGGAGCCTCTCAACGATATCGAAGACGGCGAGACAGAGGACGACCGTCCGCTCATTTCGGAAAAGGATATGAAAGAGGCATACACCGCTCTGGAGGAGTTCTGTGCCTCATTCGATTACGACAGTGTGGTCAATATCGTGGAATCGCTTGAGAACTACAGGTTCCCCGAGGAAGAGGCCACAAGGTTCGACGCCGTCAAAAAGGCTGTCGACAATTTTGATTATGACCTGATACCGGGGATTTTATCGGGGGGAGAAGGATAATGGCGAGTAAGATTCTTTTGATCAGCAGCGGAAGCGGATTTATGACCGACGCGCTTAAATCGAACCTGAAAAAGGCAGGTTTTGTCATCATTTCGGCGGAGCCCGACATTAAGAGCATAGAGGCGGGAAAAGAAGATGTCGATCTGATACTGCTCCTGGCCGGAGATTACGTGTATGACTCGGCGGACGCGCTCGTGTACCTGATGGATATCAGCAGGGATGAGGAACGTCCCGTCTGCCTGATCGGCTACGATGACGAGCTCGGCGCGATCAAAAAGTATATACCGGAAACCTACATCAAAAAGGAGTTCAAGCGTCCCTTCGACGCGAAATACGTGGCGGAGGGCCTGAAAGCCCTGGCTGCGGCAGCAGAGGAAAAGCGTCTCGGAAAGCATATCCTGCTGGTCGACGACGATACCACATTCCTTAAGATGCTGCAGGGCTGGCTTTCGGATCGTTACAGGATCACCGCGGTCAAATCGGGTATCCAGGCCATTACGTACATGGCGAACCACCGTCCCGACCTGATCCTGCTCGACTACGATATGCCCATTACTCCCGGCCCGCAGGTAATGGAAATGATCAGGAGCGAGTTCAATTACCGCGATATACCGATCATTTTCCTGACCGGCAAATCGGACCGCGAGAGCATAATGAACGTAATGCGGCTGAAACCACAGGGATATTTCTTAAAGACTATGCCGAGAGACGAGATCGTATCGGCGATAGACGATTATTTTGCGGCACACAGATGGGACGGCATGTGACCAAAAACAAAACAGTATCTTCGGATACGGAACGGAGGCGGCATGATGATTAGAACATCGGGATTGATCAAGAGGATACTGGTATTGGTACTTTTTCTCGCGCTGATACCGGGAACTGCCGGATGCAAGAGCAAACAGGAGACAAATGCGGCATTCGTGCCTGCGCTTCCCACGGATACGAGCTGTTCCGTGAGGGTCGCGGGCAGTTATTCCAATTTCGAGGCGCTCGAGAGCGAGTTTGACCGTTTTTACGAGTACTATCCCAATGTAAGCCTCGATTATGTTTACCTCGACGATTACAACAATACCATCGCCAGCGCGCTGATGAGCAATGAGGCTCCCGACATCTACGTCACTCAGTCATGGATGCTGGACGATGAGAAAATGAAGCCTGTCATCGACAGCGCGGAGGTTCTCTCCGATCCCGCGCTGAACATTGATATGGACTGCATCCGCAAGGGCGCGAGATGGCCCCTGGCAAACGGAGACATCATCATGCTCCCGGTATTCACCAGATCGTACGGTATGCTGGTGAACATGGATATCTTTGAAAAGAACGGGATCAAGGTCCCCGAGGATTACGCCGGACTCACCGAGGTCTGCAAAAAGCTTGAGGCGGCAGGATACGCGAATCCCGTCATGGGAGCGAACGGCAATACCACGTCCGGTATGTATTACGCTTTCGGCTTCCCGATGTTCTGCGCCGGCGTTATCGGCAAAGCGGACTCGGTAAAGGCGTTGAATTCCCTGGACAGCTCGGCCGGAGAGCTGATGCGTCCCGCGCTCGAGAGGATCAGGGCATTTATCGACGCGGGTTATATCGACCCGGCAGTCTGCGCGGAAGAGATCAAGGACGACTACAATGCCGTGATCATGCGCTTTTTTGAGGGAGACGTACCGATGATGCTCGGCAGCGGAGATATGGTCTCGGGCACGCTAAAGCGCGAGAGCAAATCCGAGGCATTTTCGGCAAATCCCTTTAAATACAAATTCTATGTGGTGCCTGCAGGCGATGAAGGGGGATATTTCCTTGACGCGGTCAACCTGTTCTTCAGCGTGAACAAGAACAGCAAAAACCTGGACATGACCAACGAGTTCATCAGATTCCTCACCAGAGAGAAGGAACTCGGCAACATGGCCGCGATCAAGAGACTTACCACTCCGACCGACGATTTCTCCGCAGATGAGGTGTACTCGTCGCTCGAAGGTTTTCCGCAGGAGCGGACCATCTACTATCAGGAGACCGGGTTGAACGACGCGGCGAACAAGGAGTTCCGCGCGGCGGCGTACATGGTCGGGAACGGCAAAATGACCGTAGATGAGGCTGTAAAGGCATACGGCAGCCTGTGGGATATGAAATAGACCACGGAAAGGATATCTGATGGAAGAACGCGTAGTTGTTGTAGACGATGATGCGATCATACTGAGGAACGCGAACACGGTCCTGTCTGAAGCCGGCTTTAAGGTCACATGCCTCAAAAGCGGACGGCTTTTGCTGGATTACGCAGCGAAGAACACGATCGACATGCTGCTCCTGGACATCAAAATGCCCGAGCTCGACGGCTTTGAGACCATGAGGCTGCTGCGTGAATGGGAAAGAGAGAATAAAAAGCCCGAGATACCGGTCATTTTCTTTACGGGCAGCGATGACTGCGCGTCGGAGACCGCGGGGCTGTCGCTCGGAGCCATGGATTTCATCAGAAAGCCGTTTGCGGCCGAAGTACTGACACTGCGTGTGCGGCACCTGCTCGACCTGATCAGGCTGCAGCGGGATCTGCACGCGGAGGTCGAGAAAAAGACCAGAGAGATAGAGGGCTTATCGCTCCATGTAGTGCATACGCTCGCTGACGCGATCGACGCGAAGGACGCCTATACAAAGGGTCATTCGGGACGCGTCGCAGAGTATTCCAGGGAAATAGCGAAGAGATACGGCTATTCTTCCGAACGGCAGGAGGAGATATACATGATGGGCCTGCTGCACGATGTCGGAAAGATAGGAGTGCCCGACGCCGTGATAAACAAGCCCGGAAAGCTTACCGACGAGGAGTTTGCGCTGATAAAGGCACATCCCGTAAGGGGCGCCAGAATACTGCAGAACATCGAGGAGATGCCCAAGCTCGCCACCGGCGCCAGATGGCATCATGAGCGCTTTGACGGCAGGGGCTATCCCGACGGACTGGCCGGCGAGGAGATCCCCGAAGAGGCGAGGATCATCGCGGTCGCCGATGCGTACGACGCGATGACCAGCAACCGAAGCTACAGAGGCGTGATCCCGCAGGATGTGGTCAAAGCGGAGGTAGAGAAATGCTCGGGTACCCAGTTCGATCCCCGCTTCGCGGCGATCATGCTGGAGATCATCAATGAGGATGTGGAATACAGGCTGCACGAGCAGTAAGATATGTAAGACACGGGCGAAGACATGGGGACGGTTCTTCTGTCTGCGAACTAAAGCAGACAGAAGAACCGTCCCCATGTCTTAAATCTTCCGGGACACGCCCGAATATTTGTTCGATTTTTGCTTGAAATGATACCGCGGACATGCTATAATCGGTTGCATGGAAAAGGAGGTGCCTGCCGCATGGACAGATTCGTTCTGCACTCGGAATTTCAGCCTACGGGCGATCAGCCGCAGGCCATAAAGGAGCTCGTCGAGGGTTTTAAGGCGGGCAATCAGTTCGAGACGCTGCTGGGCGTTACCGGCTCGGGAAAGACATTTACGATGGCAAACGTCATCGCGGCGCTCAATAAGCCTACACTTGTAG
Source organism: Lachnospiraceae bacterium (assembly GCA_016288005.1). GTDB lineage: Bacteria > Bacillota > Clostridia > Lachnospirales > Lachnospiraceae > RUG11977. The sequence continues at coordinate 24,045 of JAEEXY010000037.1, forward strand.
TAGCGCACAATAAGACCCTGGCGGCGCAGCTCTACGGGGAGTTTAAGGAGTTTTTCCCCGAGAATGCCGTCGAGTATTTTGTTTCGTATTACGATTATTACCAGCCGGAGGCATATGTGCCTTCGACCGACACCTATATCGAAAAGGACTCGGCGATCAACGACGAGATCGACCGCCTGAGGCACTCCGCCACGGCGGCGCTGGCCGAACGGCGCGATGTGATCATCGTGGCGAGCGTATCGTGCATTTACGGCATCGCGGCGCAGGAGGACTACACCGAGATGACGCTGTCTCTCAGACCCGGCATGACCGCGGACCGCGACGACGTGATCCGCAGGCTCATCGACATGCAGTACCTGCGCAACGAGATGGATTTCCACCGCGGCACCTTCCGCGTGCACGGCGACGTGATAGACGTTTTCCCGATAGCGGCGAACGATTACGCCTACAGGATCGAGTTCTTCGGCGACGAGGTCGACAGGATAGCGCAGATCGATGTCCTGACCGGCGAGGTGAAGGCCACGATGGAGCATATCATGGTGTTCCCGGCCTCACATTATGTCGTGCCCGAGGAGAGGATGAAGCGTGCCCTGAAGAATATCGAGCTCGAGCTCGAGGAGCGCGTTAAGTATTTCAAGAGCGAGGATAAGCTGCTCGAGGCTCAGCGTATTTCGGAGCGCACGAATTTCGACATAGAGATGCTGAGAGAGACGGGTATCTGCTCCGGTATCGAGAACTATTCGATGCATCTGGCGGGGCTGACTCCGGGCTGCACGCCGCATACGTTGGTGGAGCATTTCGGCGACGATTTCCTGATGATAGTCGATGAGTCGCATATGACGATGCCGCAGTTTAGAGGCATGTTCAACGGCGACCGCGCGAGAAAACAGGTGCTCGTCGATTACGGTTTCAGACTGCCGTCCGCGCTGGACAACAGACCGCTTAAGTTCGACGAGTTCGAGGCCCGTTTCGATCAGGTGATGTTCGTTTCCGCGACACCCGGACCCTACGAAGCGGAGCATGAGCTGCTGCGCGCCGAGCAGGTGATCAGACCTACCGGACTGCTCGATCCCGAGGTGACGGTCAGACCCGTTGAGGGGCAGATAGACGACCTGATCGGCGAGATCCGAGCCTGCACCGCGAAGAAGGAAAAGGTACTGGTTACCACTCTGACCAAACGCATGGCCGAGGACCTGACGGACTATCTTAAGGATGTCGGCATCCGTGTAAAGTACCTGCATTCCGACGTTGATACGCTCGAGCGTTCCGAGATCATCAGGGACATGCGCATGGATGTGTTCGACGTGCTCGTCGGCATCAATCTGCTGCGTGAGGGACTCGATATCCCCGAGGTCGGCCTGGTGGCGATACTCGACGCGGACAAGGAGGGCTTCCTGCGTTCGGAGACCTCGCTGATACAGACGATAGGCCGCGCCGCGCGAAACGTGGACGGACATGTCATCATGTACGCGGATACGATGACCGACTCGATGAAGCGGGCCATCGGCGAGACGGAGCGCCGCCGCAGGATACAGGACGATTACAATAAGGCTCACGGCATTACGCCGAAGACCATAGAGAAAAAGGTTCGCGACCTTATCAGCATCACGAAAAAGGTCGACAAGGAGAACTACCGCATGGAGAAGGACCCCGAATCCATGTCGGACAAGGAGCTCGAGGCTCTGGCACGCAAGCTGCTCAAAGATATGAACGCGGCTGCCGCGGACCTGAATTTCGAGCTGGCTGCGGAGCTGCGCGACCGCATGATGGAGGTCAGGAAGCAGTTATACAGCAATGCGCATGACGGAAAGTAATGATTGTTCTACAGTAGTAGACAGATGGAGTTTTTATGGTTTCAAGTTACATTAAGATCAGAGGAGCCAAGGAGAATAACCTTAAGGATCTGAGCGTGGACATCCCGCGCGACAAATTTGTCGTGCTCACGGGACTGTCGGGTTCGGGCAAGTCATCCCTGGCATTTGACACGATATACGCGGAGGGACAGCGCAGATACATGGAGTCGCTCTCCTCCTACGCGAGGCAGTTCCTGGGCATGATGGAAAAGCCCGATGTGGAGTCGATCGAGGGCCTGCCGCCCGCCATATCGATCGATCAGAAGTCGACCAACCGAAACCCGCGCTCGACTGTGGGCACGGTGACCGAGATATACGATTATTTCAGGCTTCTTTACGCGAGGATAGGCATCCCGCACTGCCCGAACTGCGGCAGGGAGATCAAGAGGCAGACCATCGACGAGATGGTGGATGAGATCATGAAGCTCGAGCCCGGGACAAAGTTCCAGCTCTTGGCCCCCGTGGTGCGCGGCCGTAAGGGCGAACATGTTAAGGTCTTCGAGCAGGCCAAGCGCAGCGGCTATGTGCGTGTGATCGTCGACGGACATCTCTACGAGCTCAGCGAGGAGATCAAACTCGAAAAGAATAATAAGCATAATATTTCTGTAGTCGTTGACCGTCTGGTGGTTAAGGAGGGCATCGAAAAGAGACTCTCCGACTCTCTGGAGAACTGCCTGAAGCTCGGCGAGGGACTTGCGACCGTGGATGTGATAGGCAAAGAGGAGCTCACGCTCAGCCAGAATTTTGCATGTACTGAATGCGGCATCAGTATCGAGGAGCTGGAGCCGAGGACATTTTCATTTAATAATCCTTTCGGCGCGTGTCCGGCCTGCCACGGCATCGGATTCAAGATGGAGTTTTCCGAGGAGATGCTGATAGGCGATTACGAGAGCAGCATGATCGAAAAGGACAATGTCACGATCGGCGGCTGGAAGTCTCTTCACGACAAGACTTCGTGGTCACGCATCGTGCTCGACGCGGTCGCGAAGGCAAATCATATCGATCTGACGAAGCCGTACGGCAGCCTGACTCCCGAGGAGCGCCATGTGATCATGTACGGCACGGGCGACAGACGTTACAGGATCCACTATAAAGGCATGCGCGGCGAGGGCGACTACGATGTGACCTACGAGGGCATGCTCGAGAATATCCGCAGGCGCTACCGTGAGTCTTCGGACCATATGAAGCAGGAATACGAGCAGTACATGACGATCGTTCCCTGCGATGTCTGCGGCGGAAAGAGGCTGAGACCCGAGGCTCTCGCGGTCACCGTAGGCGGCAAGAATATCTGGGAGGTCACCGGGCTCGCGATCAGCGAATTAAAGGAGTTTATCGCAAACCTGCAGCTCACCGACATGCAGATGCAGATCGGCAAGCTCGTGCTTAAGGAGATCAAAGCGAGGGTAGGGTTCCTCGATCAGGTGGGCCTCGACTATCTGACACTCGCGCGCGAGGCGAGCTCGCTCTCGGGCGGAGAATCGCAGCGCATAAGGCTGGCTACGCAGATCGGTTCGGGCCTCGTCGGAGTCGCGTATATCCTCGATGAACCGAGTATCGGCCTGCATCAGCGCGACAATGGCAAACTGATCCGCGCGCTCAAGGAGCTGCGCGATCTGGGCAACAGCCTGATCGTCGTTGAGCATGACGAGGAGACCATGCGCGAGGCGGATTATATCGTGGATATCGGTCCCAGAGCGGGTACATTCGGCGGAGAGGTCGTGGCAGTCGGCACGGCGGAGGACATCATGAACTGTCCTCAGTCGATCACGGGCGCATATCTGGCCGGCAGACTCTCGGTTCCCGTTCCGGAAAAGAGACGCGTCCCGAAGGGCTTTATCACGATCAGAGGCGCGCGGCAGAACAACCTCAAGAATATCGACGTGGACATCCCCGTAGGCGTATTCACCTGCGTTACGGGCGTTTCGGGCTCGGGTAAGTCGTCGCTGATCAATGAGATACTGTATAAGCATCTGGCGCGTTCGCTGAACCACGCGCACTGCATAATACCCGGAGATCATGACGGGATCGACGGCCTCGAGCAGCTCGATAAGGTCATAAATATCGACCAGTCGCCAATAGGCAAGACGCCGCGTTCGAACCCTGCGACTTATACCGGAGTGTTCGATCTGATCAGGGATCTGTTCGCGGAGACGCAGGACGCAAAGACGCGCGGCTACGGCAAAGGGCGTTTCAGCTTTAACGTTAAGGGCGGCAGATGCGAGGCATGCAGCGGCGACGGCATCATCAAGATCGAAATGAATTTCCTGCCCGATATCTATGTACCCTGCGAGGTCTGCGGCGGCAAGCGCTACAACCGTGAGACTCTCGAGGTCAAATATAAGGGCAAGTCGATATTTGACGTGCTCGACATGACCATTGAGGAGGCGGTGCATTTCTTTGAAAATGTGCCCTATATCAAGCGCAAGATCGAGACACTCAACGATGTCGGACTCGGCTACTTAAAGCTCGGACATCCTTCGACCGCTCTCTCGGGCGGCGAGGCGCAGCGTGTTAAGCTCGCGACAGAGCTGTCGCGGCGCAGCACGGGCAAGACCATATATATCCTTGATGAGCCCACGACGGGCCTGCATTTCGATGATGTCAACAAGCTCGTCGAGATACTGCAGCGCCTGACAGAGGGCGGCAATACGGTCGTAGTCATAGAGCATAATCTCGATGTGATCAAATGTGCTGACTATATCATCGACATAGGACCCGAGGGAGGCTTCCGCGGCGGCACGGTTGTGGCGCAGGGAACACCCGAAGAGGTCGCGAAGAATAAAAAGTCGTTTACAGGCGAGTATATCGCCAAAATGTTATAATATGATGATGCACCCCAGGCCACGAGGCGGTCCGGGGGCTTTTTAGGTCAGAATCTACAAAAAAATTCAAAAAAAATCAAAATATTTGAAAATTCTTTCTTGCACCCGTTCTACAGTTGTGCTACACTTTCAATATGTAGGGGTGTCGAAACTCCTTCAGCACCACAAATTGCGGTCAACAATTGTAGAATGGGCGTGTAGTTTGAATGGGTAACCTCATCGGCAGACAGGAAGAATATAAGATCAGAAAGAAGCTCGTGTTAGAGAATGTCAGACGGGTTTTCTTTACGTCTCTTGTATGCGTTGTCCTGATCCCGATCATGATGCTCATCAACAAACATTCCGCATCGGAGTTCGCTCCGATCGCAGGCGGCATGATGACCGTGGCCGAGATATTCTCGGTACTTACCGTCGGCATTTCATTCTTTGCGATGAAAAACAGGGACCTGAAGCTGGCGACACTGATATACAGATCTTTCTGGCTGATCTTCGAAGCCATGTGTTTCGTTCTGACCTATTCGGATAAGGTGAGCGGACGGGGGATGACGTTCTATTCGATCCTCGCGGTTGCGCTGTTCCTGATCCCGATCATGCATTTTTCCGAGCAGATGTATTACATAGTGCTGCTCGCGGTATATTCCGTTTTCCTGTCACTCAAATTCCAAACCGGCCTGGCCGAGATATTCAACATGCTCGTGCTGGCAGGCATGGTGATCGCGATGTCGCGCATGCTGTACGCGCGGTTTATCGAGAGCATGTCGATGAAGGAGCGCGAGCGTGAGTTAAAAGACAACGAGGCGATCGATCCGATGACCGGCCTGCTCAACCGCAAGGGCCTCGAGAAGCATATCGACGAGGAGATGCGTGACTGCATCAGGGGCCGCAGGAGAGCGTCCATCCTGATGATCGACATCGATGAGATGAGCAAGTACAACGATTCATTCGGAGTCGAGCACGGCGATGAGTGCATCAGGAACGTGGCTGAGTACATCTGCCAGATCATCCTGCGCAATACCGATACGATCTGCCGCCTGAACGGCGGAAGGTTCATCGTTTTCATGGAGGGCGGTTCGGACATGGAGCCCGTCGCTCTCGCGGAAAAGATCCGCTCGCACATCGAACGCAGGCGTATCCCTCACGGAAGACGCGCGTCGAATCCTTTCCTTACCGTCAGCATCGGCGTGGCATCCTGCATCCCGAGATACGAGAGCAGCTTCACCGAGATGTACGACGAGGCCGAGGACGCGCTGTTCGAAGCAAAGGAGCGCGGTCGCAACGTTACGGTTTACGACGAGCAGGTTTACGGAAACTATTCGGGCAAAGCGGCAAATTGACATTTTCCTGCCTGCCATCATTACAGTCCTTTCCGAGTGTGTAGTGATGGCAGGCTTTATCATTTATTTAAGAAACGGAGATTAACATGTGGGTTGCAAATGACTGGAAAGATTACAGAGTACTGGACTGCTCAGAGGGCGAGAAACTCGAAATGTGGGGAAACTATAAGCTCCTGCGGCCCGATCCCCCGGTCATCTGGA
>JAEEXY010000003.1 GCA_016288005.1 Lachnospiraceae bacterium
TCTGCTGATTGCCTCCGCTTAAAGACCCTACGGGTGTCTCGCGGCTCGCAGTCTTTATGTTCAAAACTTTTATGTATTCATCCGCAAATGCTTCGGATTCGCTGCGGCTGATCGGCTTGAAGAATCCGTTCATGACCTGCAGCGCAAGTATTATATTCTCTCTTACACTGAGCTCGGCAATGATACCGTCGCGTTTTCTGTCCTCCGCGAGATATCCGATGCCGTGCTTCATCGCGTCGATCGGACGCGTGATCTTTACCGGCTCGCCCTTGATCTTAATATTGCCGCCGGTAACCTTGTCGGCGCCGAAAATGGCTCTGACGCTCTCGCTTCTGCCGGAGCCGAGCAGACCGGTAAATCCGTTGACCTCTCCCTTATGTATGCAGAAATCGAAAGGCATGGCGTCGCTGCTCGAGAGCCCCTCCGCCTCGTAGAATACCTCTTTGACGCTTTCGTTCTCCTCTTCGCTCTCTCCGAGAGCGCTCAGCTCGTCCAGTTCCTTGCCTATCATCTTTGCGACCAGTTCGACCTGAGGCAGTTCCTCTGTCAGATATTCGCCGACCAGCTCACCGTTTCGCAGAACCGTGATCCTGTCGCTGACCTCATAAACCTGCTCAAGGAAATGAGTTACGAAGATAATGCCTACGCCCTGCTTTTTCAGGTCTCTCATCAGGTCGAAGAGCATGTTTACTTCTTTGTCGTCGAGTGAAGATGTGGGCTCGTCCAGAATGAGCACCTTACATTTCATATCCACCGCGCGCGCGATCGCCACCATCTGCTGTACCGCGAGCGAGCAGCTTCCGAGCTGCTGTGTGCTCCTCGCTGGGATGCCGAGGCTTGCGAGTATCTCGTCCGCGCGCTGCTCGTAATCCTTATGCTTTATCCACGCGCCGCTCTCCCTGCCGATGAACATGTTCTCGGCAACGGTAAGGTTCGGGCAGAGCGTGATCTCCTGGTAAACAGTACTTATTCCTTTATTCTGCGCGTCCTGGGGCGAACGGATGCTGACGTTTTCCCCTTCGATGGAGATCACGCCGCCGTCCATCTGATAGACGCCCGTAAGTATCTTGATAAGAGTCGATTTTCCGGCTCCGTTTTCGCCCATCAGAGCATGGATCTCACCCTTTCTCAGGGTAAAATCGACATTGTGAAGCGCGAGAACTCCGGGGAATCGCTTCTCTATATGACGCATCTGCAGCAATGTGTTTTCCTGCATTTTTGAAACCTCACTTGTCTCCTTGATTCCTTACTTTTTCAAAAACGGCGCAGCCTGAATTGCCCAGCTGCGCCGTCATAGATCATTCGTTTAATGCTTTGATCATTCGCCGAGACCGTAAGTGTCGATATCGCTCTGAGTAAGCTTTGTTGCGTCAAAGCCCTTCTCCTCGTTGATGATCTTCTTTGACGAAGGAGCCTTTCCGCTCTTGATCAGATCGCTGATGATCTGAGCCTGGAAAGGTGAGCACTGTCCGTCATAGTTCCACTTGCCTGCGAGCAGTTCTCTTAATGCCCACTTATTGCAGTCGAAGCCCATAACGATAACCTTGCCGTCAACACCGTGGGTGATACCGTTCTCATCAAGAGCCGCAACGGCACCCTTTGCCATACCGTCGTTCTCTGCGTAGATAACGTTGAAATCTTCACCGCTGTTGATAACGGACTCAACGATCTTCTTAGCTTCTGCCTCATCCCATGTAGCTGTCTGCTGAACAACCTTTGTCATCTTGCCCGAAGCAAACTGAGCGTCAAGAGCACCTGTACGTCCGATCTGTGCGTCGGAACCCATAGCTCCCTGGATGTGGATAACCTTGTACTCGGGAAGGTTCTGGCTGAGCAGCCAGTTAACAGCTGTCTCGCCTTCCTTAGCCATGTCTGAAACAACCGCTGCCTCATAGAGGTCTTCGCTTACATCGATCATACGGTCGAATAAATAAACCTTGATGCCGGCTTCCTTAGCCTTTTTGAGAACTGCATCCCATCCTGTAGTCTCGGCTGCGGAAATAAGCAGATAATCAACGCCCTCTGTGATGAAGCCCTGAGCAGCCTGAAGCTGATCGTCGTTCTTGATGCTGTAGTAGGTCTTCAGATCATAGCCGTTTTCCTTTGAGAAAACTGCTTCCATGTCCTTAACGTTAGCCTCGCGGTAACCGGACTCCGAAGGGGGGTTGTTAACAACACCGACCTTGATGTTTCCCGACTTCTTTGAGCATGCGCTCATCGAAAATGCCAGGATAAGAACCAAAACGATTGACAGAACCTTTGAAATTTTCCTCATTACATTCTCCTCCTTAAAAATTACGGCATTTCGCCGTCTGAGAAAAGGATATCCGATTTATCGGAGGAGGTAAATCAATGTTCGTTTCGTCTTGGTTGAATTTAATCTCGGATTATCTCACGTTTTCGAAAAAAAGTTGAATATTGTTTTACTCGGGTTGGTTTTGATACTGCGTGCGATATTCCGAGGGTGTCATACCGATATTTTTCTTGAATATATAACTGAAATAATGCGCGTCGTTATAGCCGGCCTCACGCGCGATCTGCGAGGTCTTGAAGTTCGTCTGGCGCAGCAGCTCCTTCGCTTTGTTCAGCCTCAGATAGATCAGATACTCGGTAAAGGTCTGCCCGTTCTGCTGGGAAAAAACCGTGGAAAAGCGGCTGTTGCTCATATTCACGGCCTTTGCGACATCCTGCAGCATCAGGTTCGGATCGTTGAAATGCTGCGCCATATAGAGCTTTGCATCGCTGATCACGGAAGGAGTCCTGCGGTCGTCCGCCGGCTCGCCCATCTCGCGCACGCCGAGGATTATCGCTTTTTCGTCGGTGCGCTCCGCGAGCAGATGACGGATATGTCTGGCCGCCCTGAAGCTGTTGTATATCCTGGCAGGTTCGTCAACGATATCGCCGATACCCACACGAATGCCGGTACAGCCGCAGCGTTCGAGCTCCCGTACCAGAGACGAGGCAAAAGCATAGGCCCTCTCTTCCGCGTCCTCAGCCGTATCGCCGAGCACGAGCAGTCTGGTCCCCGTCCTGCCCGGAGATGACAGAACTATGCCGCCGCTGCTGTCCGCAAGCGACGCCGCAGCCTCCTGTCCCTCTCCCGTAGGGTTAAATGCCGCATCGGTCACCGCATAGTATTTCGCGGGAACGGGACTCCCCATGACCGCCAGTTGCTTCAGTACATTGCCCGCGTCCTCTTCCGCCGCCTCATCGGAAAACAGCGATCCTATCAGTTTCTCCTTGAGGAATCTGCCGTCGCTTTCCATGCGGGCGCGCAGGCTCGCCGCGTGCTCGAAGGTTTTTCGCTCCTCCGCCAGCTGGGCGCTCACCTTGTCCAGTACGGCACGAAGCTCGCCTGCATTGATGGGTTTCAGCATATACTCCCTGACGCCCAGCTGAATGCACTGTCTCGCGTACTCAAACTCATCGTAACCGCTCAGGACTATGATCCCTATCCAGGGCATCTGCGCGCGCAGCGTCCTGCACAGCTCGATGCCGTCCATGAACGGCATTTTGATATCGGTGATCACGATGTCCGGGTTTGTGTCCCTGATCATCGGAAGCGCCATTTCCCCGTCGGGCGCCTCGCCGACCAGCGTATACGGAGTCTCATCCCACGGGAAAGACTCCCTGATGCCCTCCCTTACGACTATCTCGTCATCAGCCAGAAACACTTTCATTGTCGGAAATCTCCTCTCTCGTACGGCACGGCACCTTAAAGCTTACCTCGGTACCGTCGGCGCCGCTTTCGATCTTCAGGCCGTCAGCCTGGTTATAATAAAGACGTATCCTTAAATTGACATTGACCAGTCCGAAACCGCCCGAACCCTCGCTGACCGTGGGCCGGCCCTGCTTCATCCTCTCGCTGAGCGCCTTAAGCTGCTCCGCGGTCATGCCCGAGCCCGTATCGCGGACGCTGAAAATGAGGAATCCGTCCTCCAGCCTTCCCGAAACGCTGATCGTTCCGCCGCCCCTCTTGATCTTGATGCCGTGGTAGAGCGCGTTCTCCACGAGCGGCTGCAGCAGGAGCTTAAGTATATAATAATCGCCTATCTCATCGGGTATGTCGATCTCGTAATGCATGATATCGCGGTATCTGGTCTGCTGGATCTTAAGATAGCCTTCGATATGCTTCTTTTCCTGGCTGATCGGTATCCAGTCTGCGCCCGACGAAAGGCTTATCCTGAAGAAATCGGAGAGCGCGCTGGTCAGGTGGATTACCTCGTCCTTTTCGCCGGCTTCGGCCTTCCAGACGATCGCGTCGAGCGTATTGTACAGGAAATGAGGGTTGATCTGCGCCTGCAGTGTCCTCAGCTCCGCCTTTCGCAGGTTTCTGCCGTCGCGCAGGCTCTGCTCCATCATATTTTCCAGATGGTCTGCCATCGTATTGACCTGCATGGTCAGGTTCCTCAGCTCCGAAACATCGGTGTCCGGAAGCCTCGCGTCGAGTGTTCCCTTCGCCAGCTGCGCCGCAACCTCCTCCAGCCTCTCGATCGGCTGGCGCACGGAATCCGCCGTAGCCTTAACCGTGCGGTTTCTGAAGAGCAGCGCGATGAAAACGATTATCACCTCCGCCGCAGCGGTAAGTATGATGACCAGCCTCAGGCTCAGACTCATCTGCGCGGTCGAATGTATCTCCTGCGCGATATAATCGTTCAGCATGCTGTCAACGAGAGATGCCACGCCTCTTATCTCGCCGAGGACCTCCTCGTTGCGCACAACGGGGACCTCACGGTCTATGTTGTCCCGTATACGGTCGACATAGTTCTCGAGCGTCTGCATCGTGCGGCTCGCGATGATAAGCGACAGTCTGTTTTCCGATCCGGTCTGTTCGGTGATCGTCTCGATCGTCAGATCCACGTCATGGATCTTGTTATATATGCCGCTTTCCGGAAAGGACTCACGTCCGCTGACTATGTTCCAGGCCGCACCGGGAATGTCCTCGATAACGGCGGTCTTCAGGTCCGCGATAGTCTCGGTTCGCGCGATGGCGCTGTGATATTTCCAGGCATAAAAAAGCATAAGGACCAGACTGATGATGATCGGAAATACCAGCATCAGCACCAGCTTGTGGCTCAGGTCGTTGATCCGCCCGAGTATGCTCTTTTCTTTTTTGATCTTTCCCGTCATCTCCAAACTCATAGGCTCAATACCCTCTGGGCGCGAGCGTCGTCAGATCCTGCTCGTCGCTGAACACCTGCTCCTCGGGGTGGATCACCGCATCCACCTTTTCCCCGGCTTTCAGCATGAAAACCGTCTCCATAAGCGCCTTTCCGAGCTTGGGCGTACACTCCACCACGCAGTTGATCCTGCCCTCTTTGAGCACATCGATGGCCTCCTGCCCGCCGTCTATCGATATGATGATCATGTCCTTTCCCGGCACATAGCCCGCCTTCTCGATCTCGGGCAGCGCGCCGAGCGTCATCTCGTCATTGTGGCTGAAAACCACGTCTATCGTGTCGGAATAGGTCCTGAGCAGATACCTCATGCACTCCGCTCCGCGGCTCTTTAAGAAATCCCCGTCGATGCTCTCGAGTATGTTCATCCTGCCGTCGGCCGCTATCGTATCGTAAAAACCGGCCTGACGCTGCCTCATCGGCGTGGAATTCTCAGTGCCCGTGATCTCCACGATATTTACCTGCTCGAGTCCGAGCGCGTCGGCCTTGCGGATAAGGTACTCGGCCGCCATCACGCCCTCACGGTAGAAATCAGCACCTATAAGGCAGGTCGTCAGATCCACCTTCTCAGTGCTTATGTCGCGGTCGACAAGTATCACAGGTATGCCCGCGTCTTTGGCCTCAAGGAGCACGTTGTCCCAGCCCTCCTCGACGATGGGCGAAAATGCGATAACATCCACCTTATAGGCGATAAACCGCCTGATCGCGTCGATCTGGTTCTCCTGCTTCTGGTTTGCGTTCTCGAGCATCAGGCTGACCCCGTAGCGATCCGCCTGTTCCTCTATGTCTTTGGTATTTCCTATGCGCCACGCGCTCTCCGAACCGAGCTGGCTGAACCCAAGCAAAACCTTCGGTTCGGTCGGCTCATCGACGGTCTTCGAACAGCTCACCGACATGGCCACGAGCAGAATACATACTGCTCCCGCAATAAGTCTTTTCAACATTTTGTAATCCCCGTTTCCCCCGTAAATGCCGAGCGTGATACCGCTCTTATCCCATTGTAACCCACAGATTCGCCAAAATACAACACAAAAAGCAAAGAGAGCGAAGGTTTTCTCCGCTCTCCCAAATACTTACAGTTCAAATGCATCTGACAAACCGCTCTCGGCCCAGCGCTTCTCCAGTTCTTTCCTCTCGGAGTTGCTCTCCCAGTTGGGGATCGGTATGCCTATGTTAAGCCGCTCGAATATCGTATCGAGGCCCTCGGGCTTGTGGTACATGTATCCCTGCGCGAGCTCACATCCTATATCTATCAGGAACTGTTTCTGCTCCTCCGTCTCCATGCCTTCGCAAAGCGTATGTATGCCGAGCTTCTTTGCCGCTGCGACCATTGCCTTTAATATGATCCTGTTCGCTCCGTTATGCGCGTCAAGATTCCTCAGCAGGTCCATGTCAAACTTGATCAGATCGATGTCAAAGCTGCTGAATACGTTAAGCGAAGAGTATCCGCTGCCGAAATCGTCCACCCAAAGCTGAAATCCGCTCTTTTTGATCGCGGCGAGCTGCTCGTGGAACCTGTCCGTGGCGCTCACGAGTCCCTGCTCGGTGATCTCGATCATGAAATAGCTCTTGTCGATGCCGTAATCCTCGATATGATACTTTTTAATGATGCGTTCGAGCTCGGCCGCAACCTCGATATAGTCGAAGTCCTGCCTCGAAAAATTGACCGATACCGGAAGCATCGGAAGTCCCGCACGATGACGCAGCTCCAGCTCCCTGCATACCTGCTCGAACATGTAGAGATCGAGTTCGTGCATCAGATGGTATTTTTCAAGTGCCGGGATGAATTCATCGGGAGGTATCATGCCCTTAACGGGATCCTTCCATCTCGCCAGCGCCTCAAAGCCCATGCCGTTGCCCGTTTCCAGCCTCAGGAAGCACTGGTAATAAACCTTTATCCAGCCGTTGTTCATGGCCTTATAGAAGTTTTCGACCACATATCTGTCATGGCGGAAGCGTGTATCGTCGTCTTCCACGTAAAATTTGTATACGGTGTTCAGATCGTCGCTGATCAGCTTATTGGCACGGATTGCGTGATCGACGGCCGCAGCGGTGCTCGTAAAACCGTCTCCGACGCAGATGCCCGCATGGATACCCGTCGTGATGCCGAACGCATCGGCCTTGATCCGGTCGTTGATCCGGTTAAGCTTTGTTCCGAGTTCGTCCCTGTCCGTAAACTTATCTATAACTACAAAGTGATCGTCTGCCGCGCGCACCACCAGTCCCTGTCCGAACTCATCGGAAAGTACCCTCGCGACCAGCAGGAGCAGCTGGTCACCGCGCTTAAAGCCGTACTGGTTATTATAGAACTGCATCGAGTCGACATCGAAGTACATTACGACAGGCTCCGTTCCGCCGATCCTTATCTCGCGTACCCTGTCCTCCGAGCATTTGTTCAGATAGTTCAGATTGGGCAGTCCCGTCAGCAGATCGGTATAGAATTCGTCGCGGAGGAAAAGATTGTATCTGGTAACGAGGTCAGAGACATATTCCTCATGACATGACATGTCGGCATAAGCCACCACCGCCACTTCATTGCCGTCCGGAAGCTGCTGCCAGTATCCTACCGCATGGATCATGCGGTAATCGGATTCAATGCCCTTTCTGCTCCTGAACATGACATCATACTGACCATGCTTTTTCAGGAATTCCCCTTCGACGACCTTGATCTTTGAGATATCGTCGGGATGGATTTTTTCGAAGAATCCCCCGGCCGACCGGGATCCGAAATACTGTCTGGCCTTCTCGCGGTCCAGACCGTGAAATGCCAGAAGACCGTCGGACATAAGAACAGGCATGAGTGCCCCGTTATCGTCCATGGTGATCATGAGCAGTGGAACTGCCGAGCTCTCGTATATTTTTCTGATTTCCTGCGGGATTGTTATCATGTTTACTCCTTTTGTGAAAACAGCAGAGTATAGTGCTTGATTTTATATTATCACACACTAGCAGGAAAAGATAGGACTAATATTGGTTTTTATTTGTATTTTCTTGCAACATATATCAATTTTATTTTTTGACAGAAAAAATATTATTTTTTAAAAAATTTCAAAAAAAGTATAGACAAGTGAAGGTAAATTACTCATAATATTCTTATAAGAGTTAAATTCTCTTTAAATTTTTCCCCGAACGGAGGACACGCTCTTGGGAAATCAGGTGTATTCCAGAAACGAATATATCATCATCAAGATGAACCGAGGCTTCATCGTCATCAACAAAAGGAAGCCCTTCGCCGAAGGGCACACGCACATCAAAACCTTTAAGACAGCCAAATATCTTGTAGACCTGGCCATACATAACAGTATGCCTTACAATCTGTCTCTCTATTTGCTGACTTCGCTGACGAGGATAAGTGAAAACGAGACGTACAAACGAAAGATCTTCGATCTGATCGCAAACAAGAGAAACAGGGGTCTGCGAAGATATCGAAGATCTGCATGATCTGAAAAAACTCAATATTCTGTTTTTTGCCCGAAGTATCCTTCGTGGGGGTACTTTCGCTCTCTAAAAGCCGCCCGGGGCTTTATTTTTTTGCCGAAATAGTAACTATTCACAGTTAATCTGAAAAAGGACAAATCGCAAGCTTGCTTGCAGATTCGTCCTTGTACAGATTACGCTGTGGAAGCTGGCCAAAACACACGAGTAATCGCAAGCTGCGAAGCAGCGGCTTCCGCCAAAGGCGGAAGGATTATGAGTGTTTTGGGGCAGCTGTGAATAGTTACGTCACTCTTCTCGTAGCCCCTTCGGTCCGAGCAGCGATTCATGCGTGATCGTTATCGCCCTGACCTCATCCGAGGCTGCCTCAAACAGTGCCGCGATCGCCGGGTCGAACTGGGTGCCGGCGCCCTCGGTGATTATCGACATAGCCTTTTCAAAGGTGAAAGGCTCCTTGTAGCTACGCTTCGAAACCAGCGCGTCGAAAACATCGGCAACCGCCATGACTCTCGCCGAGAGAGGTATCTCCTCACCCTTCTTTCCGCTCGGATATCCGGTCCCGTCCCATCTCTCGTGATGATAGGTCGCCAGATTCTTTGCTTCCTTCAGATATCCCGTGTCCGAAACCAGGTTCATCGCGCTCGCGATGATCTTGTTTCCGGCTGTCGTATGGCTCTTCATTATCGCGAATTCTTCGTCCGTGAGCCTGCCCGGCTTATTCAGTATGACATCGGAGACCATGATCTTTCCGACATCGTGCAGAGGAGCGGAATTGATGACGTCCTCCACATACTCATCGGTCAGGATATCCGGATACATACCCTTTTCTCTCATCTTATTCATGATCAGGCGCACATACGCGGCTGTCTTGCGCACGTGGTCGCCCGTGTTCTTGTCGCGGCTCTCGACCATATCGGCGAGCACGTAGATCAGGCCGTTCTGTATATGGCGGATCTCCTCGCCCTTGGCCTCCACGTCCTCGAGATAGCCTACGGTCTCGGCAATAGTCTTTGACAATGACTCGTACAGATTCTCTATCTCGTCACCTGTCGCTATATCCAGATGCTGCAGCCTGTCAACGCTTATCTCACGCGCTTCCTCGCTGTCGTACGCGAACTTTCTCGCCGAAACCGTCATCGCGGCGATAGGGTAGATCAGATGGTAATCGACCAGCCAGATGCACAGCGCCAGCACGAATATATAGAATCCCATGAACAGTGAGAATACCTTGGTCATGTAATTCAGTATTGAATTCCTGATCTCCTCGACCCTGATATCGGCCGCGGCATAGCATACGCACTCTCCCTTTGAGTTGAAAATGGGCTCGAGTACGGTCAGCAGTCTGCCGTAGACCGTATCGTCGACCATCGGCTCGATCCTCTCACCGGCAAGCAGCTGGTCCTTATAAGGCTGCAGGTATGTCTCAAGTTCGATAACGTCTCCGGGGTTCTTGCCTTTGACCTCCGGAGTATCCAGATCGAATACGACAGTCACTCCGACCGGCATAAAGCGGTAAACATAGATGAATTCAATATCGGGATTGCCGGATCTGATATGCTCGAGCATTCCCTCGACGCGGGCATAATCGGGGCCTGCCTCGCCCAGCTCTATATACTCGTCGATCCTCTCGGCATCGAGCACCTTTGCCGTCATGGACGCGGCGCTCTCGCAGCTGTAGGTATACTGGTCCATCGCGAAATTGCGGTAGAGGATATAGCTGATGATCGTCGTTACGACCGCAACGCAGACCATGATCGCGGAAATGATCGCAATGATCTTGCCGCGCAGCGAGAACGATCTGGTGCCGTTCTTTTTCGCGTAACGCAGCTCTTCTTCCGAAAGCGGAGCCTGGCGCCATCCGGTCATCCAGAGTCCGGGCTTGAGCCTGTCGGGGATGAGTTTGAGTATGATGAATACGAGAATAACGGTGATAGCCTTATCTACCAGGTCAATGACAATGTCCGACGTCATCTGGGCCCAGAATACATTAAGCTTCCCGCTCTCAAGAAGTGCTCTCGCAAAAGGAGCGCTGATGCCCTCTCCCATACCGTAACCGTAGAGCAGGTAGGTGAGGATCGAGCCCAATACGCCTCCGATAAAGGCAAACAGGGGGATGGTGAGCAAGGCTTTGCCCAGCCTGTCAAACCAGCCTTTTTTGCCGAGATAAGTACCTGCGGCAGCGATCATGGTAGACAGTACTACATAATACGCGTTGCCGGGGTTGCCCTGCATATTGATGATATTGTTGAGATATCCCACCGCGATACCGGGCAGATATCCTCCGAGAACAGCCGCCACAAGCGTTCCCACATTATCGAGATACAGCGGGAGTCCAAGAGCGCCCGCAGCCCTCGGGAGAATAAAGTTAACGGCAACCGCGCCTACAAAAAAAGCGATCCGGAACATCAGGTATTTCCTGTCGCGTGCATTGACCGTATCTGAAGCAGCATTATTATCCATGATAGGTTCACCTCTTAATCGAGAATAATCCTAAAGCACCCACCCTTAATGTAGCAGATAATAAAAAATAATTCAATAGCCGTGAAGTCTTGCGTCATCCTTCCCGGTTTATGTGAATCAATCCGATAACAGGTTATAGAAATTTTATTTGACTTTCCCGGTCTATGCGAGTAGCATGGTCTCGCATGTTTACATTACAACAGACAGGATCATTTATGAAAAAGCTTAATATATCTGAAAATAAGACCGTTCGCAGCATACTGCTCAACTTTGTTATCGCGACGGTATCACTGTTTTTTAACGGTTTCGGTATCTACCTTACAATGAAGGCCGGCATCGGCGCGGCGCCGTGGGACGTACTGAGTCTGGGTCTGTCAAAGACCTTCGGCATACTCTACGGCACGGCCTCGATATCCGTTTCGGTCACCATACTGATAATAGACATCCTGATGAAGGAGCCGATCGGGCTCGCGATGATCATAGACGCGATCGTGGTCGGAAAATCGGTCGATTTCTTCAATTACATAAACCCGGTACCGGCCCCCGAAACCGTTCCGGGCAGTATCGGCCTTCTGCTCCTCGGACTCATTGTGATAGGCTATACACAGCTGTTCTATATGCGCGCGGCGCTCGGCTGCGGCCCGAGAGACACACTGCTCGTCGGCCTGAAAAAGAGGCTTACGCGTATACCCATCGGTGCCGTGAGCATCGGTCTGTTAAGCACCGCGACGCTGATCGGTTATCTCCTCGGCGGACCTGTGGGTTTAGGCACTCTTCTCTGCGCGTTCCTGCAGGGACCCATCATGCAGCTGTCCTTCCGTTCGCTCTCTTTCGACGCGACACGCGTCAGCCACCAGAGATTCTCCGAAACATTTGCGGTATTTGCCGCAGCATTCAAAAACCGGCACGGTTTTTCTGCCGGCAGACGCAAGCACGCCTGAGATAAAGACATGAAGACATGGGGACGGTTCTTCCGTCCCCATGTCTTATATCCCGTAGACTGCCACGCCAAGGCATGCGGCGATCGCTATCAGCATTATCGGGGAGACCTTGTGTTTGAGAACTTTTCGCGAGCCGAAATAGATCAGCGCCAGCACTGCCGCAAGGATCGGCGCCGCAATGTCGCGCTCCGCGTCAAACAGCGGATATATGCTGCTGATCAGCACCATATAGACACCTGTCGCGCCGATGATGCCGATGATGCAGGGCATCAGTCCGCCCAGTACGGCACGGACATATTTATTCTCCAGCAGTTTTTTTAAGACGATCATTATCAGCAGGATCAGGAAAAACGCAGGCAGGACCACCGCAAGCGTGGCGATGACTCCGCCCAAAACGCCGCCCTTCGTGCTGCCGACATAGGTCGCGAGATTGACCGTGATAGGGCCCGGAGTCGATTCGCTGACCGCGATCATATCCATTATCACTTCTTCGTCGAGCCATCCGTAGTAGAGCACCACATCCCTGATCAGCGGGATGGCGCCGTACGCGCCTCCGAACGAAAACAGCCCCACAACGAGAAATCCGATAAGCAGTTCAATATATATCATTTCCGCTCACCATCCTCTCCAGACGGCGCGCCCTGTATCACGAATATTACGAGGCTCACGACCGCGGCGACCAGCATGATCCCTATCGAAGAGAATTTCCACGAGAAAATATTGATCAGCAGCATCGCAAGGAACGATCCGCCCATGATGATGCAGGGGATCAGTTTCTTTTTCATCTGTTTTATCATCTTGACCGCAACATCAATGATCAGTATGCCGACCGCGATGCGGATGCCCCTGAACGCTCCCGCGATCCACGTGATCTCCAGGAAATCATCGAGAAAAACCGAGATCAGATAGATAATGACAAATGACGGCAGCACCATGCCGACCGTCGCGGCTATGGCGCCTGCCATACCCTTTTGCTTATAGCCGACAAATGTCGCGCAATTTATCGCGATCGGCCCCGGTGTGGACTCGGCGATCACCGTGACCCTCATCATCTCATCGTGCGTTATCCATTTTTTCTGTTCGACACAGATGCTCTCAATGATCGAGATCATCGCATATCCTCCGCCGAAAGTGAACAGGCCTATCTTGGCAAAGGTTAAAAATAATGTAAGCAGCATATCTTTCTCTTTCTTTCCGAAAATGATCAATGTTGCTTACATTATATCCCATACTTATTTTTTATTCTATAGTCTTGAGAGCTTCACTCTTTTCGATCCTGCGTATCTTTAACAGCTGCAGCGCCGCGACCGCGATATAGCTTCCGATGCCGAGCAGAACCATATTGATGTAGCAGTCGTTGCTGATGCAGTAAGGCAGATATCCGCTCATGCGCTTATACAGATATGTCCTGAATATCAGCCTCATCAGCCGGTCTACCAGAGGTATCGCAAGCAGCAGGCTGCCGATGACCACTATCGAGGTCGAAACGATGTACAGGCCTCCGATCTCGCCCGGCGTAAAGCCGAGTATCTTTGTCATCGAAATGCTGACAGCGTTGCGCTCAATAACCTGTTTTGCGAGCAGATATACCATCAGCACGAACATGATCACACCGAACCACCGTACCGGTCCCATGAAAGACGCGAACGATTTCCAGAGCTGGTCCGCAAAACCGCTCATGCTCTCGCTGTCAACGACCATATAAACATTTGACGTCGTCAGACTCTCCAGCTTTTCATCCGAAAAATATCCGCTGTAATAATCAGGGGTTTTCCCAAATGTCGTATTAAACTCACCGATCCTTACAAATACCGCGAGCGAAGCCTCGTAGGGATAATCCCCCGCCACCGTAAAATCGTAATACTTGTCGGAGTATTTGTCGTAGAGGCTGACAGTATCGCCTTCCTTCAGGCCGTATTTGTCCATGAATCCATTCGAGACCAGAGCCTTGCCCTCAGGGATATCTTTTTTGATGTATCTGCTGCCTTCCACGATACCGTATACGGATATCCCGTCGGTCTTATAATCCTTGCGCGACGTCTCGAGCGAAGAGATCGCAAAGCGCTCGGCGCCGGCTTCAGAAGCCTCCTCGGGAGTCTTCATGAGATACTGGTAGCGGCTGATCGAGGTATCCACGATGCGTCTGGAAACTTCACCCAGCAGCGGCTGGAACATCAGTCCGAATATGATTATCGCTCCCGCGAGTACGACTCCGACCATCATGGTCACATAATTCGACATGTTCTGGAAAATGATGCGGATACGGAATCTCCAGGTAAACGGGATCTTTGTTGAAAGGCGCATCGCGCGCTTCTTTTTGCTGCCGGATATCTCGCGGCGGAGGAATGACAGCGGTCTGATCCTCAGCTTCCGGATGAGGATCGCGAAATTGATGACGATCATGATCACCGTCGGGATCAGAGTGGTCTTAAGGAACGCTTCCCTGTTCCACGAAACATGCACATTGCCGAGAGAATACATTGAGCGGTATATGCTCATCATGAATTCTCTCATCCATGTATAGCCTATGATATTTCCGACGATCATGCCGATGAGGAATGAGCAGAGGGGCAAGACCGCATAATGTCTGACCATCTCGCCGCGGGTATAGCCCGACGCGCGCAGTGTTCCGATGACAGACGCCTCTCTGGTCAGCGTATTGATCGTCGTAACCGCCACGATAAACGCGAGCACCGCCACGACGATATACAGGAACATGGATATCGAGGCGCTGTCGCCGTTCATGTCCTCTCCCGCGAAATTGATCGCTTTGTTCTCGTACGCCGCCAGGAAATCCGTGACTTCAAGCATTGTAAGGCCCTGTTCGCCGGCCATTGCCCGCATGTAGATCTCAGTGTTCGCGGCTGTCAGTTCGTCTCGCAGCGCTTCCAGCACCTTTTCCGACGCTTCACGCTTTTCCTTGTCCGTTACGGCCTCGGTTTTATATCTCCATGCGTAGTTTACGGTCACATGATCGGACGAAAAAGCTTCAAAGCCCTCCTCCGTCATCAGGCCGATCCCGAAGCTGTCCTTATCAAACATCAGGTCCGCGTTGTCCTTAAACAGCGCGCTGTAGTTCGGCAGCGCCACAAAACCCGTGATCGTAAGCTCATGTCCGTCGACGGGGATGCGGTCGCCTATCTTCAGGTCATGCGCCTCGGGCTGGAGATTGTCCAGTGCTATCTCATCATTTTTTTCGGGCAGTTTTCCCTCAAAGACCTCAGGCATGTTCACGCTGTCCGAGACCGTATAGACCCTGAGCGTTCTGCCGTTGTTTATCTCTTCGAAATAGTCTGCGGCAAACAAAGTGATATCCGCTTTTTCGGCCACAGCGTCCAGCAGTTCCCTGTCGGGCCTGATGTTGAACGACAGATGTCCGTCCTCCACACGGTTGTTTTTCAGGTTCCCGTAATATGAATCGGCCACATCGGCATTGGCTGAGAGAAAGCCCGAAACCACCGAAACGACCATTACTATGAAAAGAAAGATTACCAGGTATTTTCCGAGATCGGACTTAAGCTCACGGAAAAACCTCTTATTCATGGGATTCTTCATCGTAAGCCTCCTTACCACTCGATCTCGGAAACGGGCATGCGCTTCTCATTCAGATAGTTGCTGTGCACGCGCCCGTCACGGAGTTTTACGACCCTGTCCGCCATATACTTTAAGGCATCGTTGTGGGTTACCATGATGATCGTATTGCCGTACTCGCTGTTGATGCGTTCGAGCAATGTGAGGATTTCCTTGGAAGTGTTGTAATCGAGCGCGCCCGTGGGCTCGTCGCAGAGAAGTATATCGGGATTTTTGATGACAGCGCGTCCGATCGCGGTACGCTGCTGCTGTCCGCCCGAGAGCTGGTTGGGAAGTTTGTTCCGGTGTTCGTACAGGCCGAGTGTCTTTAACAGTTCGTCAACCTGCAGCGGTTTTTTGCTCAGATATGCGCCGACCTCTATGTTCTCGCGCACGGTAAGATTGGGAATAAGATTGTACAGCTGGAATACATAGCCGAGATGATTCCGCCGGTACTGTGTGAGCCGCTTTTCGTTCATGTCGGCGGTTTTTTCGTTGTCGATCATCACATAACCTTCGTCGGCGTCATCGATGCCTCCGATAATATTGAGAAGCGTTGATTTTCCGCTGCCCGACGGCCCGAGCAGCACACACAGCTCTCCTTTTTCGATCGACAGGTTCACGCCGGTCAGCACCGCCGTCCGCGCCTCTCCTTCACCGTAGTGTTTTTTTACGTTTTTGATCTCCACAAAACTCATTTTCCTGACTCCTTCCTATATACGTTAAAAGACCGGATATGCTGTGCCATATCCGGTCCGTATCATCTGTATTTCGGAAGAGACAATATCCATGTATGGCAAAGCATACATGAGTCTCGCAAATTAAAGCAAGCCAGGCGAAAACCGCCAGGATGTTGACTTGCTGCTCTTTGAGTTAGAGCTTGCTACTCCCCCATGGGTTTGTCATTATTATAGGCTTAATCGATTAAGAAGACAATTGGCAATTTTGCCGAATTAGCCCTGTCTAACTCGCACTGAATTAGGTAATAATTTGCAAAACGGAGTGAAAACCACAGGATAATACATTGAGCGCTCTCCCTTCGTCATGCTAAAATATTCGCAAAGCTTATACCCCGGCAAGCAGTCAAGCACCGGGAAACATCTAAGTACAGATAAGAGGAGGCACGGCATGAATATCGCAATCTTGGGTGCAGGCGGGATCGCAGGCACCGTATCACGTACACTCGAACAAATGAAAGAGATCAACTGCTATGCGGTGGCTTCACGCGATCAGGCCAGAGCGGAAAGATTCGCCGCGGAGCACGGCTACGTGCGCGCATACGGCAGCTACGAAGAAATGCTCTCAGACCCCGCAGTGGAGCTGGTATACATCGCGACGCCCCATTCGCATCACTTTGAGCATATGAAGCTGTGCATAGAACACGGCAAACCCGCGCTCTGTGAAAAGGCCTTCTGTGAGACAGCTGAGCAGGCACGCGAGATCGCACGCCTCGCCCGTGAGAAAAAAGTCTATATTGCCGAGGCCATCTGGCCCCGCTACATGCCTTCACGCACTCTGATAAACGATGCCCTCGCGAGCGGGATAATAGGCAGGGTCTATACCCTGACCGCCAATCTGTCATATCCGATCTCGCACGTTGAGCGCATCATCAGGCCCGAGCTCGCAGGCGGTGCGCTGCTAGACATCGGCGTATACGGCATCAATTTCATGCTGATGCATTTCGGTGAGGACATCGAGCGCATCGAATCCTCGGTAAGATTTGCCGACACCGGCGTGGACAGCGATGAATCGATCACCGTTTTCTACCGTGACGGACGCATGGCCGTGCTCACGCACAGCATTTACCCGCGTTCCGACCGCAAAGGCATATTCCACGGCGACAAGGGATACATGGTCGTGGAAAACATCAACAATCCGTCAGACATAAATATATACGACACAAACGACCGGCTGATCAGACACATAGAGATCCCGAAGCAGATCAGCGGCTACGAATACGAGTTCCTCGAGAGCATCGACTGCATCGAGCAGGGCCTCACCGAGAGCCGTTCGATGCCGCTTGATGAATCTGTAAAAATGATGGAACTGATGGACACCGTACGCAGAGGATGGGGCAAATAAGCTCCATCCTTTTTTAATGTGGTTTTAACCTTCCTTCAAAGACAGATTAATCTTTGCGCCGTAAACTGTGATCAAGACAAAACACGGAAATAAAGACTCAAAGAAACGGAGGGGCCGGATATGACGATGACAATAATCACGATCTTCATAGGGCTTGGAGCATTTATAGATCTGTTTGAATATGCGATGAAAGAATCCTGGGGCGTGGCTCAGGTTGTAACATTCCTTGTTGCGCTGCCCTTCATCATCACACTGCTGGTGATAGCCGGCCTGAACATCCCGGCGATCACGTTCACCATCGGAGCGTGGATATTCGGAAGATTTACTATATTTAAGAAGAGCGAGCCTTCGGCAAAAAGAACCTTAAAGGATTGCGCAACGCATGATTAATACGATCTTAACCGATTGTTTACCTTTTGTTAATCACCCTCCGTGTGAAAGCGTGTATAATAGATTCGGAAAGGGTGGTAGAAAAATAATGACAGAAAAAGAACTGGACAACGAAATACAGGCTAGCCTTAAGAAGATAGAAAACAGTCTTCCCGCGATCATGCCCCGTCTTTCGGAGGATATGATCCGGGATAATCTCATGTCGGACGAGTTTCTCGATTTCGTAAAAGTCAACATGCTCCCGATCGAGCAGATGATGACTTTCTATCAGTGCGCGATCATGCAGGTCGAGACCAAGTTCAAGATACTCAACGAGCAGTTTTCCCTCAATCTGGACCGCAATCCCATAGAATCGATCAAATCCCGCGTTAAATCATACGAGAGCATCATGCGAAAGATCCGCCGCAAAAAGATCGGCCTCTCGGTAGAGGACATCGAGGGCGGCATCCACGATATCGCCGGAGTACGCGTGGTATGTTCGTACATAGATGATATTTACCTGCTCGCGGACTGTCTGCTGCAGCAGGATGACGTAACGCTCGTCGAGCGCAAGGACTACATCAAGAATCCCAAGCCCAGCGGTTATCGCAGCCTGCACCTGATAGTGGAAGTGCCGATCTTCCTGCAGAATGAAAAGAAATCGGTAAAGGTTGAGGTCCAGCTGCGCACGATCGCCATGGATTTCTGGGCGAGCCTCGAGCACACGCTGCATTATAAACGCTCCGAAAAGGAGTTTTCGGGCTCCGAAGCGGAGGAACTGGCCGCAGAGCTGGCTGACTGCGCCGCCGAGATCTCGCGTCTGGACAGACGGATGCAGCAGATACGCGACCGCATCACAGAGCTGTAAAACTTCATAACCCGATCATTACGGGCGCTGCACTGCCGTGCGGCGCTCTTTTCCTGCTCTCCCGCAGCCTCAAGGGCGTTGATCTTTGACTCGGGGGCAGTTCATAACATACTGGTTATCATATTTTGTCATATTATGCATACGCATTTTGCTGTCAAACCCTCGCACTTTCAACCTTTCCGCTGTCTAAATTGCACAAACTTTATCGTTTTCGTGAATAATATTGCTTAATATTCGCATATATTTTACATTCCAATTTACATTTCCATTTACAAATCGCAATATTTGATTACCAAAAGACCATATCTGAAATGTGCCTCCATATCACAGGGACTATAATCAGTACATGTAGTACCGATAGATATCTCCAAGGCTTTACCATTAGCATCAGGGTTTTACATCCCGCTTTCCGGGATGATCAACCATATATAAAAAGCAGGGAGGTTTACGAAAAAGTGAAGAAACAGTTTCTAACAAAAGCACTGGCCGTCATACTGGCGGCAGTCATGCTTATCGGTATGCTGCCCGACAGTGCCCCGGTCAGCGTATCGGCCGCAGAAAAGCCGGGCACACCCAAACTGAGTGTGAAAGTATCAAAAGACGGTTCTACCGCCATTATCACGATCGGCAAGACCAAGAACGCCGAGGGCTACAGGATCTATGTCAAAGAGCCCGGCTCAAAGAAGTATGTTAAGAATTCCACCTGGAAGCAGGACGGAACAAGCAAGAGAACATACCGTATAAAGGGCCTCGGTGTGGGAGAGTCTTCCATCAGGGTCAAAGCCTTCTCAAAAGACGGCAAGAAAACCATATGGAGCAATTACAGCAATGTCGTTAAGGCATCCGTGAGCAACGCGGAAGCTCCCCGCGGTTATTTCCCTTATCCGGACCAGCTCGAGATCCTGCCCGAGAACCCTTCTCTTCCGGATCTGTTCAAATTCTTTGACGCTTCCGCGGATCCCAACGGCAACGGCCGTGTGGACACCGCAGATGAGTGGGACGCGCGTGCCGCAGAAATTCGCGACATGGCGCAGTACTATCTCTACGGAAGCCGTCTCGATCCTTTAAAGAGCGACACAACAGTAACCGCAGTTAAGGAAAACTACGAATATCAGTGGGCCGCAGGCGTTATGAACGGCGCACCGAGCATGTTCGGATACAATGCGCTGCCCAATCTTCCCGAAGGCGCCGTAACCTATACTCCCATGGATTTCAGCCGCTGGGGCATGGGTATGTTCTATTCCAATATTGCTCCCGCCGACGGGTTCGTATATCACGGTGACGGCTATGATATGGCCGGCGATCTTGCGGACTGGAAAGACGGCGATACCTGGGCGCAGCATACCGATGCGGTTTCCAAGGTCACACTTCCCACGGTTACCGTTGAGATGCTGATCAGGGATACGAATCCCGAAAATGCGGCTTACGTTTCAGAGGCCGCAAAAGACGGCGTAACCTTCTCGTTCAACGTCCGTTTCCCCGAAAAGGCACCCACAGTCGACGGCAAGCTGCGTGATACCAAGGCCAGCCGCAACGGCGCAGGATACCCTCTCGTAGTTGCGATCAGCGGTCTTACCGAGCAGCAGATCACTACCCTGAACAACAACGGATACGCTTATATCCAGGTAAACGACACCGCAGACCCTGACAACGGACAGGTCAGCGTATATGAAAAGCTCTACCCTCCGAAGGATATCGTTGTTCACAACGACAACACCACCGAGAATGACTACATGACAGACAGCGGCGACCTGATGCACTCGGGCTGGATAGCCAGCCGCGCGATGGACGCCATCGAGAACTACATGAAGCTGTCCGACAAAGAAAAGCAGGCTCTGAACAAGAACGTGCAGATCCCCGATATCGATGTTTATTCATCCGCAGTTACAGGATGCTCCAACAACGGTAAGCGTGCCCTGATGGCAGCCCTGTACGATACAGGTGACAACGGCGGCACACGTTTTGACATCGTGGCTCCGGATGATTCGGGCGCTGCAGGAACAACAGGTTTCCGCTATATGACCGAAGGCCAGCTGTTCAGCTATGAGCCTCCCGTTCAGAACAAGAACGGCGCGGTTGAAGTTCACGATTTTGCTTACGGTCTCAACGAGACCATCCAGAGAGCGGTTCAGAACACAGGCGAGGACCAGTGGTTCAGCGATCGCGCGCAGATCCTTACCGTAAGGCCCGATGTAGCGGACAATATGCCTTTCGATTCGCATTCGATCCTTGCATCATTCGCCACTGCAAAGGAAGAGCGCTATCTGCTCACCTGGACCGGCGAAGCCCAGGACGGATGGAGCAACCATCCCGACACCATTCTCAATATGCTTGCCGCAAAAGAAGCATTTGAGCTGATCGGTCAGGGCGGCAACGTTATGGCAATAGCACGTGACCAGGCTCACGCCAACCAGGACCGCGACCTGCCCGAGTTAATGGCAGTCATGGCTCATCTGTATTACGGCGTTGACAAGTTCGTCCGCAAGTATCACAAGGAGCTTACCACCGCCAACGGCATCAACGCCATCGACGGAAACGGAACCATCCTTCCTACCAAGGTATTCGATTCCGCGGCCGAAATGACCAGATATCCTTATTACCTCTCTTCGGCAATGATCAAGTGGTCACGTCCCGGAAAGCACATTCTCTGGACCGATCAGAACAATGTTACCGAAGGCGTTCCGATGACCTTTGAGTTCCATACGGACGCGGACAGAGTAACCCTGACCATCCCGACCGGAAAGACACTCAGCGCCGAGGCAAAGAACGGCATCGCTTCGATCTCGATCACTGCGGATCAGGCTATGGCCGGACGTTACAGCGCTATCGCCGAGGGAAACAAGGATTCCCGCACCATCGAGATCTGCGGCTGGACGATCAAGGATGCGCTCCGCCATTCCATCGCCGACAACAGCGCTCTTGGACACGACGCAGGCTCAGGCATCTGCTTCACCACAAAGCTTGCCAACTACGACGATCCTTCGGATCCGGTTCTGCTCTATTTAAACGGCGAGCAGCTGCCGACCGACATCTACGATTACGACAACAAGATCACTCTCAAGGACGGCACCGTTGTGCCTCAGAGCGGCTATCTGCAGCCCTTCGGAGCTACGCTCACTCTGTACGACGGCACCATGGGCTACAACGTTCCCATGGGCGACAAGGTCGTTTACAGCATGCGCAACGCAAAGATCGAAGCACTCCAGGGCTATGTGATCGCCATGGATGTTGAGTTCGAGAAATACGAGCCTTCCGCAGGCCGCCAGCGCTTCAAGACCACCTACAACACACTCAGCACCCAGACTCCCGTTTGGGAGCCCGAGCTGCGCCAGAACACTCCCGCCGCGGGTCTGCCTAAGGATGAGGACCGCTGGCCGATCCTCGGAAACTGGGTATATGATTACGACGAGAACGGCAAATTAAAAGCCAAGGAAGACATCAGACCCGAACGCACCGCAGTGACCGAGAGCGCTTACAGTGCAAAGATGCGTGTTGTAAGAGCGACCGAAAACGGCTGCGTGATCAAGTTCAATCAGTCCGTGAGCAAGAACGACTTCGCTCTGGCAGTCAATACCGGCTTCACCTACTTCTGGAACAAAAAGGGCACCGAAGTAAGCATTACCTACGATGCTCCCACAAAGGATACGGTAAGCATGTTCGTATTCCGTTCCGTAGATAAGAACGGCAATATGATCGGAGGCCCCGTACATCTCGAGGCTACAGCAAAATAACCCATAAGGTCCTTCCGTAGACAGAATAAGCGCGGCCCTTCGTGTTCATTGCACGTAAGGGCCGCGCTGCATATTTACTGCCGCGGCGGATATCAGTTTACGATCCGGAATTCCAACGGATGATATTTTTTCCGTATGTTTCTGTTTTGGTAACCGCCATCTTAATTATTTCCTATCCTCTCCGCGCGTCTCTTAAGGGCTTGTCCCATTTGACTTTGCCTCCTGCCCCGGCCGCGACGGCATCGATCGTCTCACGGAAAGATTCCAGAAAGGCCTGCTCTTTTTTCTTCGATCTGCGCCCCTTGCCCTCGTAAAGAACCTTTTCAAAGTACGCGTCATACGAAACGGCGTAGTCTTCATCGTCCCTGTGCGGAAAGAAATTGACTGCCGCGGTATACCTGATTTGCCCCGCTTCGGAATCCGAAACCAGCATTACCAGCGCGGCCTTGCGTTTAACTCCGTTAAAAGTTCCCTGTGCTTCAAAATACTGCTCATATACGTTGACAGTAGCCATGTCATTCTCCCTTCTTCGCCTTTTTAATGCTGTCCGCAGTCTCCTCGATCCACTCCGTGTAATAATCAAAAGGCTGTTTGATCATGTAGTCGAGAAGCTTATTTAAGCGCTCGCAGTCCGCTTCTGCGCCTTCACTCACATACTGTTCGGGATCGCGGTTCACAGTCACTTTGTGAGTATATCCGTCGGAAAGTTCTGCGATGTATATGCAGAATCCGGTCCAGCTCCTGTGGATGTAGAGCGTATCGCCTTCCATATACCAGAACCACTTGTCCTCCATGGCTTCTGGTATGTGGCCTTTTCTGAGCGCCATCATCTCTTTCTTTGAAAATGCCCTCTTCAGGATAAACGCGTCCCGGGCGTCGGGCATATCGACATTCTTCCAGTCCGAACGCTTAACCGCGGCACCGTCCGTCCCGGCATCATGTGCGCTCATCCCGTCCAACACCGATTTTCCGCACTCGATTATCTCATCGCTGAGGATCGCGAAAACGATCCTGATATCATAGTCCGGGTTCTCATTTAAAAAATCCGTGCACGCTTTGATCGCCTCCTGCCAGGCGCCTTCCACCGGGTATCCGAATATTCCCGCGGAGATCAGAGGAAATCCGATCGAGAGGCACTCATGGTCTCTCGCCAGCTCCAGCGATCTCTTATACGCTCCGTACAACAGCTCAGCCTCGCGATGACGGCCGTCGCTATATCTCGGTCCCACCGCGTGGATGATATATTTTGCGAGCCTGAATCCGGGCGTGATGACCGCCGACCCGGTATCACAGTGCCCGATCCGTCCGCACGCCTCTTCGAGCTGCGCATGCCCCGCCGCAGCAAAGATCGCCCCGCAGACGCCCGCGCCTGCCCACAGGCCTTCATTCGCCGCGTTGACCACAGCGTCGGTCCCCAAGTCCGTGATGCTCGCCTTTCTGATCTCCAATGTACTCATAGCCGCCTCCTGCTCACACTCTCTGCAATAAGGTTAACAATATTCGTGTTACTATGCAAGATTTATGCTACTATCACCCCTCGCTCTTATAGTATAATATTTCCACAATGATCTAACAAGGAGGCTGCTATGTCCGGATTAAAACCTTTCGATTTTTATCAGAAAAATGTGTACGGCGTCTGGCGCGAGGGCGAAGACATCACGTACGAGATCCTCGGCGAGGAGCCCGCTGCGGCACCATCGGAGGATAAGCCGTTTAATCCTTTTGCGGTCACAGGCGGGATCATCGTAAAGATTACCGCGGCATCAGGTTCGCGAAAGACCGCGTTTGATGTGCACGCCTATCTGCCTGAGGCAGAGGATGTGAAACGGTATCCCAACGGCTCTCCGTTTATCATATGCTTTCACCCTATTATGCCAGCGGACTTCGCGTTAAAACACGGCTATGCGCTGCTCGTCATGGAGAGCACAAAGATCGCCTCAGACAACACCGCTCACCGCGGCGCCTTCTACGATCTGTATCCTTACGGGGTCAAAAATGAAGAGCAGACCGGTGTCCTGATGGCATGGGCGTGGGGCGCATCGAAGATCCTCGATGCCGTGCACGGCGGGCTGGGCCGTGAGTTCGGGCTCGATCCCGATGCTTCGATGGTGACCGGCGTGTCACGATGGGGCAAGGCTGCGGCTGTCTGCGGCGCGTTTGACACAAGATTCCGCATGACGATACCCGTCTGCTCCGGTGCGGGCGGACTGGCGCTGTACAGTGTTGTCTCCGAGGGCAGGACCTACGATTTTTCAAAGGCGGGCGGCCCTGCGGCATACACCTACGGCCAGAACGAGCCCCTGAGCTGCCTGCAGTCCGATGCCGAGCGCGGATGGTTCAACGATAATTTCCTGCAATACAAAAAACCGTCCGATATACCGATGGATCAGGAGAATCTAGTGCTGATGGCCATGGATCCGGACAGGTATTATTTTGTAATAGCCGCCTATACGAAAGAGGACTGGGTAAATGCCCCGGCCATGTGGGAATGTTACAAAAGGGCGGATGACGCCTATACACAGGCAGGACTTTCGGACCGGCTGGCGGTGCATTTCCATCTCGAGGGCCACGCCGTTATCGAAGAGGATATGGACCTTATCATCCGTTATTTCGATCATATGTATTACGGATGGGATACCGGCATAGGGCCGGACGACTTAAAGACCACACTGTTTGCGGATCAGCAGTAGTCCCGCAAAAAAGGTGCCTGTCACCATAGCATTTAAAAAGCCGGGAACATGTCCCCGGCTTTAAGTTTGCCTGTTATTTAAACGAATTAACATTCTTGCTGTCTACAGGTACATACGGAACCCATACATACAGGCCGTCTTCGGTCACGCCGGTGACTCCCGCTGCCGTGCCGTGCTTTACCAGAGCGATCGAAGCATCGATCGCGGCATTGCCCTGTCCGACAGCCGACTGGTATACCGTAAACTGCATGCCGCCGTCACGGATCGACTGGCATCCGCCGTCTGTCGCGTCGACTCCGACCACAGGTATCTTAGATGTGTCGATGCCCAGCTCGTTCATCGCGCGTACGACACCGACCGCCATGGAATCGTTGTTGCAGAATACCGCATCGTAAGACTGACCGGTCTTAAGGAAGATCATAAACGCGTCGTATGCCTTTTCGGTATCCCAGTATGCCGTATCGTTGAATACATATGTTACGTCAACATTGTTTTTCTTGAAATAGTCCTTAACACCCTTGGTCCTCTTGACCGCAGCGGGGTGTCCGGGCTGTCCCGAAAAGATCGCAACGTTCATCTTCTTGGGCTTTCCGAGTTTGTTCCACACGTACTCTGCCTGGAAGAATGCCGCATCCTCCTCGTTGCTGCCCACATACATGTATTTGTCGGCTTCGAGCTTGTCCTCCTCAGGCTGGGAGTTTATGAAGATAACGGGGAGATCGCCCGCCGCCACTTCGAGCTGCAGAACCGTCTCACTGTCCACGGGGTTGCATATGATGATATCATATCCCGAGGAAGCCGCCTGACGCACCTGGGCAACCTGATCGTCAACGCTGCCGCAGGGCTCGCCGAGAGTAACTTCGGCTCCGGCCTTTTTGCCGGAAGCGCTGACCGCGTTCATCAGCAGTTCCTTGAACTCATCGAGTATAGGAGTCGTGAAATAGATCTTTAAGCCCGCGCCCGATGCGGCGCCCGAGCTGCCTTTGCCGCCCGAACAGCCTGCCAGGGAAACGAGTATAACAGCAAAAGTAAGAACACTGACCAAAAATCTTTTAACAGTTGTATTTTTAATCATCTCTTTGGCCTCCTCTGATTTATATCCTGAACTTCTGAACATAGGATGTAAGGGTCTGGCTGGTCTGCGCAAGCTCGTGCGAGTTGTCTGCCACATCCTGGCTGCTCTTTGTGATATTGTTGGCCATTTCTACCATGTTCTGAGAGGTAGCAAGGATCTCATCCGCGCTGGCGGCCTGCTCCTCGGAGATAGCCGCTACGTTGGTGGAAACATCCTCAACCTTCTGAACATCCGTGATCATCGCCTCGATGAGAGTATTGGTCTCCTGAATATTGCCGTAGATCTGATCGAAGGTCTTAACAGCTACGTCAATGAGCTCGCTGTTTTCCTTAATGCTCTCGGCGCTCGCGTCGGCCTGGCTGACGGCGTCGTTGATCAGAGCCCTGATCTCATCGATAAGGTTCGAGATATTGTTGGCGCTCGCCGCGGAAGTCTGAGCCAGTTTCGCGATCTGTGTCGCAACGATAGCGAAGCCTCTGCCGGCCTCACCCGCTCTGGCCGCCTCGATGCTGGCATTGAGCGAGAGGAGGTTGGTCTCTTCGGAAATGTCGCTGATCATGCCGACGATCTTGGTGATCTCCTCAGATGCGGTGCCAACCTTGTTGATAGAATCAACAAGCTTTTCGTTCGCGGTGGAGATGCCGCCCATCGCGGCGCTGAGGCTCTCCATATCGGAACGTCCCTTCTTGGATATTCCGACGGTCTCCTTCATGCTGTTGTGAGCCTTGTCCGAATTCTCTCTGGTATCGGAAACTACGCCCGCGAGGATGCCCGCATTCTGCGCGATATCGTTAACGGCTACGGCCAACTGGTCAACTGTCTCGTTCAGCTGCATCATGGCATCGGCCTGGGACTGCGAAGCCTCAAACATGGTCTTCGAAACTCTGTCTGAGTTATCGGACTCTTCTTTAAGTTTTTCTGACTCCTCGCTGATGCTGGTGAGCATGGTCTTCATGCTGGCAACGAACTCGGATACCTTGGCGCCCATGAGGCCGATCTCATCGTCGCTCGACGAATCAACTTCGATGGTAAAGTCGCCTTCGGACATCGCGGAAATATTGTTCGAAATATGTGTAAGAGGAGCGATAACTCTTCTGACTACGAGCAGGATAAGTATCGTAATAAGCGCGATCGCAACCGCTCCTACAACGAACAGCAGTATACCCATCTGGGATACCGACTTAAGGACTATGCTCTCGGGAATATATGAAACCAGAACCCAGTCAGTGCCCGATACCGACGCGAACGCAACCATGTTGCCGTCGATCTCCCTGCTGCCGAGATCGTCCGCCATGATCGCCTCCGCGGCACCCGCAAGAAGCGCATCGCCGGCAGATGCCGAAAGATGCGTGCCGATGAGCTTAACATCTCTGTGGGCGAGGATCTTGTAATCGTTGGTATCAACAAGGAATGAGCTGGCGCCCTTCATCTTGACACCGGAGTTAACGATGATGCTGATCTTGTCAAGCGTAACATCGGCTCCGAGAACCTTGATGACATCGGTGCCGTCGTTTAAGATACCGGTGGCGCTGATAACGGTCTGTCCGTGATCGTTTGTATAAGCGGTACCGTAAGCCATGGTAATGCGGGAGATACCCTGCCTGAACCATGTGCTGCCCGTAACATTGCTCTCGGTCTTGTCCGACTGCGTCGCTTTATAGAACTCGCCGTTTGTCGTTCCCAGATAGAAACCGTTGGGCGAGTTGGAATTAAACCCGTAGAACGAATCAAGGAAAGGCACTATCTCTGACATATCGAGATGCTGAGACTCCATGGTGTGCTTTACCGTGCCGAAATACTCGAGGTTTTCGTTGAGCCACGATTCAATGTTGTCCGCCTGGTTGGAAATGGAGGATTCAATGGTCTCCTTTGCCATTTCCGTCATACGGTTCTTTGAAAGAGTCGCCGCTATCACAACGAGCGCAAGAACTGTGAGAACTACTACCGGAATGATGAAGGTGAGCAGTTTAGAACTGATCTTTCTGGTCTTTTTCTTCATGTCTTTATCTCCTATGAAAACTATTTAGAACCAAAAAATCAAAAGAACTATACATTTACTGTATTATTATACACACTATTTTGCCAAATGAACAGAGGAAAATCGCGAATTTGAAAAGAAATTTTACAAAAAGTGACAACTCATGCAAATCAACACAAACAGCAAATAAAAAAGAACCGATCCGTTAACCGGATCAGTTCTCCTTTGTCCAATATGGCTTCTGGTCTTTGTGCGTATATCCTTCCAGCCTCTGTTTATATGTCTGCAGCGTCAGATTGTACTGCAGGTAGACATCTTCCTTGATCTGCTTCGACTCACGCATCTCGTTCAGGAGCTGCTCGAACTCCCTCAGATCGGCCTGCGCGCTGTCCTTGTAGTTGTTGGCCATATTGTTCTCGAGGTTTTCGATGACGGTATCCAGCAGCTGCTCGTATTTGCTCTTAAACAGATCCCTTAAACCCATGTTGTATCTCCCTTCCTGCCCGATAAGGGCATATATCGTTTCGCGGCGCCCCGGCCGCTTACAGCTCGTCGTACTTTGCCGCGCTGCCCTTTGCTTTCTCCACCGGGTATTTTCTCTCGTTCTGGTCCATCTTCATGTTCACGATCTCATCCGCGTCCAGCCCGAGTTTATCCAGCAGGTCCTGCGCGTAAACTATCACGTCCGCCAGTTCCTCCTTCACATGCTGCAGATCATACTCCTCGTTGTTCCACTGGAAGCACTCCAGCAGTTCCGCCGCCTCGATCACAATGGACTTCGCCAGGTTCTCGGGCGAGTGGAACTGGTCCCAGTCGCGGTCGGTCGTAAATCTGCGTATTCTGTCAATCGTTTGCTGTTTCATGTTTTACGCTCCTTAATCTCTCTTTCAGATACTGTGACATTCCGGGGTCCGTGCAGTAAATGTAGCAGCCCTTCATGCCCCTGGTCAACAGCGTCCTATAGGTGTTCTTTATTATTTCGTCAGCCCGGCTTCCGGCCTCATCAGGAGACTCCCGGTACAGTTTTTTTATGCCCTTGAGCGACTGATCTGTCTTTGCGCGTTTGGTAAAATCGGTGATAACATGTCCGTTTTCGTATCTGATATCGTTGCCCATGATCACTCCGACATAGTCAAACTCCAGGCCCTGCGATGTATGTATGCATCCCGCCTCATTGATCGAGGTGTCGCTGACCGCGAAAGGTTCGCCGTTGCCCAGATTCCAGCTTATCTCGAAATCCCCGATCTTTATGTCATGATAATCGGTATTGTTCTGCTCACGTTTCAGCCACTCCCAGCAATATCCCGCAAGTATCCTTGCCCGATTCGACAATTTGTTTTTCTCGACGACAAGTTCCCGCATTTCTCCCGGAGTGTCGCAAACACGTATATCGTAATCTATACCTTCGAGATCGTAATTCGCAGTTGAGCGAATATCCAGTACGTCATCCAGCCATGCGAGATATCCGTCGGAGCCGTTGCATCTGAACTGTGATCCCAGTTCAAGGTAATACAGTTCCGATCCCTCTTCCTCAGCCCATTTTTCTATCTCCCCGACGGAACCGATATCATCCATAGTAACTCTCTGGCTCTCGTCTATGAAAAATACGCTGCAATATGCTGCATGAATGATCTCTTTGATCTGGTTTTCGCCCAGATTATGAAACATACCGGATTTTTCGTTCAGCCGGTGGGCTTCGTCACACAACAGCGTATGGGCTACATTCCGGCCTACTTCTGTGTAATTGCCGGATCCCTTGAACATATTATCAACGCTGCTCTTTTTTATCAGGCCTTTGAGTTTTTTCAGATAAACCTGTCTGGGTGCGCTGTTTTTGGATACGTACTGCACCATCTGGTCTCTTTGAGTCAGCTCTGCGAGCAGGTTGACCGCTATTACGGTTTTCCCGGTTCCGGGACCGCCTTTTACAATGATCGTGCGCTTTTTATAATCCTTCTGGCATTGCAGTGACAGCCTTAATATCTCCTCGTACGCAACCTTTTGCTCGTCTATCATGACAAATTCGCGATTGCCCTTAAGCATTGAACCGATAGCGTTCTGGAGACTTTTTGACGGACGTATCCTGCCGTGATCGACCCTGTAGAGGATCTCCTTTTTATCACCTTTTTTAATGGACGCTTTTATAAAATCCCGCAGTTCAAAAAGCTGTCCCTTTGTAAATGCGGGCGCTTCATCGAGATAATCCTTATATCTCCCGGAATCCAGCGGATCGTTCGCGCCGCGGATATAATTATGCAGACAGGCACACGGTGTGATCCGGATATCGCCGTCCTGCACTTCCTGATTAAAATCCCTGATCAGCTGAGCATATGACCATGCCTGATACGAAGGATGGACTACCTTATGCGGTCCTCCGCCAACCACGGTTTCTACCAGCGC
Organism: Lachnospiraceae bacterium; assembly: GCA_016288005.1. Taxonomy (GTDB): domain Bacteria; phylum Bacillota; class Clostridia; order Lachnospirales; family Lachnospiraceae; genus RUG11977. The sequence goes on from JAEEXY010000003.1 coordinate 30,777, forward strand.
ATCGGTTCCTTCCACTTCCTCAAGCGCGTCCCACTGTTTCAGCTCCACAATGACCATCCCGGGTTCATCCGCATTCCCATAGCCCGATATCATGAAATCCACACGTTTCGATGTCTGCGGGATATTGAACTCGATCGCGACACCCGCATCGTCCGGGATATCATCATCGTTCATAACCTTGAACATGTAGTTGAGAGAATTCTCCCATGAGCGGAATTCCGCTTTCGGAGTGTGCCGCCCAAGCTTTGTCAGGATATTCATTTCTATCTCCATAGCTATCGAATCGTTCAAACAGCTTTTGAGAAAATCCGATTTTAGTCCGTCATAAACTATCATGAAACGCGATCCTTTCTCAGTCTGAATCCATGATATTATTTTATGCTTTTGCATAACATGTTTCCACTATTTTTTGAATTACGCGATGAGACGGATCTCATTGACAAATAATCCGGGCAGATATTACGATAATTATATGATCTAGATTTTTATCCGGAGGCGACCATGATCCTTATCACCGGCTTTGAGCCGTTCGGCAACGCAGTGCTTAACCCGTCCCGGGAGGCGGTAAAACTGCTGCCCGATACTATAAACGATGAAAAAATAGAAAAACTGCAGCTCCCCGTGGTATTCGGCGAAGCTGCGGAAATGATAATCAAGCAGATCGAGCGCGAGACTCCCTCGGCCCTCATAATGACCGGCGTTGCCGCGGGCAGGGATAAGATCACGCCCGAAGTCAGCGCGATAAACCTTGCGGATGCGCGTATACCGGACAATGCGGGACAGTCACCGAAGTGGGAGCGCATCATCGAAGACGCGCCCGACGGGCTGTTCTCCACTCTCCCGGTCAGGCAGATGGTCGATGCCATGGAAGCCGCCGGTTTCAAGGCGGGACTCTCCTACTCGGCCGGCACTTATGTCTGCAACGACACTTTTTTCAGGGTATGTTATCACATGAAGAATATCGCTCCCAACATCCCCTGCGGATTCATTCACGTCCCGAATCCCAAAGGCATGGACAAAGGCACCGACATGACGGTCGAAGATTTCGCGAACGCTCTCGAAATCTGTATAAGGACAATCTTATAAAGGAGAAATGCAAGGGAATATGAGCAGGAATTTCAAAAAGATGATATCTTACTACAGGCCGTATATGGGGATATTCTCGGCCGATATGTTCTTTGCCTTTTTGTCTGCCGCGATCGCGCTGACGCTGCCGCTCATTGTGCGATATGTAACCCGCGAACTGATCTACAAAGAAAGAGATGCGATACTGCATGAGATCGGCATCATCGCAGTGATCATGTTCGCGCTCCTCGCGATCGATGCCTACTCGAAGTTCTTTATCGGCTATTACGGTCATGTTATGGGCACGAAGATCGAATACGACATGCGTGCCGACATTTTCGACCATATGCAGAAGCTGAGTTTTTCATTCTTTGACGACGCAAAGGTCGGACAGCTCATGAGCCGCATAACGAACGATCTTTTCGATATCACGGAGCTGCTGCATCACGGCCCCGAGAATATCATCCTCTCCGTGCTCAAGATCACAGGTGCCCTGATCATCCTGCTGCAGATCAACGGCTGGCTTGTCCTGGCCGCATTTGCGATACTTCCCGTGCTGTTCGTCTTCGCGTTCATCCTTAACAGGAAGATGCGCAGGGCATCGAGGGAACGCAGGGCCAGGATAGCGGAGATAAACGCGCAGATAGAGGATAATCTTGCCGGCATAAGAGTCGTCAAATCATTTGCCAACGAAGATATTGAAAACGAGAAATTCAAAGAGGGCAACGACGGGTTCTACGATGCCAAAAAGAAGCATTATTTCTATATGGGAATGTTCCAGGGCGGAGTCGGTACTTTTACCACTCTGATCCAGATAAATGTCATCCTTGCCGGCACGATACTGATCGCATATAAGCGTATAGATATCAGCGATCTGATCACATTCCTCCTGTATATCGGAGTTTTTGTCGACCCGATCAGGACGCTGGTCGATTTTACGGAAACATTTCAGAACGGGTACACCGGCTTCGAGCGCTTCCAGGAGATCATGGACATAGAGCCCGATATAGAGGATAAGCCCGACGCCGCGGAACTAACGGATGTTCGCGGAGATGTCGAGTTCAGGGATGTTTCGTTCGCATATCACGAAAACAATGAGAAAGTGCTGAAGGATGTATCGCTTACAGTTCCCGCAGGTGCGTATATCGCGCTGGTCGGTCCTTCCGGCGCAGGCAAGACGACTATCTGTTCGCTGATACCGCGATTCTATGATGTGACCGGCGGCTCTGTTCTGGTTGACGGAAAAGACGTACGTGACGTAACGCAGAAAAGCCTTCGCGATCATATAGGCATCGTTCAGCAGGATGTTTATCTCTTTGCCGGTACCATCCTAGACAATATCGCATACGGAAAACCGGGCGCGTCCAGAGAAGAGATCATAGCCGCAGCAAAAAATGCCAATGCCCATGACTTTATCATGTCATTCCCAGACGGATATGAGACGGATATAGGCCAGCGTGGGATAAAGCTCTCCGGAGGCCAGAAACAGAGGCTGTCCATTGCCCGCGTATTCTTAAAAAACCCTCCCATCCTGATCTTCGATGAGGCGACCAGCGCTCTGGACAATGAGAGCGAGAGGGTCGTACAGGAATCGCTCGAGAAACTTGCAAAGAACAGGACAACATTTGTTATCGCGCACCGGCTCACAACCATTCAGAATGCGGAAAAGATACTTGTTCTGACCGAAAAAGGCATAGAGGAGCAGGGAACGCACGAAGAGCTGCTTCGCAAAGGCGGTATCTACGCCGGATTATACAATATCCGCCAGATGACGCCGTAAATGCGGCACGTCATCTGATATGTATATGGCAGCTCTTCATCGCTTCGAGCGCGGTCGCGTGTGACGCGGGTGTTACGCCTGCGCAGCCGGCCGCATCCACGTAAATGGGGACATTGGGCAGGGATGCCTTGGCCAGCAGCGCGTTCGAGATCACGCAGATATCAGTGCACACGCCTACCAGCTCGATCTCATCGATGCGGTGAGCGTTCTCGCGCAGGAAAGCCGCGAGCTGCTGCGAGCCGAAAGTATTCTTGTCGAAAATATAAGTGCGGGAAGGCAGCGCCGCGCCGTCCCTAACGGGATTGAGCTCATCGGTGATCTGCCATCCCTCAGTGCCGTATATGCAGTGCGGTACAGGGAGGTTCCTGCCCTCCTCAGTCTCCATATAGTCATCAAAATGCGTATCGCGCGTAAAGCAGATCAGCGTGTCTTCGCCTGCTGCCTCCAGTTTTTCTTTGATATGCGGGATCGTCCGTACCCCCTCCGGATTTGCCAGCGCGCCTGTCAGAAAGTCATTCTGCATATCCACAACTACCAGTACTTTAGCCATATTTCCTCCATCTCCTGCTGCCGCCGCAGGAGTTTTTTTTGTCCTGCGCAAAACGGTTACAAATAAAATAATTATTGCATTTTGCGAATTATGGTTAACTTCTTAACATTTTTCAAAATTATAGTTAAGTAAACTTCAAAGGGAGTCGATATAGAAGGTGTAAACAAAAACAAAACGTGATTATTTCGAATGAATCTTTTTCATTTTTTTCATATCCCTCCCCCAAAAGGAAGACCGCTCCGACCGAGCGGTCTTCTTTAATCTGCGGGAATCCCTACAGCAATATATCCTCCAGTTTGCGCTTCGGCACATAATGCACGTCATTCGCGTCGCGGTAATACTTTACGCTGCCGTCCTCGCCGGTATCCGTAAGCACCACTGTCTCATCGGGCTTTCCTATGGCAACGATCAGCTGCGGAACAAATCTTTCGGGCAGCGCCAGCGCTTCGGCCGCCTGCGTCTTTTCGTAATTGCCTATCATGCATCCGCCGAGTCCCTGCTCCACCGCTGCCAGGAGTATCGTCTGCGCGGCGATGCCGATATCGGTATTGGCATTTTCGGGGACTCTGGCGATATCCGTATCCACGCAGATCACGATATACGCGGTCGGGAATTTGCCTTTGTGAGGCAGCTCGATATCCTTGAGCATCTTGCCCCAGCGCGTGATGCCGTTGAGCTTTGCGACCTCCGCTTCCGAACAGACAAGTCTGTATTTTAACGGCTGGAGATTGGCCGCCGAGCCTGCGACTCTCGCAGTGTCCACCAGGTCTTTCAGCTCATCCTCCGTGATCTTTCTGCTCTCGTCATATCCGCGATAGCTCCTGTTTTTGCGTACCAGATCCTTTATCATATATGCCTCCGCTTATCTCATCCTTACCAGTTCATATTCACGGGTCCCGACGCCTATCTTTTCCGCGTGCTCGAGAGTTTCCGCCCATGAAACGTTGGGATTGCTGTTATGCCATACATCTCCGAGATCACGGAAATGAGGTTTTGCCATGTTGTCGCCGAGCTGGCTGTTGCGTATGGGAGCCGCCTGCTGGCACAGATCAACACATGCCTGGTCGAGCGCTACCGGATCGAAGGATGCCAGCATACCGATGTCGGGAAGTATCGGAGCGTCGTTCTCTCCGTGGCAGTCGCAGTTGGGCGAAACATCGGTTATCAGGCTGATGTGGAAATGCGGCCTGCCGCTCACAACCGCCGCAGTGTACTCCGCCATCTTCCTGCCGAGCAGCTGGGGCGCGTTCTCATTGTCGTTCTCTATCGCGTCAAATGCGCAGGCACCTATGCAGCGTCCGCAGCCCTTGCATTTATCGGTATCTATGCGTGCTTTGTTATTCTCATAAACGATAGCGTCGGAGCCGCACTCCTTAGCGCATCTTCGGCAGCCCCTGCACTCATCGGTGATGACATGCGGATGCCCGCTGTTGTGCTGCTGCATCTTTCCCGCGCGGCTGCCGCAGCCCATGCCGATATTCTTGATAGCGCCGCCGAAACCGGCCTGCTCATGCCCCTTGAAATGGCTGAGCGAGATAAATATATCGGCATCCATCACGGCGCGTCCGATGTAAGCCTCCTTGCAGTACTCACCGTTCGGTACGGGCACGATTATGTCGTCCGTGCCTCTCAGTCCGTCCGCGATGATTATCTGACATCCGGTGGTCACGGTATTGAAACCGTTGATATTCGCGCAGTCCAGATGCTCGAGAGCGTGCTTTCTGCTGCCGGGATAGAGCGTATTGCAGTCGGTAAGGAAAGGCAGTCCGCCGTTCTCCTTAACTACATCGGCCACAGCCTTCGCGTAGTTGGGGCGTAAATATGCCAGATTGCCCAGCTCACCGAAATGCATCTTTATCGCGACAAACTTGTTTTCCATGTCAATGCTGCCGATTCCCGCAGTCCTGATCAGTCTCTGAAGCTTTGCGGGCAGGCTGACGCCCAAAACCGTCCTGAAATCCGTAAAATATACTTTTGATCTTTCCATGCTGACCCCTTTCTTTTGCGTCGTTTTTGATCCTGTCACTCCCTCATGATACACTATAAGACCGTGATCTGAAAAGAGGGATCACTCCGTCATCAGACGTTTGTAAATATCGAGCATACTCTCGATCTGATACCGCAGCAGCCAGGCCGCCTTCGCGTAAGCGGGCTCACGCTCCAGCGCTTCGAGCAGCTCCGGGTAATGCTCTTCCGTATCTTTGATATAGCTTATGATCTTCTCTTTGCCGAACCCCCATGCCATCGTGGTCATGTTATTGCAGCGGTCGAGGCATTTGACCAGCGCCGCCTTAGGGTTCCGCGCTATCGCGCCGTAATAGGCCTTGATCATGTACGAGCGGTTTTCGTCCGTGTTTTTCTCACGTGTCAGGAGCCGCACGATCTCTTTGGTCTCCGCATCGACCGGCAGGTCGTCGAGTGTCTTTGCGCAGTCCTCAACCACATCGTGCAGCAGGCAGGCCGCTATGATCTCATCCTCCTCTATACCCATCGCCAGCGCGTGGCAGGCCAGGTTGAGCGGATGATAGATATACGGGATATCAGACTTTTTCCGCGTCTGTCCCTCATGCGCCTCCACAGCGCAGTCCAGCGCCTTACCGGTATTCTCCAGCCCCAGCTCCCGCGCCATATCCCCGACATACGTTTTCATCTGCCCGAGATCAAATATCGTATCCTTAAATGTAAAGCTATGCATGCGCATCCTCCGTTAACAGGACTTATCGTATCCTCTTCATCCAAGCTCTCGCCAGATCCGTCCACAGCCCCACATCCTCTTTAAGGCTCATGTCCAGTCCGAACGAAGGCATCTCCCTGCCGCTGAAAAACTGCTCGATGAGCTCCTGCCTGCGCGTCTCGGAGACGTTCACGCCCTTGCCTTCCTTTACCGCGAACGCGGCCCGCATCGTCTGCTCCATCGTATAGCCGCCGCCCGACCATCCTCTGAAAAATGCCTTGTCGGCCACGGACAGCCCATGGAATCCGTCAGGGAATACATAATGCGCGAAAGGTACCTTTTTCTGCCTGAGAGCCATCGCGAACAGGTATGTATTCTCTACCGGAACGAGAGAATCCGTCTCGGTCTGCCACAGGAAGCACGGAGGCGTATCCTCTTTAACCTGTTTCTCACACGAGTAGTAGTCCAGCTCCTCCTGCGAGGGCTCGGGCCCGAGCAGCGCGCGTATCGAGTCCTTATGAGTATACTCACCGGCCGTGATCACGGGGTATGAGAGGATCACGCCGTCCGGTCTGTTCGAAATCTCCGCGTATTCGGGATTCTCATCCTTCACATCACCGTAATGTACCGCAAGGCTGGCGCAGACATGTCCGCCCGCCGAAAAACCGCAGACAAACAGCTTTCTGCCGTCGACATTGTTTTCCACGGCATGCTTTCTGATCCATCTGACAGCCCTCGAAATGTCCTTCAGCGGCTGACTTTTAAGCGGCACGGACATCGTGATGTCCGTGGTATAGCAGAGCACGAAAGCATTCATCCCGCTGTCGTAGAACTCGCGCGCGGCCAGCTCACCCTCATGAGGAGTGAGCATGCAGTATCCGCCGCCCGGCACCACGAGCATGCAGTCTCTTTTTTCATCGTCGTTGTGGATATACGCGAAAAGATTCGGTGTAAAACCGTACGCCGCAGCGTAGTCGTACTCCCCGTCCTCCCAGATGTTCCTGCGGAAAATGTTCATTTCGCGCTTCGGCATGCCTACAGGTATGAACTCCTCGTCGGTATAACCGGGCTCCCATTTATCTATGCTGTCTTTGGGCACTGCTGCTTCGAGCACCGCGTAGTAGGCCTCCTTGGCCTCACATTTGCCCGCAAAGAGCAGCGGGTGGCTCGTCTCTCTCCGAAATCCCGACAGCCAGCTGTCCTCATCCCTCAGGTTCCAGAATGTTACGCTCGTGACATCGGCTTCTCCGGTCTTTTTGGCGTCCAGATAAATGCCGAAGAGCTCGCGGTAACGCTCTGCCAGCGCATGCATCGACTCCTCGGAAGGATCGGCATTGTGCATATCGAGCTCGGTCACGTTGATCTGCAGCCCGAGCGCGCCGTACATGTTGAGGGCTGTGCGGTATGTCTCAAGATCGGGCTCCTTCATCAGCATATGCGACTGCATCCCCATGCCGTCGACCAGGCCCTTTTCCTTCAGCGGTTTCAGTATGTTCGCTATGATAAAGTCGCGCTTCCATTCGATCGCACTGTCATAGTCGTTATAAAAGAGCGCAACGCCGGGCGCGGCGTATTTCCGGGCAAATTCAAAGGCCTTCGCCACATAGTCGTCGCCGACCGTACGGGTCCAGAGCGATTTCCTGAACGCGCCGTCGTTTACCGCTTCGTTCACCACATCCCACGCGTAGATGATGCCGGGGTACTCAGTCTGCACAAAGCCCAGCACTCCGCGGATATAGCTCTCCAGTCTCGCAAGCATCGTCTCCCTCCCGGCGAGCGGAAGGTTCTCATTGTACTGCTCGCAGAAAAACCACTTCGGCGTCTGGTTATGCCACACCAGTGTGTGTCCGCGCATCGCGAGCCCGTTTTTCTTTGCGAATTCCAGGTACGGCACGGCAATGTCAAACTTCAGTGCGGGCGCCGGATCGTATTTATCGGGGGCGGACTTGTTCGCCTCGGTGTCGAGAAAGAATTCGGGCTTCATGTCGTTCTCGCACGTGAAGCTGCCGAACTGCGCGCAGAGGAACTTCATCTGCGCAGGTGTATACAGATTGCGGCGCGAAATGGCCGCTCCTATCTTAAAATAAGGTTCGTAGGCAGTCTTAAGGTTCATCGGCATCCTCCATGTTTTCCAGGAATCTCTTTGCGGTTTCCTTTATCTCGTCCACTACATCCGCAGGAGATACGATCCTTACGTCCTTCCCGAGGCCGAATATCCAGCCGTAGAACTGCGGGCTGATGAATACGTCCACGTTCAGTTCGCTGTGCTTCTCATCGACCGGCAGGATAGCGATATCCTTGCCGAACCTGTCGATGAACACACCGCTCATCTTGTTGTGGAAATATATCTTTACACGCTTTTTTTCACCGCCGTACATGCCGAATGCCGCCTTGGAGTACACCGCCATGTCCAGATCCCTGAACTCGTCCTCGCCTTCGCGCTTTTCCCCGATCATCTCGGGCCGGATCATCTTGTCGACGCGGTAATGCTTGCAGGTTTTGCTGAAATCGTCAAAAGCGATCAGATAATAGTACTCGTCGTCCCATGTCAGCGCCCACGGGCTCACAACAAAATAGTCGCCGCCGTGCAGTATGTACTGCGATTTGTCCGGCTGCCAGTGGAAATACTTGAAGCGGATCTTGCGGTTGTGCGCGATCGCGTTATGTATCTCATCGACACTGTAATAAATGCTCTCGTTCATGGTCTTTATGCGGCCCTGGACGAAAACCTGGCGCTGCAGCTGATTTGCCTGATAAATGCTCACAAAGCCCTTGATCTTCTTGATCAGGTCTCTCGATTTGCGTTCGGATATAAACTTTGAAGACTGTATCGCGTCGATCAGGAGCTTGACCTCCGCCAGCTCGAACTCGCGCGTACCCACATGATAATAGGTCTCTCTTCCGACCTTTTCCTTGATGATCTCGATCCCGAACTTGTCTGTCATGTCCTGGAAATCGGTATAGATGCTCTTGCGCTCCGCAGTCACGTCGTGCTTTTCCAGCTCCTCCATGATCTGCGGCATCGTAAGGGCGTGCTCGTCGTCTGTTTTCTCGAGCATGATCTGCATGAGATAGGTAAATTTAAACTTCTGGTTAGTTCCTTTAGACATGACGGCCCCCCTGTCTGTGAAATGACTATGCCTTCACAGACAGTATACCAGTAAAATGAGTCCAATAAAAGGTGCCTGTCACCATAAAAAAACTATAAACTCGGTCAGAACCTGAAATCGCGTCTGTTCGACGAACGAATATCGCGGATATGTTCCGCCGCGAGCTCCCTGATCTTATCTTTCGGGATGCGCTTTAATTCCTCTTCTATCATCTTATAGCCTGTAGCCTTTGTCTCGGGTGAGGCATAATCCTCGAGATACTCTGCCAGAGTCATGAGCGCGTTCGGATGACAGCAGTTGAGTATCTGTCCCTTTTTGCACAGGCTCATGAAACGGTCTCCGGTCCTGCCTTCGCGGTAGCATGCGGTACAGAACGAAGGAATGTGGCCGGTCTGCATCAGCCAGTGAACCACCTCGTCGAGCGTACGCTGGTCGGATACGTCGAACTGCTCGGTATCATGCGGTCTTTCCTCCGAAGTATAGCCGCCGACAGAGGTACGCGACGCGCCGCTCACCTGCGAAATGCCGACCTGCAGGAGTCTCCTGCGGACCTCCTCCGACTCTCTGGTGGAAACGATCATGCCGGTATAGGGCACTGCCAGTCTGATGCATGCCGCGATCTTTGTAAATGTCTCATCGTCGATACCGTTGTCAAACATATCGGGATCGATATCGTCCGCCCTCTTGACCCTGGGAACGCTGATGGTATGCGGTCCGACGCCATGTACGGCCTCCAGATGCTCCGCATGCATGATCAGTCCCGCAAACTCGTATTTGTACAGCTCCAGGCCGAACAGCACGCCCAGGCCGACATCGTCGATGCCGCCTTCCATCGCGCGGTCCATCGCCTCGGTATGATAAGCGTAATCATGCTTGGGTCCGGTGGGATGGAGCTTTAAGTAGCTGTCCTTGTGGTAGGTCTCCTGGAACAGGATATAGGTACCGATGCCCGCTTCCTTAAGTTTTCTGTAATTCTCCACGGTCGTTGCCGCAATGTTTACGTTCACGCGCCTGATATCGCCGTTTTTGTGATGCACGCTGTAAATGGTCTTGATGCAGTCCAATATATATTCGATCGGGTTATTAACCGGGTCCTCGCCGGCCTCGATCGCCAGACGCTTATGTCCCATATCCTGCAGCGCGATGACCTCTGCCTTTACCTCTTCCTGGGTCAGCTTTTTTCTCGCGATATGCTTGTTCTTCAGGTGATAGGGACAGTAAAGACATCCGTTCACGCAGTAGTTTGACAGATACAGAGGCGCAAAGAGCACGATCCTGTTGCCGTAAAACGCCAGCTTGATCTCCTCTGCGATCTCATACATCTTCTGTATCTTCTCGGGTATCTCACAGGCTAAGAGCACCGATGCCTCGCGGTGTGTCAGGCCCGCGCAGGTGCAGCCGTTCCCTTCCTTTACGGGTCTGGCCTTTTCGAGTATTTTATCGATCAGCTCGACATTGTTCTTGTTCTCCTCCGCGTACGCGAGTGTGGCGCGGATCTCCTCATCGTTGATGAATTCCTCTGCTTTTAATGATCTCGGATCATATTTTGCCATAATGTTTATCTCTCCTTTTTCATGATTATCTGCGTTATATATTCAGGCAGGATTTATCCGGCAGCGCCCTGTAAGCCCCTTACGGGATGCCCCGGCGCGTCTCCGCGGTCCACGGCCAGCGTGCAGCCGACGGCTTTCATCCTTGCCTCAAGACAGCCTCTGCACTGCGCGGATTCTTCGCCGGTGCAGATCTTGTTGTCGTACAGTTCGTATTTTTTCCTGACGCTCACGGGCGAAAGGTTCGGCATGACCACATTGGCTCCCGCCAGGATACCCTTTTCGCGGCCCTGCGGGTCTATCGTGCCGAGCGCGGTGGTGGCCGGAAGCAGCACTTTGGGCAGCGTAAGCCTGATCACCGAGAGCAGGAACAGCGTCAGCTCCAATGTCCCCTGTTTTTCGCCCCCGAACGGTGTATTCCTATGTGGGATGAAAGGACCGATCCCGCACATGTCGGGCTCAAAGCTCTTTATAAATGCCAGATCCTTTGCCAGAGCCGCCGCAGTCTGTCCGGGCGATCCGACCATAAAACCGCAGCCGACCTGGTAGCCGATCTCCTTCAGGTCAATGAGACACCGCATCCTGTTGTCAAACGACATCTCCGCGGGATGCAGCATGGCGTAATGCTTCGGGTCGGCAGTCTCATGGCGCAGCAGATATCTGTCCGCGCCCGCGTCGTACAGCGCCTTGTAGCTCTCACGGCTCCGCTCGCCCATCGACAGGGTAACGGCGCAGTCGGGATGAGCGCTTTTTAAGGCCGATACGATATCGCACAGCACGGCATCCGTAAAATAGGCATCCTCACCGCCCTGCAGCACAAAGGTCCGAAATCCCAGCCCGTAGCCTTCATCGGCGCAGGCGAGTATCTCATCCTTGCTCAGGCGGTAACGCTCGGCCTGCCTGTTATCCCTGCGTATCCCGCAGTATAGGCAGTTGTTTTTGCAGATGCTGCTTATCTCTATCAGTCCGCGTGTGTATATTGCGTTGCCGAACACGTCCTTTCTCTTTTCGGCGGCGAGCGACGCCAGCAGCTCGGAAGCTCCCGCATCCCTGCCCTCGATCAGCTCCTCGTATTCGGCTTCCGTAAGCCCGTGTTCGCGGTCGAGTTTTTCTATCAGTTCGCGTTCAGTCATGCGCCTTCATCCTTTCCGTGAGCCGGTCATGCAGCGCGGGGAACAGGCGCAGGCTCCGCTCGAGCGTCCCGGTCATGAAGGCGATTGCGATGCCGTAGTTGGTAAACGGCACTCCCTGTTTCACGGCCTCATCCATGCGGGCAAGCACCGCGTTCTCGGTCAGCATGCAGCCGCCGCAATGGATCACGAGGCTATATGGCGAGAGGTCCTCGGGAAACTCATTTCCCGAGCTCGTCTCTATCACGAGTTCCTTACCCGTATAGGCTCTCAGCCATCCCGGGATCTTGACCGTCCCGATGTCGTTGCACTGCCTGTGATGTGAGCAGCCCTCGGCCATCAGTATCCGGTCTCCGTCCCTTAATCCGCTCACGGCACCGATGCCCCCGATCGCGGTCTCTAAGAATCCCTTATATCTGGCCATCAGTATCGAGAATGATGTAAGCGGTATGTCGTCGGGAACGGTCTGCGCGACTTTTTTGAACGCCTGGCTGTCGGTGATCACCATGGCAGGCTCGATCCCCGGCTTTTCAAGCAGTCCGGCAAGTTCGGTATCGCGACAGACTACCGGTATCGCGCCGTGGTCCATCAGGTCGCGTATCGTCTGCTGCTGCGGCAGTATGAGCCTCCCTTTAGGCGCCGACTCATCGATCGGACAGACAAGTATGCACAGGTCCTGCGGGGAAACCAGGTCTCCGACCAGTTTTTTCTCTTCCTTTTCCGGGATCAGTCTTGCGAGCCTCTCCTTTAACGTTCCGATGCCTTCTCCGGTCAGCGTGCTGACCTTTGCCGCACCTTCGGGTGCAGGCAGCGCCGTACCCATATCGACTTTGTTCCATGCGATCAGCGAAGGTATCTTCCGCTCGCCTATCAGCGCGAGCAGCTCCCTGTCGGTATCTGTCAGCCCCACGCACGCATCGGCGACCAGCACCGCGATGTCGCAGGTCTTCAGTATCTCGCGGGTTTTCTTCACGCGCTCGCCGCCGAGCTTTCCTTCATCGTCAAAGCCCGGCGTGTCGATGATCATCACGGGTCCGAGCGGCAGCAGCTCCATGGCCTTTTTGACCGGATCCGTCGTCGTGCCCTTAACGTCCGACACCACGGCCAGCTCCTGGCCCGTGACCGCGTTTACGAGGCTCGATTTGCCGGCGTTTCTCACACCGAAAAAACCGATATGCGTCCGCTCGCCGGACGGTGTTTCGTTTAAACTCATGCTTCCTCCTTTTTTCATCTCGCTTATAATGCGAAAGGACCGCTGTCCCTGTGACAAGGGTACAGCGGTCCTGTAGTATTCAGGTCTGCGATGCATCTTGTCTTTCACCTCAAGGTTAGTTTCGGTGTCAGGGGATGTGGGACAGTATTCAGTTGAAATTATATCAAACCTTTGAGTATGTGGCCTTGGCCGTGATGCCGTTTATGCGGCCAAGCGCACCGGTCAGCGAATTTATCTCATCGTTCGGGGCATCGATCGCTATGCAGATGATGTTAATGCCCTTTTCCCTGTAGGGAATGCCCATGCGTCCGATGATATACCTGCCGAAGCGGTGAAGCAGGTCATTGAGCTCACCCACGGCATCCTCATTCTCGACAATGATGCTGAGAACAGCTACGCGGCTATCCATGCCAAATACCTCCTTAAGTAGGTCTGTCTGCCTATCATACACTATTTCCCGAAAGAATTCAACAGATGCTGTACACGCGCGATCTCTTCGGGGATATACAGGTGCCTTAAGCAGTCCTTCATGCAGACGCGGTCGGTGCAGGCACAGCAGTGTGCGTATGTGTTTTCGAGGTCCATCTTCAGTTTGTTTATCGCCCAGTATTCTTTGCCAAGGCAAAAATAGTTGAACTGGCGCAGCGTGGTGTGTATCTCGTGCCCGTACGGGCAGACGCATCTCTCGCAGCGGTCGCATCCGATCGGCTCGAAATCCCTTCTTAAGCGCTCCAATACCTCCTCAAACGAAAAATGCCGCGCCTGATGCTCCCTGCCGAATGCCTCTTCTTCCTGCTCAAAAGTACCTATCCCGAGCAATGCGCTCGAAAACGGGTACTCAAGTACCCCTCCGATCAGCTCTGCCGTCGAAAAAGGCCCGATCAGCAGCCCCGCGGCATATACCTTGTTCAGGATAAAGCCCTTGCCGCGGAATGCCTCTTCATCGCGGATCCGGTCGAGCATGCCGCGCTCGAGGATATTCCCGCTGCCCTGCAGCACATCCACGCGCGGGTCGAGAGCCGCCCGGTACAGGACATTGTAGTAATGCGACGCTATCCCGGTAAAACCTATCTTTCCTTCTTTTTTGAGGTCATACAGCGCATCGAGCGCGCCGCCTTTCGCGAACACCTCATCGACATTGCTCTCATCCACCTGATGCACGAAATATATGTCCGGCACCGTGCCCAGGTGCTCCGCAGAACGCAGTACCTCCCTGTATATCTGCGCGCCGTCGTAAAATCTGGCCTTGTCCGATATGATGAGCCTGCTGCGGTCAACTGTCTTTATGAACTCGCCGAGCTTTATCTCGGCGTCACCGTATTCCTCCAAAATGGCGGTGTCAAAGAAATTGCAGCCGTGATCATAAGCCTGTTTCATTATGGCGACCGCGGTTTTTGTATCGGGGCTGAAATACTCGGGCAGCACCGGCACCCTGCCGCTCAGTATCGGGATCGTCCCGAAGCCGAGCTCCGATATCCGCAGCCCCGTTTTTCCCAGTTCTCTGTATCTCATAGTTTATGTCCTGTGGATCGTCAACCGATCGCAGTATGCGAATACGCGGTCCGAAAGCGCAATGTCCCCGGGGATATACGCTTCCTCGAGATTCTCGCAGAATGCGAACGCTTCGTCCTCTATAGTTTTTACCGACGGAGGGATGACGATCTTTTTAATTGATTTGCATCTGAAGAATGCCCTTGCGGGGATCAGCTCCAGCCTGTCGGAGATATGTATCTCCTTCAGGCTCACGCAGTGCTCAAAGCACCTGGCACCGAGCTGTGTGAGCGCGTCCGACAGATCGATCTCCTCGAGCGACTGACATCCCGAAAATGCTTGCGCACCGATGCGTTCTACCGCTCCGGCGCCCGTCACGCTGCGCAGCCATTTGCTGTTCTCAAAGGCACATCTCCCGATACTTGCCGTATCCCCGGCAAGCTCGATCGTCTCCAGCAGGAGGCAGTCCTTATATACCGCGTCACCTATCGATACAATGCCTTCCGGGAACCTAAGATCCTTTATATTTCCTGTGCTCTCGATCAGGCTGCAGTCTTCGTCGAGCTTAAAGCAGTTGATGCATTCCGAGAATATCCTCCGGACGAGCTCGGGATAGTCCTTATCTTTCAGATCCGTAACCCTCTCCAGCTCATAAACACTGCCGTCCCGGTCGGTTATCCTTTTTAGGTTCAGGCAGTTGCGGAACGCCAGGTTCTCGATCGCGATCCTCTCCGACGGTATCGTAAGACCGGTGATCGCGGTATTCCCGGCAAAACACCAGGCGGCCACTCGGTTTACCGATATCGGGAGTTCCACATCCCCGGTGCAGTTTGCGCCGTCCGTCAGAACCCCGTTTACAATGACCATATCGGACTTTGCCCTCTGCGCGGCCAGCCACCCGGTCTGCGAAAAAGCATGACTGCCGAATATCCGCACGGACTCAGGTATATCTATCTCCTCCAGGCGCGCGTGGTCACGGAAAACATCCTGACCGATCTCTTCGGTGTCCGCGGGGATCGTAACCCTGGACGCATCCCCGCTGTATCCGGCCAGCTCTGTTCCCTCGCGTATGTCAAAGCACGACCAGACAGACGCGATCACCTCGCGCACGCGGGGCGGATAGGGGTTATCGACACGGTTCAGGCTGTCCGAGAACCGTGAAAACTCATAGCTCTGCCCGTTCCATGCTATAGAACGGATCTGTGTGGAACCTGTAAAGGCACCGCTCTTTAATACCGTATCCTCACCGATCTCAACAGATTCCAGCGACGCGCAATCCGCAAACGCGTGGTATCCGCACTCCACGGCGCCGAGCTTCACGCTCCTTAAGGCATCGCAGCGCTCGAAAGCCCTCTCGCCGATCTGCTTGATCCCGGAGAAATCAAACGAATCGAGACTCACGCATTCGTCGAAGCATCCGGCCCCCATGCGCGTAACGCTCTTCGCCTCAAAACGGCTCAGCATATAGCAACCGGCAAAGCTCTGCGCGGGCAGTACCGAAACTCCCGAGAGTCTGATCTCTTCGAGCCGCCTGCTGTACGCGAAACAGGCTTCACCGACCTCTTTCACGTTCATCCTGACTTTTCTTAACTTCGGGCAGGCAGAGAACGCGTTCTTCCCTAACGTACATCCCGGCGCGTCTATGATGACCTCCTCGAGGTCGGGACAGGACGCAAAAGCGTATTTCCCGATACTATTTATGTCTTTGAGCTCGAGTACCTTAATCCCTGCTTTTCCCGCATATGCATACGGCTCTATGCGCTCACCGTTATCATCCCCGTCCTCAGGACCGCAGCCGTTACCGGCGTCCGCTCTTTTGCAGGGCCGCTCCGGCTGGTCAAAATTCTTAGCCAGATAAAACGCGTACGGATGGATATAGGCATGCGCGGGCATGGAGTCGAAGGTTTTAAGCTGCAGGCAGCGCCTGAAGGCGTATTCCCCGATATAGGCGGCCGTCTCCGGCACATTGCATTTGAGGAGCTTTCTGCACTCCGCAAACGCCTCTCGCCCGATCCGCCAAAGCCCTGCGGGAAGTACGACATTCTGCAGGGTAAGGCAGCCCGCGAAGGCCTGCTCCCCGATCTCCTTAAGACCGTCCGGGCACAGCACCGTCTTTACGCGCTCGTTACCGAAAAAGCAGCGTTCTCCGATGATCTCAACCTCACCGGGAATGCGCACCTGCTCCTCACTGCCCATATAGCGGACCAGTATCCTGCCGCTGATATAGAAATCGCCGAGCACCTGGTCCCTGATCCTGCCGACGAGCTCATCCGAAGACTCATCCTTAAGGTCATGGCTCTGTCCGCGCAGGATGACCGTTTTCAGGTTGCAGCAGCCGCGAAAGGCTTTATCGTCCAGGATCACGTCATCATTTTGAAAAGAGACCGACTCCAGCCCCGTGCAGTTTAAGAACGCATTGGCCCTGATCGCGCGCAGCGTCGAAGGCAGCGATATGCTCACTATGCCGCGTTTGTCAAAAAAGCAGCCTTTCCCGATCGCGGTGATCCCCTCGGGCAGGGTGATGGTTTTAAGGTTGATGCTGAATTTCGTCAGTACGCCGTCCTCGATCCTCATCGAATGGAATACGCTTTTCGCGATGGATTTGATGAGAGGCGGGTAGTCCGAATGTGAATCCATCGTTCCGATCAGATTGCCCAGCTCGTAGGTCGTGCCGGAGAGCGTGATCCTTTTCAGATTGATGCAGCCCTCGAATACCTCATCGGAGAAATTCGAATCGTCAAGATCCGCATTGAGCGCGACCTCGCTCAGGCTCATATTGTGGGAGAAGACCGCTTTCCCGAAATGCGTGGGGCCTTCCATCACCACTTTTTTCAGGCCGTCGCAGTATAAAAACGCGCAGGCCCCGACCTCCGTCATGGTCTTCGGGAATATCAGCTCCCCGAGCTTATGGCACTTATGGAAAGCGTGCTCTCCGACCGAGAGGAAACCCTCCGGAAATACAAGTCTCGTTATCTGGCGGCAGCCCTTAAATGCCCCGTTTCCGACTCTTTTGAGGGTGGAGGGCAAAGTGATCTCCAGCAGCCACGACATGCCTTTAAACACGTCGTCCGCTATCGTATGAACGCCTTCCGGTATCCGAACCTCCGTCTCTGTCCCCGCACGGTAGGCTTTCAGCACGCCGTCTTCTATTTCAAAACGATCATCAGTCAGCATATTCCGTCCCCTTAAATATAGCTCCCAGCACATCGCGCAGCTCCGATACGCTGCCGCATCTGTACATATCTGCCTTGAGCTGTTTTGTTCCGGGCATCTTTTTCATAAAATACGATGCCAGCTTTTTAATGTATGTAAGCACGTAGAATTCGTCGAATATCTCCGACGAAAGCTCCAGCTGTTCGAGCAGCAGGCTGTATTTGGTGTCGCCGCACTCATGCCCTGTCAGCTCCGCAAATATCAGCGGGTTCTCAAAACCGTACCTGCCGAGCATGATGCCGTCCGCACCGGTTTTTTCGGCCATTTTCAGGGCATCCTCCTTCGAGAATATCCCGCCGTTCGCAAACACCGGTATGCCGACAGACTCTTTTGCGAGCCTGATATACTCGTACAGCGGCTCGCCGTCATACATCATGCTCCTGGTCCTGCCGTGAACCGTGATCATGTCCGCACCCGAAGCCTCGCACATCCTGGCAAATTCCTCTATAACTATCTTCTGTCCGTTCATGCCGAGGCGGCACTTTACCGAAACCGTCTTTCCGCTCCGCTTGCACGCCTCTATGATCTTCGCGGCTCTCGGGATATCTTCGAGCAGCGCGCTGCCTTCGCCCGCCTTTACCACGTTCGGGACCGGGCATCCCATATTGATATCGATAACGTCAAACGGCGCCAGCAGATCGCTCTTTGCAGCCCTTTCGAAAACCGTCGGGACCGATCCGAGGAGCTGCACGCATTTAACCGTCTCGCGCTCATCCGTATACAGCAGCTTTGATGTGGCGCGGTCATTGTATTTCAGCGCGTCCGCGCTCACCATCTCGGTATAGGCGCTGCCCGCGCCGAGCCTTTTCGCCATCAGCCTGAAAGGAAAACAGGTATAGCCTGCCAGCGGGGCCATCAGCACGTTTGAGGGAAACCTCGTCCGGCCGATCATTATCTCATGGACCTTAAAAGCATTCGGTCCGTTACCGTCACTCATAACGACTCCTTTTCGGTTATCTCTTCCAGTTTTTGCGCGAATGCCGCCTGATATGCCTCCTGTTCCGCGCGCAGTGTGGCGTCGTCCATCCTCTCTATCCTCTCCGACCCGATAAAATGCAGGTTTGCGGCAGCTTTTTCCGTCTTTATCGCCACCTGGGTGTATTCGGGCCCGACCATCAGGAGTCTGAGCGCATTCTCCGGCCTGATAAGACCGCTGCTCAGTATCCCCAGCGTATCGAATAACGTGTCGTTGGCTATGGGTCCTACGATCACGTCCGCGCTCAGGCCGTCCTTTATCCTGCGGTTGTTGTAGATATAATCAAACCATTTTGCGTCCCGCGCGAAGGTATGGATGTCGAGCCCGTCCTCATCAAGCTCATACTCGTTCACGACGGCATCCTTCCTCGCCCAGCGGTAGGTAAAATCCCTGTCGGGCGTCAGATAAAAGCCCCAGCCGAAATCGGCGTTTTTCCTGCCGTAATGGATATCGGGGTTAACGATCTCGCGGTCACTCGTGTGGTAAAGCCTCATGCTCGGTTCTCCTTTGTCTGCAGCGGGGACAATAGGTATCGGTAAAACACTCTGTCTTATATGTTATCACATATACTGCAGATTATCACGTGCAAAGACTGTCGAAATGTGCTATAATATAAAAAGATCGCGGAGCGTGTCCGCGAGTTTTTCGGAGGTACATACATGGGAGAATTAAAAGAGTGCCCTTTTTGCGGAGGCAAACCCAAACTGTCTAACAGACTGGTGGTCAACGGATCGGAGGTCAAGACCGTTTATCACATATACTGCACGAAATGTCTGGCGGCCATCGCCGAATACGATACCGAGTTCAGCGCGCTCGCAGCATGGAATCAGCGCTCATCACACGAAAAAAATAACTGAGGCTCAGCACCTCAGTTATTTTTCTTTATCGGCCGTATGCCCGTCAGTTCAGGCTCGCGGCTGTTTTTTTCATTACCTTCTCCGCCAGGCGTATCGCCAGGATCGCCACAGGGATCACCAGGATCAGCGCTATGCACAGGAGCGGGACATTGTCGGTGACTGTCTGCATCTTGGCGGCATAGCCTTCGGGCATCTCCTCGACTGCCGCCGCGAGAGCGTTCTCCGTATCGGTCCACCAGTGCGCCGTGTATGCGTAGAATGAGTAAGCAAAAGGTATAAAGCTGTATCTGACGCCTTTGAGCGTATCATAGCCGCATGCCATCCTTATGAGCTCCGCAGCCAGAGTGATAACGGCTGTTATGATGATAAACGAGACATCCGCCTCACCGGTGATCAGTCCCGCTATCAGGACGAATCCGTTCAGGCACAGCGCCGCGCCGAAGCACCTCATGTGCGCCGCGGTATACAGATATACAAAGGCAAACAGCAGCGGAAGGATCGTTCCGATATACGCATAGCACATCGGGTGGATCATTCCGCAGGCCGAGCCCGCAGGGTAAAGGAGCAGATATATCACTGCGCAGATTATCACTGCGCCTGCAGAAACCTTTTTCATTGCATATTCCTCCGTTATATCAGATATTTTTGTTTTTCCATTCTTTGGGCGTCATCCCAAAGCTTTTTTTGAACGCCGCCGAAAACTTGCTGGCGTTCAAATAGCCGCAGATCCCCGCGATCTCCGTTATCGAGAGGCTGTTGCCCAGCAGCAGGTTCTTTGATTCCTGCATGCGGACCTGCGTCCTGTATTCAAATACCGTCACTCCGTACATCTGCTTGAACAGCTTCTGCAGCGTTGTGCGGTTCAGTTTGACTCTTTCCGACAGTTCTTCGATCGAGATGTCAGAAGCTATGTTTTCACCGAGTATCTTGCGGGCCATATGCACCTTATTGTAGGAGTCCCCGCTGAAATACCTGTATTCGGCGCTTTTTCCGCCTTTTACGTTCAAAAGCGCCAGTATCGCGCGGAGCGTCAGCAGTTTTCTGTGACACTCACCGTATTCCTCGGGAAGCAGGACCAGCTCCGTAAAAATAGTCTTCAGCATCTCATTTGCCGCGAAGCAGATGCACGAATCCGCCTTGGTGGCATATTCGAAGAGCGGCTTATCGTCAAATTCCTTAGTCCCGAAAAAGCGGTTCAGCTCGTCCTTTAACGTGTCCAGCAGCAAAACTATGCTGATGCAGCGTATACCGGCTTTCCCGAAAATAATCTTTTTGGCGTCCACACGGTCGTTGAATATGCAGACATCGCCTTTATCGGCGGAGGCCACACGCCTGTTTTCCATTTCAAAATCGGCATGTCCCTCCACCATATACATGATCTCTATATAGTCAAATGACTCGGGTCTTTCCCTTACAATGGGGTAATATGACTCCAGCTCCGAATACACCAGCTCGATGCCGGGAGCGATCCCGTAATTATGCATGATGCCCTCGCCCGCGCTGTCTTTTAAGCGGTAGGTCTTTTCAGACTCCTTATCGCACATGATATACATGTACTTCTTAAAGATCTCCTCTGCATCTAATTTTGTGTTATCGGATCCGTTGTTCATAATTACCTTTCCGCCGGTCAGGCAATCGCCGGCCTTTCTTCACTTCTTATGCTCTTAAACGCAGCCGCCATGAGCGCAACGGCCAGTACAAGAACGACCGCGTCGGTGATGAGCTGCGCATAGAATACGCCTGCCACGCTGTTGGTGAATACATAAGGCAGTATCAGGACAAGGGGCAGGAAGAGCAGTATCTGTCTCAAAACCGTAAGTATAGCCGCATTGCCGCCTTTGCCTATCGCCTGGAAGAACGTGATCGAGAGGATCAGCACGCCGTACGTGATGTAGGACGCGAACAGCACTCTGAGCATCGGCGCTCCCATTTCGACGATGGAGGCATCGGTTATGAACATGGACAGCATGGTTCTGGGCGCGATCATGATCGGAATATAGAATACCGACGCAAGGAGCGTGGCCGCTATCATAAACGCTTTGTTGAAGGAACGCACACGGCCGTATTCCTTTGCCCCGTAGTTGGTTCCGATCGCAGGCTGGTATCCCTGGCTTATGCCCCACAGAGGGATAAACGAGAACGCCTGAAGGCTGAGCGCGGCGCCGAGTATCGTCTGCCACTCACCGCCGCCGCAGCGCTCAACGGTATTGTACATAACAGTCTGCTGAAGCATGGTCATTACCTGCATGAGCATCGCGGAGACTCCGACGCTGAACACGGACTTCGATACGGAACCTATGACACCTATCCTGTTTATTTTAACCGTGTCGCTCTTTTTTGTAAAATATACGATCGCGAGAACGGCCTGGAATACCTGTGCCGTTACCGTTGCCGCCGCGGCTCCGAGGATACCGTTTTCTTTTCCGAATAACAGGATGAATAAGGGGTCGAGTATAATATTCAGGATCGCTCCCGAACCCATGATGAGCATGGCGGTCTTAAGCTTGCCTTCGCCGCGCATTACCATGTTCGACGACTGCGCGAAATTAACGAAGAGCGATCCGCAGAACACCAGCTTTAAATATCTGTTTGCCTCAACAAGTATCTCTCCCTTCGCTCCCGAAAGAGACAGCAGGGGCTTTGTGAATATCAGCCCGATGGCGGTGATGATCAGTGACAGGATCAAAACCCACGCGATCAGGTTGCCCATGATCTTGTCAACGGTCTGACGGTCCTTTTTACCGATGGCCCTTGAAAGCACGGATGCCGAACCGGTTCCGATCAGAGTCGATATTCCGCTGTTGAGCAGCGTAAAAGGATAAGAAACCTTGACCGCCGTCATTGCCTCGGGTCCTACCATCCTCCCCACAAAAACGGCATCCATAAAGTTGTACAGTCCGATAACGACCATTCCCAGGATCGCCGGAATACTTAGTGAAAGCATTGTTTTGACAATGTTTCCGCTTACGAGATTATCCCTTGCATTAGTATTGCTCATAAAAAAACTCCCTTTCTGAAATGTGTTAGCATATGCTAACCGGTGGTGAGTATATGGCAACCGCCCGTCAAAAACCACTCCAAAAAGCAATCAGCACTCCGATCAGCAATTATTTTTCCGCTTGACAATTGCCGGTTAGCATTGTATAACTGTTTCTTGGTTAGCGCAAGCTAACTTAAATTCCTAAGGAGGGTGGTTTATGAGATCATTTTTTAACAAGGCAGCCGCTCTGTTCCTGGCACTGGTACTTTGCCTGGGCATTGCCGGTCCTGCCGCAACACAGGTAAGGGCAGAGGAGTCCGTAACAGCTGCACAGGAGGGCAAGGATTTCCTTAAAAACGTTATCGGAGAATACGTTCCCCTGTTTGAAGGCGCTTCTTTTGAAGCAAAGTACGATCACTACTGGCACGATTATTCCGCAGCTGTAGCGGGCGAATCCATGGCCGATATGTGCGTTGCCATGATGAAGCAGGCCATAGGCGCATCGACCTACGGCAAGGACGCAGGTGAGGAGTTCTTCTGCGGATTTACCGCGGATGTGGTAAAGATCGCGTTCGGCGGCGAAGACGGAACCGACGTTACCTATACTCTTAAGAACGGCAAGACCGTCAAGCATTCCTATGTCTATGTAAAGGACGCTGCAGCAACGGGCGAGGCCGAAGGCCAGGAGATGGTCATGAACGGCTATCTGTACAAGAGCGCCGACGGCAACAAGGATGAGTTCACTTATCTCTATATGTGCCCCGATACTCCCGATACCACATATCATCTCGAGTTCAGATATGGCAGCGACGAAAAGAATATCTTAAAGCTGACCGACGGCAAATATAAGAACTGGCTCGCGGCGGGCTTTACCGCTTCGGCTCTCGACGATCCTAAGGAAGAGCTGATCAGCCGTGTTATCGGCCTCTTCGTTTACGAGAATCTCGAAGCGATGAGCGGTGACGAGTGTGCCGCCCAGAGAGCCTCCATAGCAGGCACCTGGGATATGGACACCACCGCGTTCAAGGATTATCCCGGATATGAGAACGCATCGATGTATATCGAGCTCTCGGCCACAGGCACAGGCAAGTCCTACGTTGACATGACCGGCAGCGGCGCCTACATGCTCGCGAGCGAGTATCCTTTCTATACTTACGATACCAAGGATGCTTCCGGCACCGAAAAGGGTGTTTATCTGGTCGTAAGCGGTGACGAGGGATTAAAGACAGCCACCTACGAGATTTCCGAAAAGGACGGCGTAAAGACGCTTCTCTTCAACTCATCCGAAGGCGTTATCACCTACTACGGCCGCAATGCAGTCATCGCAGCTCCCGAGATCACAAAGACAAAGGTAAAGAAGTCGAAGACCCTTACCGTAGCCTGGAAGGCTGTTGAGAACGCTGACGGCTATGAAGTAACCTACTCCACGAGCAAGAAGTTCAAGAAGGCCAAGACCGTATCCGTATCAAAGGCTTCCGCAAAGATAAAGAACCTCAAAAAGAAGAACTATTACGTAAAGGTCCGCGGATATGTGCTCGATCCTCTCGGAAACAAGGTTTACGGCGAATACTCACAGACATCGGTGATCAAGAACAAATAAGATCGTCAGACCGATCATACCTGATTCTCCCTATACAAAGAGACCGCCCCGAAACTCAGGGCGGTCTCTTTATGTCATTATCCCAGGAAAGGAAGTGCCGTATTTTATGTTTCCGGCAGCAGCTTCGTCATGCTCTTCAGACCCAGTACCACGGTAGAGCCGTTGTGCAGCGCCGCGGACGTTGCGGGCGGCAGTATGCCGATTATCCCGAGTCCGATGAGCGCTGTATTAAACCCGACTATCGTGCGGTAGTTGAAGCGTATGCGCTTCATCAGCAATGTACTGATCTCGCGCAGGGTCACGATGCTCTCAAGGTCCGACGAGCTGATCGTGATATCCGCTATCTGTCTGGCTATCTCCGCGCCGTCACTGATCGCTATGCCGGCGTCAGCCGCGGAAAGCGCAGGTGAATCGTTTATGCCGTCGCCGACCATGATCACATGCCTGCCCTCCGACTTTGCCTTTTCAACGTACCTGGCTTTATCTTCGGGAAGGACCTCTGCGTAAAACTCATCGATCCCGGCCTCGGAGGCGATCTTTTTAGCGGTCCTCTCACTGTCTCCGGTCATCATTACAATGTGCTCAAAGCCCTGTTCGCGGAGCTTTTCAACTACGCTTCCCACCTCTTCGCGCATCGGATCCTCTATGAGGATGCAGGCCGAGAGCATGCCGTTCTTTGCGAAATACAGATGCGAGTACTCATCGGGCAGGGAATCGAACATCTGCCTTTTATCCTCGGGGATGTGTACTCCTTCGTCCTCAAAAACAAAGTGATAGCTTCCGATCACGGCTTTTTCGTTATTGATCTCCGACGCTATGCCGTGGGCTACGATATATTCGACATTCGTGTGAAGTTCTTCATGCAGGAGCCCCTTATCCTCGGCCGCCCTGACTACGGCCCTGGCCACCGAATGAGGAAAATGCTCTTCGAGACAGGCCGCCTGACGGAGCAGCTCGTCTTCCGGTTCGCCGTCAAACGATACCACTCTGACGACCGTGGGCTGTGCCTTGGTAAGCGTTCCCGTTTTGTCGAAAACTATCGTATCGGCATCGGCCACCGCCTCAAGGAACCTGCCTCCCTTGACGGTTATGTCGTACTCGGAAGCCTCCTTGATAGCGGAGAGCACCGATATGGGCATCGCCATTTTCAGCGCACAGGAATAATCAACCATCAGCACCGATACAGCCTTGGTGATATTGCGGCTGATCGCCCAGGTAAGGCCGGATGCCAGCAGTGTGTAGGGAACCAGTCTGTCGGCCAGTCTCTCGGCCTTGCTCTCAAGTGAGGATTTGAGTTTTTCCGACTCCTCGATCATCTTTACGATCTTGTCAAAACGTCCGCAGCCCCCGGTCTGGGTAACCCTGACCGTGAGCTCTCCTTCCTCGGCAACGGTCCCTGCAAACACACTCATGCCCACTCCCTTATGCACCGCGACAGACTCTCCCGTCATCGAAGCCTGGTTGACCATAGCCTCACCGGATACCACCTCGCCGTCAAACGGGATCATGTTTCCCATCCGCACGATGACCCGGTCGCCGCAGCGTACCTCTGACGAATCGGCCTGAACCTCGCCGTCGTCGGTAAGAAGCCAGACTTTATCGATATTGAGCGACATGCGTCTTGCCAGATCGTCCACGGAGCGTTTATGCGTCCATTCCTCGAGGATATCTCCGATCTTCAGCAGGAACATGACTGAAGACGCGGTATTGTAATCCCCGGTAAGGACCGCTGCCGTGATCGCGGCGGCATCGAGCATCTCCACTTGCAGTTTTCTGTTTTTGAGAGTTTTAAGCCCGCGCCATACGTACTTTACGGTCTTTGCGATGACCCACAGCCTGCGCAGGTCGAAGGGAATGATAAGCCGTTTTCCGTAATGCAGGAGCACGGAAGTCACGAGCCGGTCGTAATACTGCGCCGAGAGCTCTCTTCCCGAGCACTCGAATACCTTTTCGGGGACCTGCACCGTATCAAAGGAAAAGCCTTTTACGATCTCGATCGCCCGCTCCCTGTCACAGTCAAAAACGATCACGGCATCGGCGGTTCTCTCGTAGACCTTTGTTTCCCTGATCTCGGGGAAAGTGCCCAGATAATACTCGAACGTGTCCGCCTCCCTGAAACTCATGCGCTTCATGGGCAGATGCAGCCTGATCCTGTTCTTTATCTCATGTTTGATCGTGAATCTCATTCTTCAACGACTTCCTTTTTCGCTCTTTCCTCGTTGATGGACTTGGCCTCGGCATAGATGTCGGAGCAGTTCTCCTGGAGGGTCGTCACCTGCGTAACGAGACAGTCCTTTGCCCTCAATACGCCTGCCGTGCAGTGCGCATAAACCTTCTTCGCGTCCTTTGAGGACAACAGTTTGATACCTTCGAGCCCAAACAGTGTGCCCAGCGCAAATAATCCGATTCCCTTAAGTTTCATGATCATACCTCCTTAAAATCCAAAGAATCTCTTTTTGTATGGTTCGGTGCTCACTGAGAGCACAGTATACCCGGTCTCGTCTATCGCGGCCTTAAGCGCCGCTTCATCGGGTGCCGCATCGGTCACAAAACTGCTCTCGCCTTTGGTGTGTGAGCTCTTAACCTTCGCCGCATCCGGTACCGCTTTTCTGATCGCGTCGTTGACATGTGCCTCGCACATACCGCACATCATGCCGTCGATCTTCAGTGTTGTCTTGATCATAGCTTCGCCTTTCTGTGTAAAACCGCGGAATCGTGTTAGATTCCGCTAACCGAATACATTATATATACGTTTGATACTTTTTTACAAGTGTTTTCTTGATATTTTCAACACTTTGCACTATATTGGCGCATGTTTTATTTCGCACGAAACGGGCAGAGATTCCTCTGCCCGTTATCACTTACTAACTTTTCCTGCCTCTTTTTATTCTCCTTTGATAATTCTTTTTTCACATCTTCCAGTTCTGCGAGATCAGCTGCTGTTTTGTCATCCTGCTGTATATGCTGTCATATCCCGACAGGAATTCGGGACTTCCCTGCTCCGCGACCACGCCGTCCTTTAAGACTACGATATGGTCCGCGTTTGCGATGGTCCTCATGCGGTGCGCGATGATCATGACTGTCTTGTTTTTGATCAGTCTCGAGAGTGCCTCCTGGATGGCTGTCTCATTCTCAGCGTCGAGCGAAGCGGTCGCCTCATCGAGGAGTATCACGGGCGCGTCCTTTAAGAATGCCCTCGCGATCGATATCCTCTGCCTCTCGCCGCCCGAGAGCTCGCTGCCGTTCTCACCGATATAAGTGTTGTATTTCTCGGGGAGCAGGTTTACGAACTCCTCACAGTTGGCGAGCCTTGCGGCCTCCATTACCTCTGCGTCGGTAGCGCCCTGCTTTCCGATGCGGATGTTTTCCATGACAGAATTGTTAAAGAGGGTTACATCCTGGAAAACGATCGAGTATTTCGTCAGCAGTGTCTCGGGGTCTATCTTTGAGATATCCGTGGCGCCGAGCGTGATGCGGCCGCTGTTAACATCCCAGAACCTTGCCGCGAGTCTCGATATAGTGGTCTTTCCGCCGCCGGACGGCCCGATCAGCGCCGTTACTTCACCCTGTTTTGCGGTAAAGCTGACATCCTTCAGCACATCCGTATCATCCGCGTATTTGAAGCCCACATGGTCGAATACGATGTCGTATCCGTTGTTGTTCAGTTCTTCAGAACCGGTCTGGATCTCGTGCGAGAGCATCTCATCCAGCCTCTCGCACTGTATGCCCGTGGAAATGATCGCGGCAAAGTTCTGGAGCGATATCTCCATGGGGCTGTACAGGCGCGCGGCGAGCATCAGGAACATAAAGAATGTCAGCAGGTCGATCTCGCCTTTCGCGAAAAGCGCGCCGCCCGCAACGGCTGTCGTTCCGATGCCGAGCTTCAGCACGATCGCCGCGGAATTAACGTAGACCGCCATTTTAAGCTCTGTGAACAGAGCGAATTTTTCAACCTTTTTGATCTTGACGTCGAGTTCTTCCATGTATCTGCCCTCGGCGTTGTTGGCACGCAGGTCCCTGATCGATTCAAGGCATTCCTGGATGCCGTCGGCCATGTCCAGTTTGATCGCCTGGTTTTTGCGGGTAGCTCTCTTTTCAGCGCCCGAGCAGCTGATCACGATGATAAAAGCAACGGGGATTACCCAGAAACTGGCCAGCACCATTCTCCAGTCGAAGAAGAAAAACATGCTGACACCGACGAGGCAAACCGAAATCACCGCACCGATCAGCTCAGGGATCCAGTGGCTCGAAGCCGTCTCGATCATCGCGCAGTCACCCATCAGGTTCGTGGTCAGATCGGCCAGATTCTTTTTGCCGAAATACGAAAGAGGCAGTTTTCTGAGCTTCTCCGCGATCATCGTGCGGCGCACTCCGCTCTCGCGGTATGTGGCGAAAAAGGTCGAATTGTACTGGATATAATTGGTTATGAAAATAAGGGCCATTATGATCACCGACCCGATCGCGTAGAACGGTATCCTGTCTTTCCCGAGGTTTCCTTCGAGCAGGTCCTTTATCAGCGTATACAGGATCCCCGCGGTCATCATCAGGACGATGTTTGTGACCGTAACGCTCACGCAGGCCTTGATCATATCCTTCGCGCCCTGTCTCGAGAGCGCGTATTTATGCTGTAATCTCTCTATCATCTCAGGCACCTACCTTCCATTCGATCGATCTGGTATACTCATCGAACATCCGCTTATACAGACCGTCCCGCTTCATCAGTTCATCATGTGTTCCGGATTCGGTGCATTTTCCGTCATCCATCACAAATATCCTGTCGGCGTTCATTACGGTGCTGAGCCTGTGCGCGATCATGATAAGGGTCTTATCCTTCGAAAGCTCCTCAAATGCCGCCTGCACCTTTGTCTCGTTGTCGGGATCCGCAAACGCGGTCGCTTCGTCGAGGATAAGGATCGGGGCATCCTTTAACACAGCCCTCGCGATCGTGATCCTCTGCTGTTCGCCGCCGGAGAGATAGGTCCCTTTCTCCCCGATCACGGTATGTATGCCGTCCGGCAGTTTTTCGATGATATCCATGCACTGCGCTTTTTTCAGGGCGTCGAGCACCTCAGCCTCGGACGCGTCCGGTCTGCTCATGCGCACATTGTCGAGGATCGATTTCTTGATCAGCCTGCTGTCCTGGAACACGAAAGAAACCTGCTTCATCAGCTCCGATGACGGCATGTCCTTAACATTTACGCCGCCTATGAGTATCTCACCCTTTGTCACGTCAAAGAACCTTACGATCAGCTCCGCAAGAGTGGTCTTTCCCGAACCCGACGGGCCGACGAACGCCACATGCTCACCTGGCCTGATGCTGAGGGTCACATTGCTTACCGCGTCGCGCGCGGCGTCCTTATACCTGTAGGAAACATCCTTCAGCACGATACCGCAGTCCGCCGGAGTTTTCTTTGAGGTGCCCTCGGACAGGGGCTCGATCTCCATGATCTTATCTGCGCGCTTCAGCGCATCTATAAGGTTCATCTCCGCTTCGCCCGAATACGCGATCTTGGTCAGCGCGATGGTAACGAGAGGCATAATGATGATGTAATACATAACGTTCAGGATATCCGCGTTCTCTATGCCGTTCTTCGTAACGACATACGCAGCGATCACTATGAACGCGAATATCGCGTTGATAAAGGTCATAAAGAATGCCATCGGGACTCTCAGCATCAGCGTATACTGCGTTGCCCAGCTGCAGTAGCCGCTGATGCAGTCCTTGAACCGTTTGAAGGAATGTACAGTCTGGCCGAACGTTTTTACTACCGGGACGCCCCTTACGTATTCGGTCGCCTCGCTGCTCATGGTCTCGAGCGCGTCCTGGTACTCCTTCATCTTTGCCTGCATGTCCTTACCCATCATCTTCATCATGCACGCAAATCCGATGATGGCCGGTATAACGCAGATAAGACCGATCTTCCAGTTAAACCCGAATACCAGAACGATCAGGCCTATCGGAGTGACCGTCGCAACGGTCTTGTCGGCCAGGCTGTGCGCTATATAAGTCTCGGTAGCGGCCGTCGAATCGTTTACGATACGTCTGATCTTTCCCGTTCCGTCCTCGTCAAAAACGCCGAGCGGCAGTGTAAGTATCCTGCGCATCAGCGAGCTGCGCATGCTGGCCTGCACACGGAATGCCGCGATATGCGTGCATAAGAGCGCCGCGATGTAAACGAGCAGCGCGCCGATGATCAGCCCGACCGCCAGCAGTGCATGTCCCTTGATCGTATCCGGATCTTCGCCGTTTACCGCGATCCTGATGATCTTCCATAACTCATAGTACGGGATCAGCGTCAGCACGGCGCTCACGGCCGCCAGACACCTCCCGAGAGTGATCAGGTACTTATGGTTTCCCGCGTATTCCCTGATCAGTTTCATGTGGTCATACTTTTCTGTCTTTCCCACTTTCTGTTCCTCCCTTTGCATTTTGATCTATATAAAACACCCGGCAGCCGCAGCATGACGGTTATCGATGTGTCATTTCGGTTAGCTATCGCTAACTCAAGAGCGATAACTTAAACAATAAAAAAGAGCCTTTCGGCTCTTCTCTATCTGATACCCATTATCCTCAGCCATCCCGGCATAAAGAACTCCTGGACCGTATTCAGAAAACTGTCTATCTTATCATTGTCAAAATCGTGTATGATGGGCTCAAAGCACGCGGTCAGGTACGCTGAAAGCAGCATGTGCAGTTCCTCCTCACTGATATCGATCACCGGATATCCCTTATCCTTCAGAAATCTGATGGCCTCCAGAAACTCTCTCTGGTTGCTCTCTACATAGTCGTGGACGAAGTTCTCGTATTTGGTCCCCCGTGAGCGTGTCATCAGGAGGATGAACTCATCCCTTCGCGGAAGTATGACTTCCCTGATCAGGTCTATGAAAGTTTCCCCGAAGAGCTCTTCCTTCGGCGTCCCGCTGTCCAAAAGATCGTACTTCCTGCCGGTATGCCTGTCCGTCCACGCCTTAATGCTCTCGACCAGCGGTTCGACCATGGCGTTGAACATGGCTTCCTTGTCGTCATAATGCCTGTAAAGGCCGGCCGAAGTCATACCCGCACGCGCCCCGATGCTCCTGATGGAAGCATCCTCATAGCCTTTTTCAAGGAACTCGTCGCGGATAGCTTTTTTAACCTTTTCATGACTGAGTGTTTTATCTCTGGGCATAACGGCAACTCCGAAAAATAAGTTATCACTGTTCGCTATCAAAGATTACTATAATTTCTTTTTCCTGTCAAGCATAAAAAAAGAGAACCCGCACCTATGTATGCGGGTTCCGAAATTTACCGTTTCCGGGTCACAGTTCCGATATCATCTTTGCCAGTTCGAGATAGAACGGCTTAATGTTTATGCGCTTTGTGAGACCTCCCTGGAAAGCCATGTGGTCTCCCCTGAACGTGGGCATTACATACCACCGTCCGGGCTCGGGCACGGTCCCGTCCGCAAATTTGCTCTGCGGGGCACCCAAAGGCGCGCCGGCGGAGATCTCGTTTACCAGGCCGTCGTTGGGCTGCCAGGCTTTGCCGATCTCGGTGCCGCCCTTTGTGACGCCCGTATATCTGCTCATGTACATGGCGCCCTTCATGAAAATGCTCTCGGTGATCGAAGGATCGGGAGAAAAGCTCCCGTCCGCGTTCTCAACCGTTGAGGCGCAGGGATAGGCAAAATAATACACATCCCTGAAAGTGGTTATGCTCTCGTTGAGCGCGAGTGCGTTGTCGATATGCATATCGTACGACGCGTAATCCCAGGACGCACGGCCGTCAAGCACAGGCTTTGTGCCTTTTGATACCGCGCCTCCGGTCTTCTCGTATTTTTCAGGAATATCTATCGCGGACAGATCGAAGCTCTTATCCTCGTACATATCGTAGGCCGTGGTCCCGTTCGTGGGTGCCGCGAGCGTTACGACCGCCAGAAGCTTCGCCGTGCTCCCGCCTTTAAAATACGGTGAAAGGTCCGCCTCATCGGTCACCGCCCGCTCCTCGGCGCTGCCGTCGCGCAGTATCTCTGAAAAGAGACGGATCGTCGCTCCTCCGAAGGAATGTCCGATAAGAGCTATCTTTGACTGATCAAAGTCGTCTATCAGGGCTTTTCCGGTAAAATCCCTGCCGAACCGCTCATGCCCCGCCGCGCGGCTGTGCGCCTCGCCGTAATCGACTCTTGTCCCCGCCAGCTGCGCGTACAGCTCGCAGGCTCTGTCCCATGCGCTGCCCGTAGGATCGACAGACGCCGCATAACTCTCATATCCGCGGTTGTTCAGGTACCTGATGATGCTGCCGCCCGACAGTCCCCAGTACGGGAAAAACTCGTTTATCGTATCATAGCTGCCCCAGCCCGAAAGCCCGTGGACAAAAATGTATTTCACATCACTCTCAGCCGGCCTGCGATATCCGACCGCGCCCGAAAGAACACTTACCGCCATGATCAGTACCACCATCCATGCCGTAGTCTTTACGGCCCCGAGCTTATTCACACGGAAGAACGGGTACGGTCCGTCGACCTTTCCCGTCGCGTTCAGATAAAGCATCGTAAGCCCGTACGCGAGTGTCACGATCACGGGAACCCATACCCACAGGATCGAGGCCCTGTCCTCGGCAAAGATATACGATACCGCCGACAACAGCGGGATCAGCAGGTGATGGAACAGGCCGCTGCCCGAGAAGAGCAGCTCCTTTACCCTGCCTGATACGGGCACCAGTATGCACGCCGTGACGAAAAACGTCATAACTAGCATGCCCGTCGCAGTGAACCTCAGCACCTCCACAAAAGCTCTCTGCCCGAATATCACGAGCAGCACAGATGCCGCGCACGCGATCAGGTTGGAGATTATCGTGTAAAATGTCAGGCCCTTTTTGATGCCCCCGCCGCGTTTACTGACCTTTGCAAATGCAATGATCTCAAGTATTACGATAATCAGATTAAGCAGTCTGGCCATTTTCTTTCCTCATAAGCTGCTCGACGAGTTCACGCTTTTCATACAGCACGCAACCGCCCTCGTGGTCGTCCAGCAGTATGTCGCCGCTCTGAAGAGCCATGAACAGGGGTGAATGCATGGCATCACGGAGCGATGAATTCCTGATATTTACATCCGAATACGGTGAGAAAGGACAGGGCTCCGCGCCGCCGTGCGAGTTGATGTGGAAGAAGCCTCTGCCCGCAGCCACACAGCCGCCCGAGCTCTTTTCGTCGCCGGGGAATGAGATGTAGACCATCTGAGGCCTCTCTTCCCTGAGGCGCGCGATCTCAGCCTTAAGATACTCTCTCTCGGCCTCCTTCGGAGCCAGATCGCTGCTCTCCTCGGTGACAGGCACGAACTCCACGAATATCACTGCCTTGCAGCCTCTGTCGGAGAGCTCGCTCAAAAACTCGTCCGAGGTAACCTCCCTGACATTCTCCGTGGTAACCGTCACGGACGCGCCGAATATCAGGCCGCGCTCATGCAGCTCGTCCATGTTTTTGATCAGGCGGTCATAGATGCCCTCGCCGCGTCTGGCGTCGGTGATCTCCTTTTTGCCCTCGATGCTCATGATCGGCACCAGGTTGCGGCTGTTCTCGAACAGGTCGAAATACCGCTCGTCCATAAAGGTTCCGTTCGTGAATATCGGGAACAGGATGCTCTTTTTCCTGCCTGCCGCCTCGATAACATCCCTGCGCAGCATCGGTTCTCCGCCCGCGAGCAGGATAAAGCTGATGCCCAGCTCGTCCGCCTCGTCGAATATCCTGCCCCACTCCTCGTTCGTGAGCTGGCTGACAGGCTCCGAATCCACGGTGGCGTGGTTGCATCTGGAATAGCAGCCCGCGCAGTGCAGATTGCATTTGCTCGTGATGCTCGCGATCAGGAACGGAGGGATATGCTCTCCCGCTTTCTCCGCCTTTTTGCGCTTTTTCGATGCCGAGGCGCTCGCCTTCGCGAAGCTCAGCATAAAAGCGCTCTCTTTGGGGTTCTTAAGTGTCGCCTTGATCGCGTCCGAAACAACGCGCTCGACGCCCTGAGTCATATATTCCTGTATGTTGAATTCTTTTTCCATGATCGTTTATCCTTCCAAAAACCTGTACAGAAGCCCGTAGAGTTCCCGTGCCTCCTGTTCGCTGAGCGCAAAGCCCTGCGAAGCGATCTTCATCGGGATATCCTTGCACTGTTCCTTGAGCGCATTACCCTCTTCGGTAATGCTGATAACTGTTACGCGCTCGTCCTCTTTGGAGCGCTCCCTCGTCACATAACCGGCCTTCTCGAGCCTTTTCAGGAGCGGTGTCAGAGTTCCCGCGTCGAGATAGAGCGCGCTGCCGAGCTGCCCGACATTCATGCTCTCATGCTCCCAGAGTACCATCAGCACCACATACTGGGTGTAGGTGAGTCCGAGGGGGCTCAGATAGGGAGTGTACTTTCCGACTATCTTTCTGCTGCACGCGTACATCGGAAAGCATAACTGATTTTTCAGCAAAAGCTGTTCATATTCCTGTGCCATGTCGTAATCTCCGTCCGATCAGATATCCGATGCCTTAAATACCAGCTTGGCATCGACGGAAACAGCGCCCTTGAGCGAAGGCCCGAGTTTTTCCGCGGTCTTGCCTATCTTGCTGCCGCCCGAAGTAGCGAATGCGTGAACGGTCTTGCCGCTCCAGTCGTAGCCCTCGACGAAGGTGTACACAACCCTAGGTGCCTGGCCGTACCAGATCGGGAATCCGATGTAAACGGTGTCGTATTTCTCAAAATCGGCTACCCTGCCGGCTACGGGAACATCCTTATGTCCCATCTGCTCACGGTTGCAGCGCGCAACGGGATTGACCCAGTTGATGTCTGATTTGGTATAGGGTGTCTCGGGGACGATCTCAAAAATGTCCGCGCCGATCTTTGCAGCGTACTCCTTGGCTACCTTTGCGGTTGTTCCTTCCGCGCTGAAATAAGTTACGAGTGTTGCCATGATATATTACCTCCGTTTCTGTTGTTTAAATTTGACACCATTATATTTTGCACAATGTATTATGTCAATAAGCTGCTGCGGGAGTTAATAAAAAGTTTATTTTATCAGCTCCCACAGCTCCTCATCGGTCAGATGCCTCTTCAGGCGGAGGATCAGATGGACCTTGTTCCCGCCGGCGCCCTTCTGGAACTGCCTCTGCCAGCCGTAGAAATGCGGCCCGTCCCCGCAGAACCTTAAATACGACATCAGGCCCTTTGCCACATAATGCGACTGCCTGATATCGGCCTCGCAGTCATTGTTGAAAAATCCGGCGAATACGCCTCTTTCCGTACCGCGCATCTCTTCGTATCCGGACCGGAAAGCCTCTGCGGCGAGTCCCGCCTCATAAAATCCCTTAAGATAATCCCGGTCTGTCAGGCACGCATTTGCCGCGTCGCAGATATGCAGCGCGCCGAGATAGCTGTAATAGAGATATTCTATCTGCCAGATCAGCGTATCCTTAAGTATAACGGCCGTATCCGCAGGAAGCCCGGCAGCGGTATCCTGCGCCTTATCCAGATACTCCTTATAGCCCCGTACCGCAGGTTCGACAACTTCCCTGTAACGGGTTATCTGCCCGTGCAGTGTCTCCTCATCGGCAAACCAGAGCCACTCACCCGCAGGCTTAGTGCCCATGGGGTCATTCCGGTCGAAATTCGTGATCAGCGCGGAGGCCAGTACCCTCGCCCCGTGGTTCGCGAACTGCTCTCCCGCATGGTCGTCTGCGTTCGGGCCGTACTTCGGGGCATACTCCGGCCATAAACGGTACAGCTCTGAGACAGCTGCCAGTCCTGCCTCTCTGCCGTTTTCGCAGCCGGGGGTATCCTTATCCCACCCCGCGCCGTAGTATGCGGCGCAGTATTCGTCGCGATGCGCGCGGACAAACGCGTCTGCAGGGTGCCTGTCACCATTCTGGTCACCATTCCGGTCATCATTCGGGTGACAGGCACCCGAATTGCCCTCCGTGGCGGCGCCCTTCGTGCCGTCCCTCCATATCCGCGCGATCAGGTCGAGGATATACGCATGCGGCTTGATATTGGAGCAGTTGATCATCCAGTAATCGTCCGCTCCTTTTTCAAATACCTCATTCAGCTCATTTACAACAAACTCCGGCGAATTGGGCAGCATAGTCATCTGCCCCGCAGCCTGCAGGTCGTAGAACGAAGCATGGTAATAGATGCCGTGCCGTCCCGTACCTGCACTCTCCGGTAATGCACAGACCCTGGGATTGTGTCTGCCGCGGCGGCGGGTTACCATCTTGCCGAAGCCGTTGTCGGCCCAGATGAATATAACATCCCCGGGTATATCGAGCAGGCCCTTTTGGTACAGCTCCATTGTCTCGCCGTACAGATTGCTGCAGCAGACCGCGTCCGGGTCAACCGACCTTATCAGGTCGTACTGCTTACGGATCAGGCTGCTGATGAGCCTGCCTCTTTTCTCATCCGTATCATACGCGGGATCGTCCGCCCAGAAAGGCCTGTCTCCCTGGCCGCGAAAACCGAGGTTCCAGATGACCTTATAGTCTTTCTGTTTTTCTATGCCCTCTCTCCAGAGCCCTTCGAACAGTTCCGGATATCTGTCGTACGAAGCATCGAGGTCGGGATAGGCTCTGGCGAACATGCGCGCGCCGAGCGGTTCCGCATGGTGATGCGTGATCCACAGCCCCATCTCTGACGCGAGCCTGCAATAGATATGCGCATTTTCATCGGTGCCGGGGATAGTCATATTGCCTCCGCAGCGCAGCAGCGCTTCAAACGCCATCTCCCACGGTTTATCGTTGTCGCCGTCTATCTTCCAGTCATCGATCAGCACCTCATCGTTGATGAACCAGCCGCGGAACCTGACCGCAAAAGGCTTCGATATGAACGAATAATCATCGGGAACCGCATAACCCCCGCGCTTTATAAAGCTCTGCTCATTCCAGAACCAGAGATCGCGGACGCCGAGGAAATGCCTGCTCACATGATATATGCCGTAGATCAGGCCGAGGTCGTCGGACGCGGATATGAGGAGGCGCCTGCCGCCGGCATCTGTCCCGGTGCCGGGCACCATTCCTGAAGACAAAAGAACCGTCCCCGTGTCTGCAACCTCAACGATAAAGCACTCGGGCGCAATCCCGTCCCGCAGGCAGATCCTGATCGGTATGCCCGCCGGCCCGTTCTCAAGGCAGGTCGCGGCGATGTCACGCTCCAGTGCTCTTACAGCATAACGGACGCCGGTCGAAAGCCCGGCATCCGCAATTATCTCAGAATTAAAAGTTATCATTTGTTTTCCGCCCTTACGTCGCACAAAAGCACGTCTATCCCGATATCACACTCATCGATGGTGTTGCCGAAGAACTCGGTGCGCGTAGGCGTGATCTCGCCGCGCTCAACGCGTTCCGCGCCGGCTATCAGCTCCGGGACTATGTCCATAGTGAGCGGATACTCGCCGTGGCTCGGATAGATCTCTTTAATGTCCTCACCGAGCGACATCAGGCGCTTCAGGCTCAGGATGTAGGCCGACATATCCCTCATCGCACCGAACATGTATATCCTGCCGCCCCGCTGTATGGGATCGCCGCTGAAGAGCATGCCGCTGTCCAGGTCAAGCAGCGCGGTACTGCCGGGAGTATGGCCGGGCAGCACGATGGCTTTCAGCTGCCTGCCGCCGAGGTCGATCACATCCCCGTCATATACGGGCACCATCTTCTGCGAGGGGTGGTCCTGCCTGTAGTTTACGAACTCTGCGGGATTCATCATGACGCGGTCAAACTCACAGTTGCTCGCGGTATGGTCCCTGTCCGCATGGGTATTAAAGAGTTTCAGCGTTTTGTCGGTTATCTCTTCCGCCAGCTCCTTTGCGTTTGTCACCTGCATGCCGCTGTCGATCAGCAGCGCCTCTTTTTCGCCGGTCAGCAGGAAAAAGCGCACATGTCCGTCATCACAGACGTAGGTATTCTCATTTATCGCTTCAAATGACATACTGACTCCTTATCATGCCGGATCACAGGCAGTATACGTAATTGTCCTTTCTGGGTACGGGCTCCTTTGCGGGTACTGCGGCGTATCCGAGCGCGCAGTGTCCGATACCCTCGTATTCGTCCGGGATACCGAGACGCTTGAGGATATTCTTACCGAAATCGGACTCGAACTCCTCCTTTGCCCTGTGGATCCAGATGCTCGCCACGCCGAGGCTCTCCGCGGCGTTCATGAGATTGCCGAGAACGAGTGCACCGTCATACACATGGGTCACAACATCCTTTTTAGCAAGGACGATCAGGATAACGGGTGCTCCGTAAAAAGGATCGTATCCCTCGGGGCCGCCGGCGATCTTGCGGTTTTCCTCCGCGATCTCGTCTCTGAACGCCTTATCGGTCACCGCGATGATGATGGGGCTCTGCTTGCCCATGCCTGTGGGTGCGTACGTGCCCGCCCTGAGGATGGCTTTGAGTTCCTCCTCCTTGATCATGTCGGGCTTGAAGTTTCTGCAGCTTCTTCTGGTCTCGAGTACTTTCAGAGTTTCGTTCATTGATCATCCCTCCTGTGTTTTGTCAGTGCCTTTCAAGAAACGGTCCGACTGTCCATGATACATCCTGCGTCTGTAAAAGATCGAGAACACGAGCAATGCCACGCTCGCGATGGGAAGGATGAGCGGCGCATCGTTATACTCGCCGTTGCCCAAAAGCGCTTTGAGCGTATCTCCGTGGCGCTTTTCGTCATCCTTTACCGACCCG
The DNA here is from genome assembly GCA_016288005.1 of Lachnospiraceae bacterium. Taxonomy (GTDB): domain Bacteria; phylum Bacillota; class Clostridia; order Lachnospirales; family Lachnospiraceae; genus RUG11977. The sequence goes on from JAEEXY010000003.1 coordinate 69,644, forward strand.
ACCTCAGGATAATCCTTCATCAGCTGCTCATACCCGGGCACGGCCGAGTACTCGAACCTCGCAATGATGGGATACAGTATCCGTTTCCCGAGCAGACGGTAAGCCAAAGCAACAGCTATCGCCTGCAGACGCTTCGGCTGCAGCACCTCGCCGGTATACTGCTTAAACACCGCGGCGTGCCGCCCTTCATCGGCCGCGAGCCGTTTGAAGGTTTTGGCATCTGTCTCGTTACTCACCAGTTCGGCAAGTCTCAGATAAGTGACAACGCCGTCCAGCTCGCCCTGCTGGGCTTTAAGGAGTCTGGCGCGGTCGGATGCGGATATGTTCATGGTGTGGTTCCTTTCTGTGAGGCAATGTCTAAGAATTGTTCACACATTAAATATACCATCCGGAGGGTCCGCAATCCAATTAAAAATGCATAAATTACCTAAATTATCCCTTATCTCGCCTTATGTCTCTTCTCATAGTCCGCTCTGATGGGCTCGAGGCTCTCCTCCATCTCAGCTCTTGCGCAGCACATCGACTTTGCCTTGCGGACCGTCGAGACCGTATCCGAGAGAACATCGAAATTGAGCGCGGTGCCGACACTGTCGCACTCGTAGTTGACCGCGCGGTCGGCGCTGATGCCGAAACGGCCGGCCACCTCTATCGCGTCGATGTTGGCGCCTAAGAACAGGAACTCCCAGTCGTATTTCTTCTTTGCCTTTTCAACCATCTCCTTTACCTTTCTGTAGTTGTACTCACGGCTGGCGTTCTCCATACCGTCCGTCGTGATGATGAAGAGAGTCTTTGCTGGGCGGTCCTCCTCACGCGCGTATTTGTGCACGTTCGAGATATGGTGTATCGCGCCGCCGATGGCGTCGAGCAGGGCCGTGCAGCCTCTCACATAGTACTGGCGGTCGGTCATGGGCTCGATCTTTTTCACAGGCACCCTGTCGTAGAGCACCTCGCTGCGGTCGTCAAAAAGGATAGTGGAGATCAATGCCTCTCCCTCCTCCTTGCGCTGCTTTTCGATCATCGAATTGAAACCTCCGATCGTGTCACTCTCGAGTCCGCTCATCGAACCGCTCCTGTCCAGAATAAAAACAACTTCAGTCAGATCTTCACGCATAATATCTTCCTCCTTATATGTGCACCGGAATGTCCGGTTTTCCTTTGATGGGCCCATTATACTATGCGCAAAAAAAATACAGGTCGCCCGGCGGGCGACCCTGTAAATGATCATGAACGGCTGTGGAATATCCCGGTAAACCGGTCATTGTATGATGCACGGCAGGCCGTGCTCCTCGAGCTGAATGTCGAGCTCGAGCATGTCATATATCTCATTCTCGATGAAATACGAGAATATGATATCCGTCTTGTCGCAGGGCGAGAGCGCGTAGCCGGCTCTCGCCAGCAGGTCCTTCGATTCGTCGAGGTTCAGACCTGCACCGACGCACAGGCACAGCGCCGTGAGCTTCTGCGGATGATAGTCGGGATTGTTCTTGATCTTTGAAAAAACTTTTTTGTCAACGATCGCGCGGCGATAGACCTCCGCGTTCTCGAGTCCCTTTTCCTTTATCAGATACATCAGGTACTGCGAAAATGTATCGGACAGATGCCGCATGCGCTCCTCGAGCTTGCTCTCGTGCTCCCCCTCGAAATCGCAGTAGTCTGCCGCCTCCGCTTCACTTACAGAGAAACACTGCGCGGCCTCAAATGCCTGCGGCACCATAGGCGGTTTCTCTGCCCGCCGCTCCCGCGGCCTCTCGGGCTCAGGTTTTGCCTTCGCCGCCTTCCTGTTTTCAAATACTTTAAAAAGAGCGTTTTTCCGTATGCTGCCGACAAACCCGTCCGGCATTTCGTAAGCCGCAGGATGTCCGGCCGGCTTACTTTCCTCTATCCGCTCCGACTCCGGCACAGGCTCCACGTAATTCCTGCCGATGTACTCCTCCAGACCGGGGCAGAATTCCCGTCCCGGCGCGCCTTCCCGCTCGTCCGGTACGACGAGGAATATGTCCATGTCATGCTCAGGCAGGAAAGCGTTGATCTCATCGGCCGCGATGCGCAGGCTCTCCTCCTTTGTGCAGCCCGTGTCTCCATCGAAGACCAGCGGCAGCGATGCAGACCTGTGCCCCTGTGCGTATGCCTCGGTAAGACCTGTGCGGTACCCCGCGCGGAGCCGCTCTTCTCCGGGCTCCGACGCTATGAGGCGCGGGCTCACGACAGTATCCGTATTCATTTTTGCGATATCGCTGCGAACTATCCTAAATGCCATGCCGCACCTCCCAAAAAACGTTACATCCCGGCCGCTATCAGGTCGAGTATCTCAATATCCGCCGGCAGCCAGTTCACGCTGCGCAGCTCCTCTTTTGTCAGCCACCCGGCCGCCTCGGCTTCTTTGAGCACCAGCTCGCCGCTCACCACCTCGGCCCAGAAACAGTCCATCGACAGATGGAACGTCGGGTAATCGTACTCTATCGTATGTATCAGGCTGCCCACGCGTATATCCGCCGTCAGTTCCTCGCGGATCTCGCGCACGAGCGCCTGCTCGGGAGTCTCGCCGGCCTCGAGCTTTCCGCCCGGGAACTCCCACCAGTCCTTGTATTCGCCGTATCCGCGCTGCGTCGCGAATATCACCGGCTCTCCGCTCTCATTATGCGACCTGATCACGGCCGCCGCCACTCTGACTGTTTTCATCATTTCTCCGTAAAACATCGTATTTTCTTTAAAAAGAGCATAACTCAAATCGACCGCCCTGTAAATCGGCAACACACACCCTCGTGAACAAAAAAGTTGACATTGAGAATAAAAAGGGTATAATTCGTAAGGCGTCCGTTCTTTAAGTGACGCGCAATAATAGGAGGAATGTATGAAAACAAAAAGATTATTATCAATGCTGCTTATCTGCACTCTGCTCGTGCTTTCACTGGCAGGCTGCAAGAAAAAAGATAAGGTAGTTGAGGAAGAGACCCCTACAGCAACAGAGGCCCCCGCAACACCCACTCCCGTACCCGTTACGGTAAAGGAACTGATCGACAAGACCGGTGCGGAATTAAAGACCGTCTTCACAAAGACCGGCACCGAGGGCAACGAGACCTACTCCGCAAATATCCCCGACGGCAAGATCAAGGCTGACGGACAGGTTGCGATGAAGCTCAATCTCCTCGGACTCGCCAAGTTCGACATCAACATGAACCTCAGCGGAAACTTTGCTTCCAAGAGCAACCTCGGTGAGGGCGACGCTCACATCGAGATGTCCATGACTTCATCTTCGATGTTCTCCGATGAGAAGCAGACCGATACCGAAAACAGCAACGTAAAATTCTACTTCGACAATACAAACGGCGAAGAGATCACCGTTTACTCCAACGAGGACGACAGCGTATGGACCAAGTCCACGCAGTCCCTCCAGGACTTTGTTGAGCAGTACACCAAGATGCTCGAGAGCTACAACGTAGATGTCGAGAACCAGAAGACCGATGAGCTGTTCAAGAACAGCGATCAGTTCACCGCCGACAAGACCAAGCTCACCGAGACCGCAGACGGCTACAACGTTACCACCTCTTTCACATGGGAAGAGTTCTACAACGCGTTCAAGGACGATCTGACCAAGGTTTCTTCCGAGGTTGCAGGCAGCGTAGCTTCCGCTCTCTCCGGCTCGATCAACGTTGATGAGGCGGTTAAGGGCCTCTACGAGAACGGCACCGGCAAGTTCACCACCACCGCTGATTTCGACAAGGAAAAGAATCTTAAAAACATTACTGTCAAGGTAGAGAACTTCAGTCTTTCCACCGAGATCAAGGAGGACGGCGAGGACGGACTTCCGCTCTCACTCAACATCGCCAACCTCGCTCTTACGATCGCCATCGACCGTGACGGCAGTATCAGCGTAACCATCCCCGAGGATGTAAGGACAAACGCGACAGAGGCCGCTAAGGGCGTTGAGGACGAGGACGGCTGGGACATCACCGATCCCGAGGACATCATCGGCAGCGGCGATGACGGCGATGACGGCGATGATACCGTTGATACAGGCCTTACCGGTGACGGCGGTGACCTGCCCGAGGAGATCACCTTCGTACAAGACGGCGTTTACTACCTGCTCGTAGGCGGTCAGACCGTTTCGCTTCCTTTCCCCGCAGAGTGGAATCCCGAGGCAATGGATCCCTATATCTTTGTAGAGCCCGATGAGAATCTGCAGGCTTACTATACCGATTCCCGTGTTTCGATCAAGGAAAACGACATCTCGGATGACCTCAGGAGCTTTGTTCAGTTCTACGAGGATGAATATGCCGCTTCGGACTTCACCGTTACATTTAACGGCATGACCCAGCCCTCTTATGTATTTGTGATCGAGGAAGAAGAGACCCCTTACAAGTATGTGATCTTACTCCAGTATGTTCCCGGCGCTGCGAACTATCTCATGGTCGAGATCGCTGACTGGACCCAGGCAGCAGATCCCATGGATCTGATCCAGAAGTTCGGCATCTCGTTCTAAGCCGATAATAAATTACAAAATAACCCGGAATGCATAATTTTGCGTTCCGGGTATTTTTATATCATTGGCTTTCGTTTTCGTGTATATGCAACACCTTATCGTATTATAATTTTACAAAACTCATGTTTTGCGTTGCTTTATTTCTCATGTCGTGCTATACTGTATAAGTTCCATTATAATTACTGCTACTATGCACAGCAGGCAGCACGGAGGGCTTATGTATCAATTTCCCGAAGACTTAAAAAAGGCTTACGAGAGCAGCGCCGCCTCTTTCGTATACTACCAGAATATAGACAACAAGCCGGTTCCGGTCCTCATATCGGACGGTTTCTGCAAGACGGTCGGCATCAGCCGCGAAAAGGCCTGCGACTGGCTGAGTGTGGCCATGTTCGAGCGCATGCATCCCGACGACGTGGGGTATGTTGCCAAGGTAGGCGATGAGTTCCTGCAGAAACGCGGCCCGTATGACATCGTATTCCGCTGCCATATCGATCCTTCCGACGGCAATCCCGACGCAGTGGACGCTCCCGCTGTGGACATGCTGATACACGGACTTGCCAGATGGCAGACCATGCCGGACGGCACGGAGCTCGCACTCGTAGTATACTCGGATCTGACCAACACGCGTGCGCTCACCAAGGAGAAGATGAAGGAGTATGTATTCTCCCGCAACGACCGTTTTTACAAGGATCCGGTGACCACCATCTCCAACCTCAACTACCTGCATGAGTTCGGTCCCGAAAGAATAAATGCCATCCGCGCGAGCGGACGGACCCCTTACATGGTATATTCGGATATCATAGCCATGCGCTCCTACAACAACCAGTACGGCGTTAAAGAGGGCGACAAACTGCTGACATTGGCAGCAAAGACTCTAAAGCAGAATCTGCCAAAGTCTCTGGTCACCAGAGCGATGGACGATCATTTCATCATTATCGCGGATTCACCGAGCGATGACGCGCTTACCGAAACTCTGCGCGAGATCAACACATATATCAGGCAGCATGCCTTCGGCAATACTTCAGGCCTGCGTTTCGGCGTCTGTCCCGTCACCGAGGACGTCGAGCCCCCCGAGGCGATAGACCATGCCAAGCATGCGCTCAAGCAGATAGAAAACGACCTGAACCGTGAGGTATCCTTCTTCTCACAGGAGGCCGCCGATGCGTATCTGCAGAGCAGATATATCATAGAGAATTTCGAAAATGCGCTGGAGCACGGCTGGATCAAGGTTTTCTACCATCCGCTCGTGCGCGTGGAGAACCGCAAAATAGCGGCATTCGAGGGACTGGCCAGATGGCAGGACCCGTGGCGCGGCATGATCTCTCCCGCCGCGTTCATCCCTGTGCTGTCCAAGTACCATCTGCTGTACAAACTCGATCTGTACATGTTCGAACAGATCTGCAAAGAAATAAAGATAAGGCTCGACAACGGACTCGACGTCATCCCCGTTTCGGTCAATTTCTCCAGACAGGACTTCGACCATGCCGATATCGTTGCGGAGATGAACCGCATCTACGACAAATATGAGATCTCGAAATACGGAGATAAGCGCAACTTCATCGTAGAGATCACCGAGCAGGACCTCGCCACCGAGGAAGACAGATTCCGGGAGCAGCTGAGGCGCCTGCGCGAGAGCGGATACCTCATCTGGCTCGACGATTTCTGCAGCGGATATTCGGCCATCAACATGTTCAACCGTTTCGAGTTCGATCTGGTCAAATTCGACATGGAGCTCTTAAAGCACCTCGACGACCATAACGGCGTAAACCGCGTGATACTCAAGGCCCTCGTCAAAATGGTCCGCGACCTGAAGATCCATCCGCTGATCGAGGGCGTAGAGACCGAGGAACAGCTGGAATTCGTAAAAGAGATCGGCTGCGAACTGGCGCAGGGATACTATTTCAGCCAGCCCCAGCCGCTCGATCTGATCATCGACCGCAAGAAAAAAGGCGACATCAAACGCGAATGCGAAACGCCCGATGAGCGCGAGGCTCAGGACAAAAAACTCTTCAACAACTAAACATGGAATCGCCTCTGCAGCTCGGCTTTTACGGCCTTGCCGCGGAATATCACGGCTCCCGCGAACAGTATGATGCTGATCATCAGACATACCGCCCACGCGAGGGGCATCGAGTCCATGACTATAAACAGGATCACGCCCGGCACCACGCCGAGGAACAGTCCCGAGAGCAGATAAGCCATGTTGTTGCCGTGCTTGTCGATGAGCGCCAGCACGAAATTGGCTATGATGGTGGCTGCGAGCACGCTCGGTACCACCAGTTCAAACGTGACCTGCATCAGCCCGAAGAAATATGACGTAACGCACCATGCGGCTACCGTGATCAGTACCAGCACCGATACCTTGCCCGCAGAGCCCGTTCCGGGCTTAAACTGGCGTATGATGCCGAATTCGATCGCCACGAGCCACATGGCCAGCAGCAGACTCCAGTGGAGGTTCGGATATCCGGGGAGCCTCAGGCCCACCGTAAAATCAAGTCCCAGTCCGACTATAAGCGCCGCCCATACGAGCAGTAACTGAAGCTTGTACAGGAACGAGCGCTTTTTCTGCGCCTTGAGCTGAGGATAGCAGGCGGCCTGATCCTCTTCGGCCCCCATCAGTTTGCTCTGGCACAGCGGGCATTTGTACAGGTCTCCGGCTATATCGACCTTGCAGTAAGGACAGCGTCTCATTTGATCACCTCCGTTGCGCTCACCGTGATATCCACTCCCGACTCTGAGAGGTATCTCACGAAATTCTTAACAACGCCGGTATTGATATAGGCTGAGGAAACGCCGAACGTCAGCCTGTCCCCGTAGCCGAACATCGTGGAAAAGATCGTGTTCGTGCTGCAGAAACCGCTGTAATTGTCTATCATGCCTCCGATCTCAGCCGGGGGCTTCTGTACGCCCATGTTCGAAAATGTCATGGACACCTTTTTATTCGCTTTTTTGGTGAAGAATCTCACGACCCACTGCTTGATAAAAAGCGGCACTACCCTGACCGGAGCGACATACTCCATGGTCTCGAAGTTATCCATCTGTTTCGTCATATTCTCTTTGGAGAGAAGGTTTTTAAGCTCCGCGTCAAACTCGGCGGCAAGCTCCTCCAGCGTGATGTCGCTGTCAAAAACATGCGTTATGTTAACGCTGTTAAAGAAATTCCTCGCGGTCTTAGAAGGATAATAATTGCGCAGATTGACCGGGAGCGAGAGCGTCACGGGCATGTTTCTCTTGCGCGGAGGCATCTCGTCGCGGATCGAGAGCATCCAGAGAGCCCCGAAATAGCTGGTGAGCGAGACCTTGAGCTCCTTTGCGCGAGGGATCACCTGCGACGTGGGCATGCCGATCTCAAAAAACTGCAGCTGATTGTACGGGAGTTTCAGACCGCCCGGGTGGTACGCCGCGGTTCCCGAGGATTTGCGAGAAAGGTTCTTGCTGCCGAAAAACTGGCGATAGCTGTCCTGGCTCAGATCCCCGGCCGAAGCGCCCGAATGTATCGTCACATCAGCCAGCTCGCCGGGATACCTGCGCTTAAGATAATCGAGCACAATTATGTTTAAGAACTCTATCGCGCCCGTCCCGTCGGCGAGCACATGGAACATGTCCAGATTGATGCGGTTGCCGAAATAGGTCACCTGATAGTGCAGCATGGTCTTGGGCGGCATATAGAGCAGAGGGCATATCCTGTCGTCCTCCTCCCTGACGGTCGGGACGAGGTCCGTATCTTCCATATAATGCCAGAAAAACCCGCGCCTGATCCTCACCTGCACCTGCGGACGGTCCTCGATCGCCGAGAGTACCGCCTGCTGCAGCAGCTCCGGATCTATTTTCTCCTTAAGCGTACAGCTGAGGCGGAATGATCTGGTGTCGCGTTTTCCTACCGTGGCCAGGAAAACCTTTGCCACGTTGTCGATCTTGTACCAGTTAGCGCTTCCCATAAATCTCGTCAGAAACATGCGCAGCGAGCCGCTTCATGGCCTCACGTGCCATAGGGACCGGCATCTGCTGATATACATGCCATCCTTTCTCTTCAATATCGATCACGGCCGTGCCTCCGGCTTGTTCTATCCGCTCCTTAAGCCTGATGCTGTCGTCGAGCAGTATGCCGTTCCGGCCCGCCATTATATATACGTGCGGGAATCCCTCAAAGCTGCCGAACAGCGGGCTGTAGGCAGCATCGGCAGGGTCGTTCTCTCCCAGATACGCCGCGGCGGACTCTGCGACGAACTCCATGTTCAGTATCGGGTCTATGTCCTTATTGGCCTCGTAGGAATCGGCCGTGCATGTCATATCGGTCCAGGGGCTGAACAGGATGAGTTCCCTCGGCACCGGTTTTCCTTCGGCTATCAGTTTCTGCGTAAGGCACAGAGCCATATTGCCGCCCGCGGAATCACCCGAGAGCAGCACATGATCGGCCGGCGCGACGTTTTCCGTGATGTATCCCCACATCTCTGCGGCGTCCTCCATGGCAGCCGGATAAGGGTGCTCAGGTGCCAGCCTGTACGCAAAAGAGTAGGTCGTAAAACCCGTGGCCATGGCCAGTTTTACAGCAAGATTTCCCGCGTAGTCGAGGCCTCCGCTCACATATCCGCCGCCGTGGCAGTACAGTATCACGTAGTTCGGATTGTGCGCAAATGCGGGCGTTACCTCCTCGCAGCGCAGCTTATCCATGCGGAATCTGCGCCGTTCGGTATCGCCCTTGGGTGTCGCGACACGTCCCGCCCACTCGGCCAGTTTGCGGTGCCTGGTCAGTTCCTCCTTGGCGGCGGTTTTTCCTGACATGAAATTCACCGCTTTCAGAGTCTTTATCAAAGGACTGTTCATGAAATCCCCTTTTCTGAAATTATTCTTTCCTGCTCTTGTCGGTCTCGGCAAATATCGCAGCCCACAGGGCGCGCGATGTCTCGTTAAGCTCCGGATCCGCCAGGACTTTTTCCTTAAAAGCCCTATACTCCTCATTCGACATGCACAGCATGTCATTGATCATTTTAACAGCCAGTCTGTCGCTTTCAGTCATATCAGCACCTCCCACGTACTTACACATACAAAGATATTATAACACATTAACCGGCAAATACACTCTGCAATTTCCGCCATACGGTTAATATTCACAGTCTTGACAAAAACAGGCGCTGAACTGACAATTATCTCATAAAACACCGGAGGATAAAACCGGTGATGACCATAACAGTGAAAGCGAGGACAGGCTATGATACAGGACATATATCCGAGCAGGCTTAGGAATGAATTTGCGAACTGCGTGATACGGGACGGCGATATCGCCCTGTTTTACGATGAGGACGGCCGCGTACTGCTCGGCACAGACGGCGGAAAGCCCGTTTTCACCACCGGCGCGGATGCGCGCGGGAAAGAGACCTTCTATCTCTTCTCAGTCGATGAGACACGCTTTTTCCTGGTCCTGGACGGCGCCGGGTTTAAAAAGGACGGATTCAAGCATTACACCGTAAGGGAGGTGCGCGATATCTGTTCGGGAACGGATGTCTATGCGCTGTTCACCGCATATCATCTGTGGAGATGGTACGCGGATAACAGGTACTGCGGACGCTGCGGCGAAAAGCTGGGATTCGGGACCACAGAGCGGTCGCTGGTCTGCCCGAAATGCAGAAATACCGTTTACCCGAGGATCAATCCCGCGGTCATAGTCGGGGTCAGAAAAGGCGACTGCCTCCTGATCACCAGATACAACCGCGGCTATGCGCACAATGCCCTCGTCGCGGGCTTTACAGAGATCGGTGAGACGCTCGAGGAGACCGTTGCCAGAGAGGTCATGGAAGAGACGGGCGTGGAGGTCACGAACATCACGTACTACAAATCCCAGCCCTGGGGCATGGCGCAGGACATACTCGTGGGCTACTACTGCGACGCGGTCGGTGACGGCACGATACGCATGGACGCCAACGAGCTGAAATATGCAGAATGGGTAAGGCGTGAGGACATCGTACTGCAGCCGAACAACTTAAGCCTCACCAACGAAATGATGCAGATGTTCAAAGAAGGACGGACATAAAACAAGAGAGCGCTTACGGCGCGCTCTTTTAATATCAGGTAATAATCGTAAATGTGTCGCGCTTCTTTTTCGATTCGTAAAGCGCCTTATCCGCTGTCGCGATCAGATTGTTAACGAGCTCGGTTCCGAAAGCCGCGCCGAAACTCATGGTAATCCGCACATCCGGATGATCCTCGAATGTGATCTTTTTCAGTTCCGATCTGAGGTATGACAGCTTGTTCTCGAGGTCCTTCAATGTGATGTAGAAGAATACCATCATGAACTCGTCGCCGCCGTAGCGCAGAACCACGTCATCCTTGCGGACAGACTTTTCTAAGACTTCCGCGACTCTCTTTATCGCCTCGTCACCGCACTGATGGCCGGCCGTATCGTTGATCTGCTTGAATTTGTCGATATCGGACATGACCACTGCGTTGCACGGCTTAAATACAAGTTTGTCGTCAAGGAACTTTCTGTTGCGGATCTTCGACAGAGAGTCTATATATATCTCGGTCTCGAACTCGGAGATCATCTTCTGCTGCGCGAGGTTCTGCAGTTTGGCGTCCGTGGTGTCCGTGCAGCCGTATACTATGTGCGCGATGCTGCCGTCTTCGTTCCTGTCGCCGACCATAAATATGCCGTCATACCAGCGGTGCGCGCTCTCGCTGTAAAACTCCATACTGGTGATGCCGTGCTCCTCTAGGGCCGCCATTATCTTATCTTTTTTCAGCCAGTTATACAGGCTCTTTCGGAAGCTCCCCGCAACGGACGAATCAACGTTATTGCGCAGGAATTTGAACGCATCGGGGTCCTTCGGGACCTTTTCCACGTACTCATTGGTACTGATCATGCGGTAGCTCATGTCGCGGGCATCGATATAGAGCGAGAAATTGAACATCTTGCCGATGGCCTCGATGATCCGCAGGTACTCCTCCATCTCCAGCTGTGCGGTGATATCGCGGTAGCAGCCCATGTAGATCTCGAGCGAACCGTCGTCCGGACGCCTGATGAACCTGCCGGCTCCGGTAACCCAGATGATGCTGCCGTCCTTTTTCTGCATGCGGTACGTCGCATGCGTGATATCGGGCAGCTCGCGGTGTATGCGGACCGAATCCCAGAACAGCTTGACTATGCCGTCACGCTCCTGCGGAACCAGAGTCTTTACCCAGCTGTCAAACTCATCGGGCAGGTCGTCTGTCCCGTGATAGCCCAGCATCTCCCTGGTCTCATTGTTAAACTCAAAGCTGAGCAGGTTCTCGTCGCGGTCAAACGTGCAGAAATACATACCTGCCTTCATGCCCTTGGCGAACATGTCCTCTCTGAATTTGGCGACGCGGTACTTGCTGTTCGCTTCCTCGATCCTGCGGTTGCACTCGTCTATGAGCGCACGCTGCTCCTCAGGGTAGTTTGCCGCATCAAATAGCGGCACCGCATCATCTACCGTGACACCCGCTTCGGCATTAAACTGCCCGACACCGTAATCTATACTTTCGGCTGCTGTTTTCTTATCATCCATGACAAGGCTCCTGTTTGAATTGATATACACATTATATCACACTTTCGCACAGGCAGCGCAATTAATCATCGTCCGTCATCGCGGAAAATCCCTCTATCTCGTCCACCCAGGTCGGGTCGGTCCTGGACTTTGTCATCCTCATCCCGCAGGAAGGGCAGCTCCGGTACGGCTTATCATGCGCGGTTTGGCACGACGAGCAGATATACTCGTCCGGCCTGAACAGATGCGTTCTTTGTATCCAATACGGTTTCTTCAAGTTTGCCCTCCTGCCATCTTATTCCGTCCACTCCAGGAAAAACTCGGCGGTAATGTCATCCTTGCCGCCAAATGCCTCAACGATCTCATCTTCCTCGGCGAGTAAGCTGCCCAGCTTAGTGAACTCCCATGTATTCTCCGCATAATAAACCGTTAGCTTATTGCCCTGATAGAGGATCAGATCGCCCGGCTTCGTGGTGATCTTCTCGTCATTCCTCGGAAGCTCCCAAGGCAGATCTCCGACTTTTTCAAAGCTGCCGTAGTCATGCATCTTAAGAGTGACCGGCGCCTTGCTGAGATTTTCCTTAAAAGCCTGTGCCGACGGATTATCCTCCAGATCGACCGTAAAGATCCTGTCGCCCACAACCACATTCAGGTACGCCACAGGATCCATGTTCCACTCATGCTCTATGTCCATTATTTCTTCTTTCCTTTCTATCTTGCCTGTCCAGTCGATGATCCCGCCGAACTCGTACACATTTGAATACCCCAGGTCAGCGAGTTTCTGCGCCGCCTCTTTGCTCCTGCGCCCGCTCCTGCAGTAGACCAGGATGATCTGTTCGCGATCGGGCAATTCCTCAGGCGGCGCGTCGGTAATGCTCTCATTCGGAACAAGGATGGCCCCGGGAATATGACCTTCCGCGTATTCATCTTCCCTGCGGACATCTACGATCACATGCCCGTCATCCTTTGTCATCATTTCTTTGGCTTCGTCCTGAGATATCTGCGTATAGTGAAAAGTCTGAAACATGCCGTCGCCATCCATTATCTGGTCTTTTTTATCTTTGCAGCCTGTGAGCATCAGCGCCAGCAGGCCGATAAGCACAAATCGCGTTAGCAATCTCATATCCATCCCTCATCTCCGCCTGTTATGGCCAGGCTGAGCAGCGTATCGTATTTCTCCACGTCCTCGCCCTCGAGCATCTGTATCAGTTTAGCGGTTTCAGACACCGTGGGGCCCTCTTCGTCCGGGCCGATCTCCATATCCGGTTCCTCGCCGCAGTACGGGCATACGATCGTGGGTGCTATCCTTATGTCCAGAAAGCGGCTTCCGCACTCAGAACACTCATAAAAACCGCATCTTTCGGTTCCGTCGGGTACATAAAACATCGATTCTTACCTCTCTGCAAAGAATTAATTTATTCGTAATCAAAAAGCCCGTCGTTCTTCTCCTCCAGGGCTTTTATCATGTGATACGTAAACTCATTATACGGGGTCGGGATCCCGAGCTCACGCCCCATGCGGACGATCGCGCCCGAAAACATATCGACTTCCGTGTGACGTTTTGCGTCCAGATCCTGGAGCGTCGAGTATCTGGCTCTCTTAAAGACCTTTGACCCGCGGTAAGACGCCGGATCCGCCGCAGACAGGTCTATTCCCTTGGCTTTTGCGATCTCTTCCAGTTCTTTTACCAGGCCGTCCCTGATGGCGGCAACGTGCTCGCTGTCACTGTACGCGCCGACTCCCACGCCCAGCATCGCCTGGGGCTGGTTGCTCCCGACGTTCAGCCTGAACTTGGTCCATATCTCGGGCAGTATCACATCCGTTTCGCGGTAATGAAGGCCCGTTCCCTCAAACAGCTCCGCTATCGCGCGGGTCCGTGCGGAGGGCTTGCCGTCCTTTTCGCCGTAGATGATGCCTATCGTCGATTCCGCGTCAAAATATATCCTGTTCCCTTTTCTTTCCGACGCAACTTTTATCAGTGAAGGAAGCACCCGCTCTTCGCCTATTTCCGCCGCGATCGCGTCTTCGCTGTCGACGCCGTTCATCAGGCTCATCACTGTGGTGTGCTCATCCGCGATAACTTTAATATCCTCAACCGCCGAACTTAAGGAATTATACTTGACCGCCACGATGACCAGATCCGCGCCGCGGGCTTCCTCAGGGGTCCTGACCGCAGGCTTATACAGGCGGTCATTTATGTAAAAACCGTCCCGCTCAAATCTTTCTTTTCTCTCGCCCGATGCGATCACGGACAGGTCTATGCCAGCTTTCTGCGAAAGTCCCCACAGCATATAGCAGCCTACCGCGCCCGCGCCGATGATTGCCACTTTCCTCATATCAGTGCCTCAACAAATCAATAAAACTTCTCTATATCGCCTTCGATCCCGTACCGCTCCTTAAATGCCAAAAGATCGGCCGTATCCCTGATCAGCATGACTTCCTCAAAGGCTCCGGTATTAAGATCCCTAAAACCGGCTACCTGCTCACCCGTGCAGATGCTCGCCCTGATGACCGGTTTCTTATTCTCATGGTCGTAAGAGCCTTTAGACCCCTGTTTTTTCTTAAAAAATAAGCCCATAATCCCCTATTTATTTTTTATCTCGATCCTGTCGAGGATTCCCTGTACACCAACATTTTGGTGAGTCAGGTACATCCTCATCACGTCCTGTATAAACTCGTCGTCAGCTCCGGTTTTCTTGCGTATCTTTGCGCTCTCGCAGCCTCTGTCGATAAGCTTAATGATGCCCGAAACCAGTGCATACAGATCCGAATTCGTCGGGGGTTCAACCGAGGTTTCACCTAATTGCGCAGTCTTCGCATGCCCATAATATACCGTCTTCGGTTTCAGCGCCAGCAGCCTGTCCCAGCTCTGTCCGATCTGCGTCCCGGCATGGAGCTCCAGCTCGTACAGCGGGTTCAGGTCGCCCACAAACAGCTCGCCGCTGTCCAGATACAGGGAAACACTGTCATCACTGTGTCCCGGCGTATGTATGATCCTGCCGGACAATCCGATACGCGCCAGAATATCCGTGCCTTCGTCGAGCGAGAACCTGAGCACTCTGTCATCCCTGATAGGGATAAATGCCCTGTTCTTCTCTTTTTCGAACACGCTGTCGACCGCATGGAGGTAATCCGCTTGTACGTCGGGAACCAGCAGTACCGCGCCCATATCCGCTATCTCCTGCGCTATTCCCATATGGTCGGGATGATAGTGAGAGATGAGGATATAGTCTATATCCCTGACAGCGATACCCGTCTCTCCCATCGCCCTGCAGAATGCAGGAAACGTTCCGGCCCAGCCTGTATCAAACAGGAGCCGGCCACGGTCGCCCTCGATCAGATACGTGTTCGTATTTGAATAGTGCAGCTCGTGAACTCTCATAATACTCCGTTAAAGCATGCCGGTATCTCTTTGACTCCCCGCGCCCGGCACAGCGCGGACGAAGGCCCCTTATACGAGAGCGGGTTGCCTGCGATGTCAGTCACCGTACAGCCCGCTTCCTGCGCTATCAGGGCGGCTGCGGCATAATCCCACAGCTGGATCCTGAGCTCGAAATACAGGCTGCAGCGTCCCATGGCTACGCAGCATATATCCCACGCGGCAGTGCCCGAACGCCTCAGATCGACGCATAAAGGCAGGAGGTTCTTCGCTGCCTCAAAGGTAGGCTCCCGCAGTTCGGTATAATATGGTGCCGTACCGAATACTGCCAGCGAATCGGACAGCGGCGTGTCAGCGGACATTATCCGTTCCCCGTTCATAAACGCTCCCTGCCCGGATACGGCTGAAAACATCATATCATCGTAAGGGTTGTAGACGACTGCCATGAACGGCGCGCCATCCTTCAGCAGCGCTATGGATATGACCGAGGGCCGGTACGCAAAGATAAAATTGGATGTTCCGTCGATCGGGTCCAGCACGAAGCAATACCCCCGGCTCATCTTAGCCGTAAAAACATCCTGCCCGTCCTCTTCACCGAGAAACGACGCGCCCGGAACTACTGCCGAGAGGCGCTCGACCAGGAAAGCCTGGATCTTCTCATCCGTCTCCGTGCAGAAATTGGCATGGCCGCTCTTTTCCATTATGCGGGGCCGCACTGCGGATGTCATAATCCTGCCGGCCTCGACCGCGACCTCAGCTATACTGTCAATGCTCATACTCATAGGGTTTTGTGACTCCTCCTACAGCTCTGCTTCGCTCAGGGCAGCACAGCGACAACTTCCACCTCGCAGAGCGCGCCCTTCGGCAATGCGCTGACCTCCACGCAGGATCTGGCAGGTTTCTCGGTAAAGTATCTGCCGTAAACCTCGTTAAATGCCGCGAAATCCCCCATGTTCGTCAGGAAGCAGAGCGTTTTGACAACATTATCTGTCGATGTGCCTGCTGCCTCCAACACAGCTTTCAGATTCTTCATGACCTGCTCTGCCTGCTCGGTGACATTGTCCCCGACTATCGTCCCTGTGGCGGGATCCAGCGGGATCTGGCCGGAAGTGTAGAGCATCCCATTGACCTCGATGGCCTGGGAATACGGTCCTACTGCTGCGGGTGCTTTTTCGGTAAAAATCTTTTTCATAGCGGGTCCTCCTATCTTTCAATAAACTCCTTCGTTAAGCGCATCACACTTGTCATATACTCTATGTTCCTGATCACATCCGCGCTTTCGAGCGAATGATTGCATTCCGGATATGTCCGAAGCTCTATCCCGTTTTCAGCTGCCAGTTTTCTGACGTTATTCAGATCCGACCAGGGGTCTGCTTCACCGATAAAAGCAATGGCATTTCTTAATCCGAAAGAAAAAGTTGCTTCAACCGGTGTATACCAGATCTGTCGCACCTTCAGGTCATGTGCCATCGCATACTTTGCCGCAATAACCGTCCCGATGCTCTTGCCGATGAACAGGATGTCCTCATAAGCAGAAAAAGCGACTCCTTCCAGCTGCTCTTCTGCCTGTTTGTACGCTATATCTGCCGCGGCTTTCATCTTTTCAGCATCCCCTCTTACCTTCTCGGGCAGGTCATGGTACTCGATATTTATGATCTCATAGTCTTTGCCCTGAGCCAGTTTAGAGGAATAATACAGGAGCGGCTTGTCCTTGTGATATCCCATTCCGGGAAAAATAATCGCTAATCTCTTGGTTTTCATATGCATTTATCCGGATATAACCGGTTCCTCTATTCGATCTCGTACTGCATCATCTCATACTTCAGACGGCAGCCTACATATATCTCGTCCGGCAGCAATGCCCTGGCCACCAGTTTCAGGTCATCAGAATCGATGTCTGTCCGCTTCAGATTGGCATAGTCGCCGTCAATGCTAACAACTTCGTAATACCAGGTATCCATTTGCGCCCTCCCAATTCTTATAAAAACATTTTATCATGGTCTGAAATCCGCTTCAATAGAAGTCCTTTTTTGAGAATAGAATCCCGCGCTCTCAAAATCTTTCAGAATGCCGAGCAGTTCGGGATCAAGTCTTGACTCTGCTTCTTTTTTAAAATCCTCCGAAACACCGTAAAATGCTTCGGCGATACTGCCCGCTATGGCTGTCAGTGTGTCGCAGTCTCCGCCGAGGGATACAGCGGTCCGGATCACATCTTCAAAACCGGTTCCTTCAAAGAAAGCCGCAAATGCCTGCGGAACAGTTTCCTGGCAGCTCTCGACATGATGATATGTAGGGCGGATCTCATCGCAAGTCCGGGAAAGATCATATCCGAAATTCTCGCTCACATAGTCGCGGATCTCTGCTTTGCCGGCTCCGGTCCGTGCGAGGTATATAGCTGACGCAACCGATTCTGCGCCTTTGATCCCCTCAGGATGGTCGTGAGTTACCTCCGCGGAGTATCTTGCCACTTCCCTGATTCTCTCAATGGACTCAAAAGCCCATCCTATCGCGGAAACCCTCATGGCTGATCCGTTTCCGTAGCTTCCGTACGGTTTGGGATCCGGGGATCTGAGCCATACGGCAAATCTTCCGCCATACTCACCCTGCGCATATCTTCTGCCAAGGTCCTGCATGCAGCGCACAAATCCTCTCTTCAGCGGGAGTTCCCCGGCATCTACCCCCACCTGCATAATCGCTTTGGCTATAGCCAGTGTCATAACAGTATCATCGGTATACCTTATCGACTCTTTGGGATTAAACAGTATAAAGTCCTTTGTCTTATCACCTCTGTCAAATTCATAGGGTGCCCCGATCATATCTCCTAAAATCGCTCCGTACATTTTTGCTCCTTTCGTTTACTTGCCATGAAGTAATGATTACCCGTTTATCATCTGTTTCTGAGCTAACATTTAGTTTTTCATTTACAGCTGTACCCTAACTATAAACGAAATGCTGTCCAATACGAACACCTAAGTATCGAACAGGCATTCTTCTTTTCGAATGTTTTGTCAAAAAGTAAATTCTACTGGGTGGAAGTTACTTTTTGATTCAAAACACAGATTAGACCTTCCTAATCCGCTCCTATACCGATGTAAGAAATGTTTTTGCGGATGTATAATGGTTCTATCAAAAGAGAGGAGGACATTCTGATGATCACATTATTTACAATATTCATGATTGCTTTTTTCTTTAAGATGATTGGATTTGCTTTCAGAATGGCTTGGGGACTGACAAAGGTGTTTTTCGGCATTATCATCCTTCCTGTCGTGCTGATCGGTCTGGTAGTGTTCGGACTTATCCGGTTCGCATTCCCGATTCTCCTGATCGTTTCAGTCGTGATGCTGATAAAGTCAGCTTTCTCAGACGAAGAGGACGCAGAAGCAGTTGAGATGAGATAAAAGAAGAACAACGGGGCTGCAATTAAGGCATTGTGTCTTATTGCAGCCCTGCTTTTTGTGTAATCGACACCGCTTTACGCCGCCTGATATCTCCTTATTGCACCAGAAAACAGGTCGCGTGCCGAAAGACCTTAAAAACAATAGTGACAAGATCTTTTTAGGTGTATAATAGTGTTGCAAAAAGTCATCGGAGGTACCTATCATGTCGAAGCTAGAACTCATCCAGGGATCCTGCGTGCGTCAGGCCGCAGACGTTATTGTAAATGCAGCGAACCGGTACCTTGCACACGGAGCTGGTGTATGCGGACAGATATTTGAAAGTGCCGGTCCCGACAAACTCGCAAAGGCATGCAGTAAGTACCCTACTCCGCTCAATGACGGGAACGCAGTCATCACTCCTTCATTTGACCTGACCAATGCCAAAGCTATAATCCATGCCGTCGGTCCTGACTTTAACAACACCCCCAAGGCATTCAAAGAGCTGTTCGATGCGTATTACACCTCGCTGGTAGTGATGAAGGAAAACGGATATCACAGTATCGCATTCCCCCTGATCAGCTCCGGAATATTCGGCGGGAACCTTCCCCGTAAGTGCGCGGAATCGGCAAAACAATGCCGCAGGGCTTATCAAAGGTTCGTCTCAGACTATCCCGATTATGATATCGAGGTAACGCTTTGTGCATTTAAGCCCGAAGAATACTCTGAGGCTAAAGAGGAAATACTTTAAGATGACTAACGAGCAGAAAAGGGATCTGTATTACAGGCAGAAAGAAACCCTCGACCAGTTCCTCACAACCGGTGCCATCACACGCGCCCAGTACGAAAAGAGCCTCGGCGATCTGACACGGAAAATGGGCATGGAGGACGAGCTGCATACAGAAGAGGCAAAAGATGAGCAAGTTCAATAAAGGTGATCGTGTCTTCGTGACCGTCTCAAACAGCTTTGTGCGGGAGGCAGAAGTATTAAGCGCCTCCGGCGGTTTCTATACGCTCCGCTTTATCAACAGGGAAGGCGGCACGAGAGTCAGGGAATCACGGCTCTTTACCACAAAAGAAGAGGCCGAGACTTCCATCGGTGGCTCAAAGATACAGACCGGCCGGGAAAACAATAATCATGCGCAGCTGAGGTAATAAAGATATGAAAGACGGAACATTAAAGGAATGCCCGTTCTGCGGCGGCAAGGCAAAGCTCTCGAACAGGCTCGTTGTTGACGGAACACAGGTAAAGACGGTTTATCATATATATTGCACGAAGTGTCTGGCTACTATCGCTGAGTACGACACAGAATTCGGTGCTCTGGCTGCATGGAATCAACGCATTTCCGCGGATAAATAAATGGTTACTACAAGAATTCCCATTCTTGTCATGTAACACCCCTTAACAAGGACAGCTTTACCCAAGCTGTCCTTTCAATACTAGAGAATTGTCCTTCCGCGTCACACCGCGTATCAGCTACGTCTTTACAAGCAAAAATAATGAAAGGATCCCGTGCATGAAAGAACGCTTATATATTTCGATAGATCTGAAGTCCTTTTATGCCAGCTGCGAGCTGGTCTCCCGCGGACTCGATCCTCTCACGACAAATCTTGTGGTAGCTGACCCGTCACGCACGGAAAAGACCATCTGTCTGGCAGTATCCCCGAGCCTTAAAACGTATGGGATACCGGGCAGACCCCGACTTTTCGAAGTGGTACAGAAAGTAAAAGAAGTCAACGCCGAGCGCTTCAGGGCAGCAAAAAGGCTAGGCCTCTCGTTCCGAGCATCCTCATCGGATGCTCTGGCCCTTGATGCCGATCCTTCGCTGGAGCTCGAGTATATAATCGCACCCCCGCGTATGAAACTGTACGAGGAGATCAGCACGAAGATCTATTCCATATATCTTAAGTATGTCAGTGAGGAGGATATCCACGTCTACTCCATAGACGAATGCTTCATTGACGTTACGGACTATCTCAATACCTATTCGTCAACCGCCCATGACCTGGCCATGTCCATGATCCGGGATGTCTTAAAAGAGACCGGCATCACAGCTACTGCAGGCATCGGAACAAACCTGTATCTGGCTAAGGTCGCCATGGATATCGTAGCGAAACACGTACCCGCAGATGAACAGGGTGTCAGGATCGCGGAGCTTAATGAAAAGAGCTACCGTGAACAGTTATGGTGTCATACTCCTCTCACAGACTTCTGGCGTGTCGGCGCAGGCATTGCTAAACGCCTTTCAACTCTCGGGATACATACGATGGGTGATATCGCGCGTCAGAGCGTACTCGACGAAGATGCGCTCTACTCTGCCCTCGGGATCAACGCGGAACTGCTGATCGACCACGCATGGGGCTGGGAACCGGTGGGGATTGCCGATATCAAGGCATACAAGCCCGAGACCAACAGCATATC
>JAEEXY010000004.1 GCA_016288005.1 Lachnospiraceae bacterium
GATGGCATTATTAGCATATAAATGCCCTGCATGTGCCGGTAAGCTCGAATTCAACGCCAACGCCGGCAAGGTTAAGTGCCCCTTCTGCGACAGCGAGTTCGACATGGCCATGTTCGAGCAGCTCGACGCGGCGCTTGACAGCCAGGTAGAGGAGAACCTTACCTGGCAGACCGCCTCTACGGATACATGGTCCGATTCTGACAACGCAGGTATGGCTGTTTACAGCTGTCAGTCCTGCGGAGCGCAGATCGTGACCGACGAAACCACAGCGGCTTCGAAGTGCCCTTACTGCGACAATCCGATCGTTATGATGGGCAATTTAAAGGGTGACCTGAAGCCTGACCTCATCATTCCGTTCAAACTCGACAAAAAGGCGGCTAAGGCAGAATATACAAAGCATCTTTCGGGCAAAAAGCTGCTTCCTTCGGTATTTTCGAACCAGAACCATATCGACGAGATCAAGGGCGTATATGTTCCCTACTGGATCTTCGATTCAAAGGCGGAGGCCAGCATGCAGTATGACTGCACGACGGTCAACAGCTTTAACGTAGGCGAGTGGAGAGTTACCGAAACCCAGCATTATAAGGCTTTCAGGAGCGGTTCGCTCGAGTTCGAGAATATCCCTGTAGATGCTTCCAAAAAGATAGAAGACTCCCTGACAGAGTCTCTCGAGCCTTTCGATCTGTCACAGGCTGTTCCTTTCCAGACCGCATATATGGCAGGCTACATGGCTGACCGCTACGATGTGACCGCTGAGGATGATGCCGAGCGCGTCAACGCCAGGGTTAAGACTTCGACCGAGAGGACATTTGCCGATTCGGTTGCGGGCTACAGCTCGGTTGCCGTTACCGACAGCAACATTAATCTTAAGAACGGTACCGCAAAATATGCGCTGCTGCCCGTATGGATTATGAACACGACATGGAAGGGCAACAACTACATTTTTGCGATGAACGGCCAGACCGGCAAGTTCGTCGGAGATCTTCCGTGTGACGAGAGCTTGAAGAAAAAGATAACGTGGGGAACTGCTGCGATCGCAGCCATTGCCACATTTGCAGTCGGATTTTTGATCCATTTATTCACCTGATAAGGAGAAGAAGACTATGAAAAAAAGAGCATTAACACTGATCATGATGCTGCTTCTGGTCGCCTTCTCAACGGTGACTGTATTTGCAGCAACAACAAGTACCAAAAAGATTATAGACAATGACGGACTGTTATCCTCATCAGAGGCAGGCGCGTTAGAGAGCAAACTGAAACAGCTCAGCAACGGGATCGATATGGATGTTGCGGTAGTTACCGTCAGCGAGATCCCTGATAATTATTCGCAGTTCGGTGATTCCGCAGCCAGAAGGTATGCGCATGATGTCTATGAGGCGCAGGGATACTCAGAGGACGGCGGCATCATGCTCCTGATCTGCAAAGCAACGGGAGATGCTGCTTTCTCAACGATGGGAAAGGGCATCGAAGTATTTACCGACAGCGCACAGAACAGTATCATGAGCGCTATGCGTTCAGACCTTTCCGCAGGAAATTTTGCATCGGCATTCGATAAGTATACCGACAAAGTTAATGCCGTATATAATGATTATGCGGAGAACAACGGAGAAAAGCCTTTCAGATTCGGACTCTGGGGCGGTATTTCCGCCGCGATCGGTGCCTTGGTCGGAGCTATCCGGTCCGGAAGCTTAAAGTCTCAGCTCAGGAGTGTATACAAAAAGGACGAGGCGCAGCAATATATCAAGAGCGGCAGCTTCAAACTGAACAAGAAAATCGATATTGAGACCTACAAAGAAGTACATCGCGAGAAAATACAGAAGCAGCCTGCTTCGACGACTGAAGCCTCGTCATCGGGAAAGACGCACGGAGGAACGAGTCATAAATTCTGATTATTACTACGGCAAAGGCCGGACGAAAGTCCGGCCTTTTGTGTACCTGATTAATTCTCGTCTTTTCTCAATAAATGTCCGACAAGATCGACAGCGCTTCCGAGCGCGGGAATCATGATAAGTGTTACGATACCCACACCGCCGCCGGTCACGAATCCGATCAGGGTGGCGGCACCGTCGTATGCGATACGTACCGCTCTGAAGGGGACTTTGCTTCCCTTGTCGGCAAAGAGTTTTTTATGGATGAGGATGCTGAGCGCATCGTAGGGCGCGGTACCCAGACCGCTGTTCATGTAGATGGCGGCGGCGAACACAAAGCAGATCAGTGCGATCAGCATTACGGCGATCCTGGCGCCGAGGCCTTCAAAGGCAGTGAGACCGAACGCCTTGAGCATGATCCAGCTCGTCAGATCGGCGGAATAGCCTACGAGTATCATGTTTCCAAAGCTCCCGAGTCCGAGCAGGCTTCTGTCAATAAAGAAAACCGCGATGAAGACGATGATATTTACAATCATCTGGTAGACTCCGAACGGAAGCCCAACCAGCGCAGACATACCGTAATTCATCGTAGAGCAGGGATCGGGACCGAAGGCAGTCATTTTCAATAACGCAACACATATACCCATGATGATCACAGCGGCGATCATCAAGGGTGCTTTTTTTAATTTATCTTTTGAAAACCATTCTTTCATGAGTTTCTTCTTTCTTTTGCAATGATGCAGATTCCCAGACAATATATAGGTTTTATACTATTTTGGGAATTTTGTCTATCGGTAGAATTAACAAAGAGAGAAAATATTCTGCGTGTTCTGCGGAATTATTCGACAAGAAGCGGTTCTGAGGGTATACTGTTGATTGGAAGATAGGGCTGGGGTATTTCTTTCACAGAGAAGGGAGAAGGACATGAAAATACTGGTTGTCAGCGATACGCACGGCGATCTGTTCAATCTGCGCGAAGCTATGCGGATCGAAGCTCCTTTTGACATGCTGATACATCTCGGCGATATCTGCCACGACGAAGAGGAAATAAGGGAGCTGGCGGGACCGGCATGTACAGTGGCAATGGTCCGCGGAAACTGCGACTATTTCTGCAGAGAGCCCGATACCAGGGATTTTACTCTGGGCAATCATAAGGTTCATATGGAGCACGGACATTTCCTGCCCGCGAGTACCGCGTCGATCTCGTACAGGGCGCAGGAACTCGGAGCGGACATCATGCTCTCGGGACATACGCACAAGCCGTTTCTTACGGAATGCGGCGGCGTGACCATAGCAAATCCGGGCAGTTTATCAAAGCCCCGCCAGTCCGACGGACGTCCGTCGTATATGGTCATGGAGGTCGACAGGGACGGCGAGATAAAGTTTATGCTAAGATTTATTTGACATCGACAGGCATGAGATATTATAGTTGCTTGTTAGAAGAAATCTGTATACATGTTAACGAGGAAGAAAATGGATATTAACAAGCAAAGATCCGCTCCCGTCTATGAGGCGCTGGAGCGGTTTCGTAAGCAAAGGGTAGTGCCCTTTGATGTGCCGGGTCACAAGAGAGGCAGAGGCAATCCCGAACTGGTAACACTGCTCGGCGAAAAATGCGTCGGACTGGACGTCAATTCGATGAAGCCGCTGGACAATCTGTGTCATCCGGTTTCTGTTATTTATGACGCCGAGGCGCTCGCTGCAGAGGCTTTCGGTGCCGCGCACGCATATTTTATGGTAGGCGGCACGACTTCCGCGGTACAGAGCATGGTGCTGACCGCATGCAAGGCGGGAGACGAGATCATCCTTCCGCGAAATGTGCACAGAAGCGTGATCAACGCGCTGGTACTGTGCGGCGCGGAGCCGGTTTATGTGAATCCGCAGGTGGACAATCATATCGGGATCGCGCTCGGGATGGATATCGATAAAGTCAAAGAGGCTATCGAGACTCATCCGAAAGCAAAGGCGATACTGGTAAACAATCCGACCTATTACGGCATCTGTTCGGATATCTGCACGATCACGAAGCTGGCGCATGAGCATGGTCTGATGGTGCTCGCGGACGAGGCACACGGAACGCATCTGTATTTTAATGAGAATCTGCCGACGGCGGCTATGGCGGCCGGAGCGGATATGGCCGCTGTCAGCATGCATAAGTCGGGAGGCAGCCTGACCCAGAGCTCGCTGCTGCTTCTAGGACCGAATGTAAACACGCGCTATGTCGAACAGATCATAAATCTTACGCAGACCACGAGTGCGAGCTATCTGCTGCTCTCGAGCCTCGATATCTCCAGACGAAACCTGGCTCTTCGCGGACGCGAATCGTTCGAAAAGGTAAAGGATATGGCCGAGTACGCCAGAGGCGAGATCAACTCTATAGGCGGATACTATGCCTACGGCAAGGAGCTGGTTAACGGCGGGAGCATATTTGATTACGATGTGACGAAGCTGTCCGTATATACCCGCGACATAGGACTTACGGGCATCGAGGTATACGATTTGTTGCGCGACGAGTACGACATACAGATAGAGTTCGGTGATATCGGCAACATACTCGCGTATATCTCGATAGGCGACAGGATACAGGATATCGAGCGTCTGGTCGGAGCCCTGGAGGATATCAAGCGCCTGTATTCAAAGACGCCTACAAAGCAGCACAACGCCGAATATATCGCGCCCATCGTCGCGGCGACTCCGCAGAAGGCATTTTATGCCGAAAAGGAGCTGATCCCGATCAGGGAGACGGCAGGCAGGATCTGCGGCGAGTTCGTGATGTGCTATCCGCCCGGGATCCCGATACTGGCGCCCGGCGAGATGATCACGAAGGAGATCATCGATTATACTCTCTACGCGATGGAGAAAGGATGCTCCATGCAGGGCCCCGAAGACGGCAGTCTGGAACGACTGAATGTGCTGAAATAGTTACATGTGTTTTGTCCAGACTGTGAATAGTAACTGTGAATAGTAACAGGAATAATAGAAAGTGAGTCAGTGATGGAATTCTGGTTTTCGGAAATGCATACAAATAACGTCAAGATGTCCGTGCGCGTCGAAAAACAGCTGTTTTCGGGCATCAGCGACTTTCAGAGGATAGATGTTTTTGAATCGCAGGAGTTCGGCAGATTCCTGACCTCCGACGGCAGCGTGATATTCTCGGAGAAGGACGAGTTCACCTATGACGAGATGGTCGTGCATGTACCCATGGCGGTGCATCCGAATGTTAAAAAGGTGCTGGTCATCGGAGGCGGCGACGGAGGAGTGGCCAGAGAGCTCGGGCATTATGACGAGATAGAGGAGATAGATGTGGTCGAGCCTGACGAGATGTTTGTCAATGTCTGTCGTGAGTTCTTTCCGGACAATGCCTGCGGTCTCGACGATCCGCGCGTAAGGCTGCATAACCGTGACGGACTGCGGTTTTTGAGAGGCAAGTCGGACGAGTACGATCTCATCATCAATGATTCTACCGACCCGCTCGGACATACCGCGGGACTGTTTACAAAGGAGTTTTACGGCTCCTGCTACAAGGCCCTCAAAGAGGACGGGATCATGGTCTATCAGCACGGCAGCCCGTTCTTTGACGAGGATGAGGACAACTGCCGCGCGATGCACAAAAAGGCATATAAGAGCTTTCCGATCAGCCGTGTGTATCAGGCGCATATCCCCACATGTCCTTCGGGCTACTGGCTGTTCGGTTTCGCGAGCAAAAAGTATCATCCGCTGAAGGACCTTAACTCAAAGCGCTGGAACGACCGGAATATCAAGACATGGTACTATACGACCAATCTTCACCGTGGGGCATTTATGCTCCCGAAATACGTGGAGGATCTGCTCGAGGAAGAAGAGGGAAGCAGACAGAAGGCATGAATCTAAGCAGGCACTGACCTGAACCAATAACAATAAGGAGGACGATCATTATGAAACTGATGGTTATCGGATGCGGCGGAGTAGCGACCGTTGCTATTTACAAATGCTGTGAGAATCCGCTCTTTACGGAGATACTGCTGGCCAGCAGGACCGTGTCCAAATGCGACGCCCTGGCAGCTAAATTAAAGGATAAGACCAAGGCTGTTATCACGACAGCAACGGTGGACGCCGATTCAAAGGAGTCTCTGGGCAAGCTCATGAAGGAGTTCAAGCCTCATACAGTGCTCAATGTCGCTCTGCCGTACCAGGACCTGACGATCATGGACGCATGCCTTGAGGCAGGGGCAAACTACGTTGATACCGCCAATTACGAGGCTGAGGACACAGAAGACCCCGAATGGAGAGCGATCTACGAGAAGCGCTGCAAAGAGAAAGGCTTTACCGCCTATTTCGATTACAGCTGGCAGTGGGCATATGATGAGAAATTCAAGGCGGCCGGTCTTACCGCGCTGCTTGGAACCGGCTTTGATCCCGGAGTTACGCAGGTTTATTCGGCTTATGCCTTAAAGCATTATTTCGACGAGATCCATTACATCGACATACTTGACTGCAACGGCGGAGACCACGGTTATCCCTTTGCCACCAATTTCAATCCCGAGATCAATCTGCGCGAGGTATCCGCGAACGGATCTTACTGGGAGGACGGCCACTGGGTAGAGACCAAACCCATGGAGATCAAGCGCGTATACAACTTCGACCAGGTGGGCGAGAAGGATATGTATCTGCTCCACCACGAGGAGATCGAGTCGCTGGCCAAGAACATCCCCGGCATCAAGAGGATCAGATTCTTTATGACTTTCGGACAGAGCTATCTGACACATATGAACTGCCTGCAGAATGTCGGCATGCTCCGCACCGATCCCGTGGAGTTCGAAGGACATGAGATCATCCCGATCAAGTTCTTAAAGGCCCTGCTTCCCGATCCCG
Source organism: Lachnospiraceae bacterium (assembly GCA_016288005.1). Lineage (GTDB taxonomy): Bacteria > Bacillota > Clostridia > Lachnospirales > Lachnospiraceae > RUG11977. Next base: position 6,720 of record JAEEXY010000004.1, read on the forward strand.
CGTCACTCGGCCCGAGGACCGTGGGCAAGACGAACATCGGCTGCATCTTTACCGGCGTAAAGGACGGCAAAGAGAAGACCATATATATCTACAATGTCTGCGACCACCAGGAGGCATACAAGGAGACCGGAGCGCAGGCTATCAGCTATACAACGGGCGTTCCCGCGATGATCGGTACCGCGATGGTAGCTTCGGGTACTTGGAGCAGACCCGGCGTGTTCAATGTCGAAGAGTTCGATCCCGATCCTTACATGGAAGCGCTGAACAAATACGGACTGCCCTGGCAGGTTGACGAGAACCCGAAGACTGTGGAGTGATGAAGACACAGCGTCTGTATCGGGAACGGTACGGACACAGGTGTTTATGAGCTGATGAATTAATGGAACTGCGAAAAGACATATTTAAGGAGCTGTCTACGCCCTGCTATGTGGCAGACGAGGCAGCTCTCGTCAAAAATCTTGAGATATTGAAGGATGTTAAGGAAAAAGCCGGCTGCAGGATACTTCTGGCTCAAAAGGCTTTTTCGATGTTCTCGCTGTATCCCCTGATAGAGAAATATCTGGACGGAACTACGGCGAGCGGCCTGTATGAGGCGAGGCTTGGACGCGAGGAGTTTAATGGCGAGGTGCATGTTTACTCGCCCGCGTATACAGAGAGTGAGATGGCTGAGCTGTCTCGCATCGCCGATCATGTCGTGTTTAATTCGACAGCGCAGGTCAGGAAATACGCGGGGGCGTTTGCGGGCACACATGTTAGTCTCGGACTGCGTGTGAATCCCGAATGCTCGACGCAGGAGACTGCTATTTACGATCCCTGCGCGCCCGGATCGAGACTGGGCGTTACTGCTGCGAATTTCGATCCGGAAGTACTTGAATACATCGACGGACTGCATTTTCACACTCTGTGCGAGCAGAACTCGGATGCTTTTGAGATTACACTTAAGGCTTTTGAAGAAAAGTTCGGAAAGTATCTGGACGGTCTCAAATGGGTTAATTTCGGCGGCGGACATCATATCACGCGCGCCGATTACGACAGAGAGCGCCTGATCCGCCTGATCCGTGAGTTTAAGGCCCGCCACGGCGTGGAAGTGTATGTGGAGCCGGGTGAAGCGATAGCGCTCAATGCCGGATGGCTCGTGACCCGTGTCTGCGATATCGTAAAGAACGGCATGGATATAGCGATACTCGACGCTTCGGCGGCATGCCATATGCCCGATGTGCTCGAGATGCCTTACAGACCGCCTCTGTTTGCCTCGGGTAAGGCCGGAGAGAAGGCTCATACCTACAGACTGGCGTCCCGCACGTGCCTTGCAGGAGACATAATAGGCGATTACAGCTTTGACTGTGAACTGCATGAGGACGACATCCTGTCTTTTGAGGATATGGCCATATATTCGATGGTCAAAAACAATACATTCAACGGGATGCCTCTTCCGGAGATAGGCATACTGCATGCGGACGGCAGGTATGAGACCGTAAAAACTTTCGGATATGAGGATTTTAAGGGAAGGCTGTCATGATGATCAAAGATACTGCACCGTCACATGACGGATTTTACATGCCTGCGGAATATGAACCGCATGAGGCAACGATCATGGTTTTCCCCGAACGCCCGGGTTCATGGCCGCACGGCGCAAAGCCGGCACAGAAGGTATTTGCCCGGATCATCAGGGAAATAGCTGCCTCGGAGAAGGTCTGCGTGGCGGTAAACGAAAGGACGCGGCAGGCGGCTAAAGAGATGCTTCCCGAGGCGGTTATTGCTGACCAAGAGTTGCTTTCCGGAGCGGTGAATGAAAACGGCAGAATAGTTCTCATCAATATCCCAACCGACGATGCATGGGCGAGAGACATAGCTCCGACCTTTGTCCGTTCGCGCGACGGCAGCCGGGTTCGCGGCATAAACTGGCGTTTTAACGCCTGGGGCGGCGAATATGACGGCCTGTATGCCCACTGGGAAAAGGACGACGCCTTCGCTCCCGAGTTCATGAGAAAGACCGGCTATGAAGGGTATGACGCCGGTGATTTTGTGCTGGAAGGCGGTTCGATCCATTCGAACGGCGCGGGCACGGTCATGACGACCGAGGCCTGTCTGTTAAGCCCCGGCAGAAATCCGCATCTGTCGAAGACGGAGATAGAGGACAGGCTTAAGGCGTATCTCGGCGCGGAGCGCGTTATATGGCTCCCGAGAGGCATATATAACGATGAGACAAATGAGCATGTGGACAATGTATGCGCTTTTACAGCTCCCGATGAGGTCGTGCTCGCATGGACGGATGATAAGTCCGATCCGCAGTACGAGCTGTCCGCGGCGTGTCTGAAGGTGCTCGAAGAAGCAGGTATCAGAGTACATAAGCTGCCGATCCCTAAGGTGCCTGTCACCGTTTCAGAGGCGGATCTTGAAGGTTATGTCTTCGAAGAGGGTGAGGACGTTCGTGAGACAGGAGAGCGTCTGGCGGCGAGCTATGTGAACTTTTATTTTACGAACGATGCGGTACTGCTGCCTCAGTTCGGAGGCGAAAATGAGATGAGTGACGCGCGGGCGGTCGCTATCATGAAGGAGCTTTGCCCCGGCAGGCGGATCGTGCCGATACCCGCACGGGATATAATACTCGGCGGCGGAAATATCCACTGCATAACACAGCAGATACCGGCTGCAAATGTAATTAATTGAACGGAGAACTGATATGAGAAAAGTCAAGGTTTGCGCTGTACAGATGAACTGCACGGGCAGCGTTTCGGAGAATATCGACCACGCTGAAAGAAGAGTGAGAGAAGCGGCGGAAAAAGGAGCACAGATCGTGCTGCTTCCCGAGCTGTTCGAAAGACCGTATTTCTGTCAGGAGAGATGCTACGAGTACTATGAATACGCAAAGAGCGTAAATGATAACGACGCGGTAGCGCGCTTTCGCGATCTGTCGGGAGAACTGGGTATTGTCACTATCGTCAGCTTTTATGAGCGGGATGTTAATGTGCTGTACAACAGCTGCGCCGTGATCGACGCGGACGGGACGGTTCTGGGCATCTACCGCAAGACTCACATTCCGGACGATCACTTCTATCAGGAAAAGTTTTATTTTACTCCGGGCAATACGGGCTTTAAGGTCTGGAATACCCGCTTCGGAAGGATAGGCGTGGGTATCTGCTGGGATCAGTGGTTCCCGGAGACAGCCAGATGCATGGCGATAGACGGCGCGGAACTGCTTTTTTACCCGACAGCCATCGGATCGGAGCCCATACTCGACACAGACAGCAGCGAGCACTGGCAGCGCGTGATGCAGGGGCATGCGGCGGCAAATGTTGTGCCGGTTATCGCGGCGAACAGATACGGTCTCGAGACGGTAAAACCTACGCAGGCGAACGGGGGACAGAGCTCATCGCTCGATTTCTACGGCTCATCGTTTATCACGGACGAAACGGGAGCTGTCATTGAAAAGGCAGGCAGGACGGGAGACGCGGTCCTGATCGCCGAATTTGATCTTGATGCGGTTCGTAAAGCCAGATTCGACTGGGGACTTTTCCGCGACCGCAGACCCGAAGCATATAAGAGAATAACCGAATAAAAAAGATTTAAAATAGCTGTTGACAAATTTTCGGTATAGTATTATTATGAACACATGAACAAATGCTCAAATGATAAAACGAATTGCTTTATCGGAAAGGAGACTCACATGGGCGTAAACATCAGATTGCCGATAGAAGATGAGATGTACGATCTGGCCGAGCTGTTTAAGTGCTTCGGAGATTCCACCAGAGTGCGCATCCTGTGCGTATTGCTGCAGGGCGAGTTCTGTGTCGGTGATATCGCGGAGGCTCTGAACATGACCCAGTCTGCTGTTTCGCATCAGCTGAAGCTCCTTAAGCAGGCAAAGCTGATAGCGGGAAACCGTGACGGTAAACAGATCGTGTATTCACTGGCCGACGATCATGTCAGATCGATCATCAATATCGGCCTGGAGCATATCGAAGAGGATTAATGACCGGCGGGTGTCCGGGTATAAGCGAAAGGAGAAATGTTATGAAAAAGAAATTCAATTTACAGGATCTTGACTGCGCTAACTGCGCCGCAAAAATGGAAGAGGCTATCAAAAAGATCGACGGTGTCAATGACGCTTCGGTAAATTTTATGTCTCAGAAGATGATGGTAGACGCTGCCGATGACAGATTCGACGCGATCATGGATGAGGTTGTTAAGGTCTGCGCAAAGGTTGAGCCTGACTGTGTTATTTTAAGATGATCACCGGGCTGTCTGCAGTGTGCAGGCAGCCTGTTTCGTTAAGTAAATGGTAATGGAGGCCCTGTATGAGTCCTAAGCAAAAAAAGGTTCTGTACCGGATAATCGTATCCGCCGTATTGTTTTTTACACTGCTCGTGCTGTTTAAGACAGTCCTTTCGGAATATGAAGGCGGCTGGCTCGAAGCGGTCTTATTCATCGTGCCTTATCTGATCGTCGGTTACGATATCCTGATCAAGGCGGGTAAAAACATCGCGCACGGTCAGGTATTCGATGAGAATTTCCTGATGATCATCGCCGGAATAGGCGCATACGCCACGGGTGAGTTTGAGGAAGCGGTCGCGGTAATGCTTTTCTTCCAGGTCGGCGAGCTGTTCCAGAGCTATGCGGTAGGAAAATCGAGACAGTCAATATCGGATCTGATGGATATCGCGCCCGAGACCGCCAATCTGGTGGCTGAGGACGGAAGTATAGAGGAAGCGGATCCCGAGGAGGTCGAGATCGGCAGTCTGCTGCTCGTAAGACCCGGCGAGAAGGTCCCTGTCGACGGTATCGTAGAGGACGGCGAGAGCTGGCTGGATACTTCGGCGCTCACGGGCGAGTCGGTGCTGCGCCATATAGGCCCGGGTGAGGAGCTGTTCTCGGGCTGCATCAATAAAGAGGGCGCTATCAAATACAGGACGACCAAAGCTTATGAGGATTCGACGGTAGCGCGTATCCTCGAGCTCGTAGAGAATGCCGGAAGCAGAAAGAGCCGTACCGAGAATTTCATTACGAGATTCGCAAAGTATTATACGCCGATCGTTACGATCGCTGCCGTATTGCTTGCGGTGATACCGTCGCTCATCACGGGTGACTGGGCCGAATGGGTAAAGCGTGCCTGCACATTCCTGGTTATTTCCTGCCCGTGCGCGCTGGTCATCTCGGTTCCGATGGGATTCTTCGGAGGTATCGGCGCCGCTTCGAAAAACGGAGTGCTGGTCAAAGGCAGCAATTTTGTAGAGGTTTTCTCGCATGCCAATGCGATTGCGTTTGATAAGACAGGAACGCTGACAAAGGGCACTTTTGAAGTAACAAAGACTGTGGCCGATGACTGCACGCAGCATGAATTGATCGATACTGCGGCGAGAGCGGAGGCTTTCTCCACTCATCCGATCGCGAGATCGATCGTCAGGGAATATTTAAAAAGAGCGGGCGAAGGATCCAGGGCACCCGAAGGGCTCGAGGATTACACGGAAATCTCGGGCTGCGGCGTCAGCGGAAAGCTGAACGGTAAAACGGTACTTGCGGGCAACGCGAAGCTCCTGGAAGACAACGGTATTTCGGCTCCTGCGGTCAGGGAGACCGGAACGGTCGTATATATCGCTGCCGACGGCAAATACATGGGCTATGTGATCATCTCCGACGTGATCAAGGAAGGCATGGCCGACACGATAAAAGGCCTGAAAAAAGCAGGCATCGAGCGTACGGTCATGCTGACGGGCGACAGAGAAGAAACGGCATCGGCCGTTGCCGGGAGCCTGGGTATCGGCGAATACCGCGCGGAGCTGCTCCCCGCTGATAAGGTCAGCGCTGTGGAAAAACTGCTCGATGAACAGAACGGCAGCGGAGCACTGATATTTGTCGGTGACGGCATCAATGACGCGCCCGTGCTCACGAGAGCGGATATAGGCGTGGCTATGGGTGCGTTGGGGGCCGATGCCGCGATCGAGGCGGCCGATGTCGTAATCATGGACGACGATATCGCAAAACTCATCACATTCAAGGGAATAGCCCGGAAAACGATGCGTATCGTACGCCAGAACATCGTATTTGCGCTCGGCGTAAAGTTCGCGGTCCTGATCCTCGGCGCGCTGGGTATTGCCAACATGTGGCTCGCGGTTTTCGCGGATGTGGGAGTCGCAGTGATCGCGATCCTCAATTCGATGAGGGCTTTAAGGACAAAATAGAAAATCGCTGCGGAAAGGCCTGTTTTTAGGGCCTTTTTGCAGTTTGTTAAATCTGGAATTATTTTTCTTGGTTTTTAGTGACAATCTTCTGCGGGTATATTATAATTTAATGCGAAGTACCTTTAGGCACAGCTCGGTACGCCAGTCGTGTTTATCGCGAGGAAGCAGAATCGGCTGAGAGCCGATTCTAAGGAGGAGGAAGACATGGGTTTTTTCAAGGATTTAAATGATGACGCAGTAGAAGTAAGCGAGGATATCATCAGCGAAGAGGCAGAGGCTGAGGAGGCCGTTTCGGAGGCGGCGCAGGAGGCCGAGGATTCGGTTGACGCAAGCCTTCTGGAGAATCTTTTCGATGAGTCTGCGCCCGCGGATGAGGAGGTCATGGTCGAGGAGGACTATGTGATCGATGAGCCCGCCGCACAGCCCGCAGCAGCACCTGCGGCAAAGTCAGCGGCAGCCGACGATCAGGTTACGGTCATCACTGCCGGCACCACGATCAACGGAAGCATCGTTTCGGATTGCTCGCTTAATGTTATGGGAACGATCAACGGCGACATCGAGTGTATCGGTAAGCTGACGATCTCCGGCAGCGTTTCGGGTAACTCCATCGCTTCGGACGTATATGTTAACGCTAAGCGTCTCGACGGTAATATTGACAGCGAAGGTACTGTAAAGATCGGACTCGGAACCGTTGTTGTAGGCGATATCAAGGCCGGCTCGGCCGTTATCGCGGGTGCGGTAAAGGGTGAGCTCGATATAAAGGGACCCGTTATCTTTGATTCGACAGCCATCATCAAGGGCAACGTTAAGGCTAAGTCTGTTCAGATGAACAACGGAGCGGTGCTCGAGGGCTTCTGCTCACTGACTTACGCTGCGGTAGATATAGACGACATCTTTGAATAATAGTTTGCGGAGGACGCATGGAACGTTATAAGCGCGTTTTACTTAAGCTTTCCGGCGAGGCTCTTGCCGGAGAAAAGAAGACAGGATTCGATGAGGAGACCTGCATCGGAGTGGCGAAGCAGGTTAAGTCGATCGTAGAGGCCGGCACCCAGGTTGCCATCGTTATCGGCGGCGGTAATTTCTGGAGAGGACGCACCAGCGAGACCATCGACCGCTATAAGGCGGATCAGATCGGCATTCTGGCTACGATCATGAACTGCATCTATGTATCGGACATTTTCAGATACTGCGGTCTGAAGACCGTTATCTACACACCTTTTGAGTGCGGCGACATGTCCGAGCTTTTCTCAAAGGACAAGGCCGTTAAGGCCCTCAACAAGGGCAAGGTTGTTTTCCTGGCGGGAGGCACCGGACATCCTTACTTCTCGACGGATACGGCTACGGCACTGCGCGCGATAGAGCTCGACTGCGAGATCATCATGATGGCAAAGGCCATCGACGGCGTGTACAGCGCGGATCCCAAGAAGGATCCTTCGGCGGTAAAGTACGACAGGATCTCACTTAACGAACTGGTAGAGAAGGGACTGCAGGTCATCGATTCCACCGCATCGGTTATGTGCCTGGAGAACAGGATGCCGCTGCTGATATTCTCACTGAACGAGCAGAATTCCATCATTACGAATGCAGGCGGTCATTGCACCGGAACTATAGTTACGACCTGAATAAAGGAGAGGCAAAATGGACGAGAGAATTAAACCCTACGAAGAGAAAATGCAGAAGACCATGGACGTTCTGACCGAGGAATACGCTTCGATCAGAGCGGGACGTGCGAATCCCCATCTTATCGATAAGATCAGAGTAGATTATTACGGCACACCTTCGCCTATCAGCCAGGTAGCGAATGTCAGCGTTCCCGAGGCTCGCATCATCCAGATCCAGCCCTGGGAGTCAAAGATGATCAAGGAGATCGAAAAGGCGATCAATATGTCCGATATCGGCATCAATCCTACCGACGACGGAAAGATCATCAGACTGGTATTCCCCGAGCTTACCGAGGAGAGACGTAAGGATCTCGCTAAGGACGTTAAGAAAAAGGCAGAGGACGCCAAGGTTGCGTTAAGAAACATCCGCCGCGATGCCAACGACACCGTGAAGAAGATGGGCAAGGCCAGCGAAATCTCGGAGGACGTACAGAAGCAGCTCGAGGGCGAGATCGATAAGATCACCGAGAAGTACGTAGCCGAAGCCGACAAGAAAATGGAAGAGAAGACCAAAGAAATTATGACCGTATAAGCGATACACTCAGCTGACGAAGTCATGTCGGACGATATCGGCACGATGCGAGCCAAAGGCTCGTGATCGGGTCGGTACGACTGACAGGAGCACGAAGTGCGTGCTGAGTGTTGAGCCAACGTCATCGAGCGAGCTTGCTCGCGAGATGACTGATAATAATAGATTTCGGGAGCCGGGCAATTGCTTGCGCGGCTCTTTCTTATGAGTGGCAGGCAGTGCCTGACACAAAAATGAAAGGCTTAAAAATATGTCCGACAACAAAACCAATGTACCGCGCCATGTCGCGATAATCCTGGACGGAAACGGCAGATGGGCCAAAAAGAGATTCCTGCCCAGGGCCGCAGGACATTCGGCAGGGGCGAAAACAGTAGAGGATGTATGCGAATGGGCATGGGACCTCGGGATCAAATATCTCACGGTATATGCGTTTTCCACAGAGAACTGGAAGCGCTCCGAGGATGAAGTCAAGACTCTTATGAACCTGCTGCGCGATTATCTGAAAAACTGCCTCATACGCAGCCGGAAGAATAACATGCGTGTCCGCGTGATCGGCGACAAGAGCAGGCTCGCGCCCGATCTGCAGGCTTCGATCGAGGAGCTCGAGCGTGAGAGCAGCACCTGCACGGGGCTTAATTTCACGGTTGCGCTGAACTACGGAGGCAGGGACGAGATCACACGCGCGATGCAGGGGATCGCCGAGGATGTCAAAGCCGGCAGGCTCGATCCTTCGGCCGTCGATGAGGAGCTTATATCATCGAGGCTCGATACTTCCGATATTCCCGATCCCGACCTGCTTATCAGGACCAGCGGGGAGCTGAGATTATCGAATTTCATGCTATGGCAGCTGGCTTACACCGAGTTTTATTTCCCGGAGGTGCTCTGGCCCGATTTCACCAAAGCTGACCTCGAAAAGGCCATAGAGTATTACGGCAGGCGGGACAGGCGCTTCGGCGGACGTAAAGAATAATCACATCAGGGGGCATAATGAGTAATAAAGACAGCATACAGAAGGATAATTCATTTCTGATAAGGTTAAGGACCGGCGTGATACTTGTGATAGTTGCCATCGCGGCGATCGTTCTCGGAGGATACGTGCTCTGGGGCGTGCTGCTGGCGGTATCGATGATCGGTCTGATGGAGCTCTACCGCGCGGTCGGGGTGCATAAGTCACCTGCTGCTTTTGCGGGATATGCGGCAGCCGCCGCATGGTACGGCCTGCTGCTGTGGAAGGAGATTCTATCGGATGACGCGGCTTTTCCGTATTCCGCTGCGTTTCCTGTTCTAATCGCGGCGTTCATAGTCATTCTGCTCGCTGTATATGTTTTTGCGTTCCCGAAGTATAATTCCGAGCAGATCACGATGATATTCTTCGGGTTTTTCTATGTGGCCCTGACGCTTTCATACATTTTCCTGGTCAGAGATCTGCCGGGCGGCAAATTCACCGTATGGCTCATTTTCATCGGCTCGTGGGGAGCGGATACGATGGCTTATGTGGTCGGCAGATCGATCGGAAAGCACAAGATCGTTCCGGTACTCAGCCCCAAGAAGTCGCTCGAGGGCTTTATCGGAGGCGTGCTCGGAGCGGTGCTGATCGGAGTTATATATGCGCTTATCTTTAAGAACAGCCTGACGGCTGAGTTCCCGAACCCTGTATTTTCATTCGCGGTTATCGCGGCATGCTCGTCGGTCGTTTCGATGATCGGAGATCTGGCGGCATCGGCGATCAAACGTGACAAACAGATAAAGGATTACGGAAAACTGCTTCCCGGACACGGCGGGATACTTGACCGTTTCGACAGCGTGATATTTATCGCGCCTATAGTGTATTATCTGCTGTATTTCGGTATCTGAAGCGGTTTGCGGCGTGCACTGATCCCGGCACACGGGATATTATGGTATTTGGAGATATCTGATGAGGAAATTATGTCTTTTGGGATCCACAGGCTCCATCGGGACCCAGACGATCGATGTTGCGAACAGGCTCGGCGGCTTTGAGGTTTATTCCCTCGCGGCGCGTTCGAGCATTGACAGACTTGAGGAGCAGGCGAGGGCTCTGCGCCCGAAGAGAGTCTGCGTTTTTGATGAAGAAAAAGCCGAAGAGTTCAGGAAAAGGACGGCCGATCTGGCAGTCGATGTCGTAACCGGCATGGAGGGACTCATCGATCTGGCCTCTGACCCGGCCAACGATCTGACAGTGACGGCCCTCGTCGGCATGATCGGTATCCGTCCGACCATAGCCGCGATAGAGGCGGGCTGTGACGTAGCGCTGGCCAATAAGGAAACACTGGTAACCGCAGGGCATATCATCATGTCTCTGCTTGCCGAAAAAGGAGTGAGACTCCTGCCGATAGACAGCGAACATTCCGCCATATTCCAGTGCCTGCAGGGACACTGCGGACCCGATGGGCATTATCCGTTCCCCGATGAGTGCGGCATAGAAAAGATACTGCTCACAGCCTCGGGAGGACCGTTCAGGGGCATGAGATATGATGAACTGACAACTAAGACCGCGGCGGACGCGCTTAAGCATCCCAACTGGCTCATGGGACCGAAGATCACCGTGGATTCCGCGTCAATGGTCAATAAGGCGCTCGAGGTCATGGAGGCAAGATGGCTCTTTAACGTCGCGCCCGATGACATAGAGGTAGTGATACAGCCTAAGAGCATCATCCATTCCGCCGTGCAGTTTAAGGACGGCGCGATCCTGGCGCAGATGGGACTGCCCGATATGAGACTCCCGATACAGTACGCGCTGTATTATCCCAAGAGGCTTCCGGGGCCCGAGGCGAGACTTGACCTGTTCGAGCTGGCCCGCATAGAATTTGAAAAACCCGACTATTCAACATTTAAAGGTCTTAAGCTCGGACTGGACGCGATCAGGCAGGGCGGCAGCATCTGCACCGTATTCAATGCCGCGAACGAATATGCCGTTGCCCGTTTTTTGAAAGGCGAGATCGGATTTACCGGCATTTACGATATCATAGAACACTGCATGAACGGGCATGAAAACATCGCTGAGCCCGGTCTGGACGATATCCTTCGGACGGAGGCCGAAACCTATAAAAAGGCTTCCGAATTATTTAGTAAGAATTAATACTAAATTAATTAAAATTCCGATCGGGAAAATGGTATTATGGTATCATAGAAACAGATAGGAGTTTTTTGTAATGAGTAAACTGATCAGCATTCTTATAGGCATACTGATCTTTTGCGTCATCGTGGTCGTACACGAGATGGGGCATCTGATCGTTGCCAAGAAAAACGGCATTCTCGTGCCCGAGTTCCAGGTTGGATTCGGTCCGAAGCTCTGCTCGTTTAAAAAGGGCGAGACCGAGTACAGCATCAGGCTGATCCCGTTCGGAGGAGCGTGCAAGATGCTCGGAGAGGACGGAGAGAGCGACGACGAGAGAGCCTATACCAATAAAAAGCCATGGGCACGTTTCGCGACGATATTTGCGGGCCCGTTCTTTAATTTCATCCTGGCGTTCGTGCTGGCGGTCATCGTTATCTCGGTAGTCGGTTACGACCCCTGTGTTGTTACCTCCGTTACCGAGGGTTCACCGGTCAGCGAGGCGGGACTTAAGCCCGGCGATCTGATCACCGATTTTGACGGGCATCATATCTCGATCGGACGCGAGCTGTATATCTTATTTAATTTTGATGAGCTCGAGAACAGGTCGTATTCGCTCACTTATGAGCGCGACGGAGAGAAATACAAGACTCAGTTCATCCCGGCCCTGAACCGTTCATACAAGCTCGGATTCTACTATACGCCAGATGAGCTGCCTTGCGAGATAAGCAATGTCATAAAGGGCGGTGTGCTGGAGAGAGCAGGCATCCGCGCAAAGGATGTAATCGTTGGGATCAATGACGTAGAGATAGCTTCGGGTAAGGCCTTCAGCGAGTATATCGGAGAGCATCCGCTCGACGGCAGTGAGGTCCGGTTTACGATAAAGCGCGGCGAGCAGACACAGACGCTCACGCTTACGCCTGAGTTTACCGAGACTTATGTTACGGGCTTTAATTACAACTACGGCGGCAGGGAAAAGACAGGTCCGATAGGAGTACTTAAGTATTCCGTTGTTGAGGTCAAATACTGGATCGTCAATACCTACAAAAGCCTCGGTCAGATATTTAGGGGCAGGGTTTCGGCCGATGATTTCGGCGGACCTGTGCGCATCGTATCGGAGCTCGAGAATACCGTTCAGGAGTCCAAGTCGGACGGCATCCTTTATGTAGTGCTCAACCTCATGAACTGGGCCATTCTGCTGAGCGCAAACCTCGGAGTCATGAATCTGCTCCCGATCCCCGCGCTCGACGGCGGCAGGCTCGTATTCATCATTATCGAGCTTATCAGGGGCAAACCAGTACCGGTCGAGAAAGAGGGCCTGGTACACGCGATCGGCATCGTGCTGCTGATGGCTTTGATGGTATTTGTATTCTTTAACGACATCAGGAACGTATTTTTCAGGTAGATTATGGAAAGACGCAATTCAAGAACAGTAAATATAGGCAAAACGGCGATCGGTGGTTCCAACCCGATCGCTGTTCAGTCAATGACAAATACAAAGACAGAGGACGCCGCTGCGACCGTGGCCCAGATACTGGATCTGGAGCGCGCGGGCTGCGATATCATCCGCTGCGCGGTGCCGACTGTTGAGGCGGCTAAGGCGCTGAGGCAGATAAAGGACGGTATCCATATCCCGCTCGTTGCGGATATACATTTTGATTACAGGCTGGCGATAGCCGCAATCGAAAACGGTGCCGACAAGATCAGGATCAATCCCGGAAACATCGGCTCCGAAGAGCGCGTACGCGCCGTTGTCGAAAAGGCAAAGGAGTATCATGTCCCTATAAGGGTCGGTGTCAATTCGGGGTCTCTTGAGAAAAAGTATATTGAAAAATACGGCAGGGTAACAGCCGAAGGACTCGTGGAGAGCGCTCTCGGACAGGCGCAGAGACTCCTTGACATGGATTTTCATGACATCGTGATATCGATCAAGTCATCGGATGTCATGATGTCGGTAAAAGCTCATGAGCTGATCGCCGACAGGACCGATCTGCCGCTGCATGTGGGCATCACGGAGACCGGATCGCTGATCGCCGGCAATATCAAATCAGCGATGGGCATCGGCATTATCCTGAACGAGGGCATAGGAGATACGATACGTGTATCGCTGACTGCCGATCCTATCGAGGAGATCAGGTCCGCGAGACTCATCCTGCGTAATCTGGGACTGATGAAGGCCGGCATAGACGTCGTTTCGTGTCCGACCTGCGGCAGGACAAAGATCGATCTGATAGGGCTCGCGGGACGCGCGGAGGAACTCTGCTCGCACTACGATCTGCCCATCAGGGTCGCGGTCATGGGCTGCGCGGTCAACGGCCCCGGAGAGGCGCGTGAGGCCGATATAGGCATCGCGGGCGGTGACGGGGAAGGTCTTATTTTCAAAAAGGGTGAAATAGTTAAAAAGGTGCCCGAAGAGCGTCTGCTCGACGAACTTAAGGCACAGCTGGACGAGATGGTCCAAACCGGTCGGGGAGTGTAAGTAATGCGGTTTTTTGAAGTTTTTTATTCTGTTAATGTCGATGCGAAGCTTAAAAAGAAGTTCGAGGACGTGGAGGTGGAGAAGCTCCTTGCGTCCAATACGAACAACCATATGTGCGTTAAGCTCGCGTCGCCTTCATATATAGGGCTGGAAACGATCAACGAGATGGAGAACATACTCTATCGCCAGGTCTTTTCCAAGGCAGGCAAAAACGTACGCTTAAGCGTGCGTTATTCGTTTGCGGAAGGCATGAGCTTTGACGAGATATGGAACAGGTATCATGTGTACATAGAGGATGAGCTGGCCTTAAAGAGTCCCGTTATCGCGACTCTTTACCGCAATTCGTTCGTTACGGCTTCCGGGGGCGAGATCACGATCGATATGCCCGACGGCGGCATCTCTGTCGCAAAGGAGCCTCAGCTGGTATCCATGATGAACTCGATGTGGAAGGACCGTTTCGGTCTCGATGTCGCGGTAAAGGTCAGATACCATGCGGTTAAGGAACGGGAGACCGAAGAGGAGTATGTATCGGGATTTCTCGGCAATTCCGCGGAGGAGTCTGCCGCCCGGAATATCGAGGACAGCGCACCTCTGGGCGAGAGCGCTGCGGAGATACGCTCGGAGGCAGGTGCCGATGCGGTGACTAAGGCCGACGGTGACGCGAAGCCGACGAATAAGCCGGCCGTGACCAAAGACTCCGGCAAAGCAAACGGCAAAGCCGCCGACAAAAAGCCTGCAGGCAAAGAGCCGTTCAAGGGCCGCGAGGGCGGTAAAGGCGCATACGATAAATTCAGATCCGGATTCAGGAAAAAGATCGTTTCCGACGATCCCGAAGTGTTTTACGGACGCGAGTGCGAGGGTGACCCCATCAGGATAGCCGATATCGGCAGTGAGCCCGGCGAGGTGGTCGTACAGGGCATGGTGCTGCGTTATGAGGACCGTGAGACCAAGACGGGCAAGCTCATGGTCACGATCAGCATCACGGATTTTACCGATACGATCGGAGCCAAGCTGTTCCTGTCTGACGATGATAAGGAGAGCGTTCCGAAGCTTATCAAAGAGGGGAGCTTTATTAAGGTCAAGGGCACGGCTAATGTCGATTCGTGGCCCAAGGATCCCTGGTACGGCGATATGGTAATCGACCGCATCTGGGGCATCAAGAGCATATCGGATTTCAGGGTTAAGAGAATGGACAACGCGCCGGTCAAGCGCATTGAGCTCCACGCTCACACCAACATGAGCGATATGGACGGAGTCATCGATGCGGGTGATCTTGTTAAGACCGCGTTCAAATGGGGGCATAAGGGCGTCGCGATCACCGATCACGGCGTGGTTCAGTCATTCCCCGTGGCGTATCATTGGCTGACCAATCCCAAGAATTTCAAAACTCCCGAGGATCAGCAGCGCGCGAAGGAGTTTAAGATCATATACGGCTGCGAGGGATATATCGTTGACGATGAGGTCGATTCCGTTACATACAAGAATAAGACCTATTCAAAGGGTCCTGACGGCAGATATTCGGTCGAGGATATCAGGAAGATGCCTTCGCACCATATCATTCTGCTCTGCAAAAACGATGTCGGCAGGATCAATCTCTACAGACTGGTATCCGAAGCCCATCTGACGTATTTCGGCAGATGGCCGAGGATACCGAAGAGCCTGCTGCGTAAATACAGAGAGGGCATAATCGTGGGTTCCGCGTGTGAGGCGGGAGAGCTCTACCGCGCGATAATCCATGACGCGCCCGAAGAGGAGATCGCGAGGATCGCTTCATTTTACGATTATTACGAGATACAGCAGATCGGCAATAACGCGTTTATGCTTTTAGATGAGGATTTCCCCAATATCGAGAGCGAGGCGGACTTAAAGCGCATCAACAAGCGCATAGCGGAGCTGGCCGATAAGGACGGCAAACTCTGTGTTGCCACCTGCGACGTGCATTACCTCAATCCCGAGGATGAGGTCTACCGCCGCATCATAATGTCCGCGAAGGGCTTTAAGGACGCGGACAAGCAGGCCCCCCTGTATCTGCACACGACCGAGGAGATGCTGGAGGAATGTGCTTTCCTCGGCAAGGAAAAGGCTTATGAGGTCGTGGTCGAGAATCCGAACAAGATATTCGATATGATCGACTATATCACGCCGGTGCGCCCCGATAAGGCGCCTCCGGTCATAGAGGATTCAGATAAGACCCTGCGCCAGATATGTGAGAGAAGGGCGCACGAGCTGTACGGTCCGGAGTTGCCCAAACCTGTCAGCGACAGGCTCGAGCACGAGCTGAAATCGATCATCAAAAACGGATTCGCGGTTATGTACATAATCGCGCAGAAACTTGTATGGAAGTCCAATGAGGACGGATATCTGGTAGGCTCGCGAGGATCTGTCGGTTCGTCGTTTGCGGCGACCATGTCGGGAATCACCGAGATCAATCCGCTGCCGCCGCATTATTACTGCAAAAAGTGTCATTACAGCGATTTTGACTCCGATGTCTGCAAGGAATACGAGGCCAAATCGGGCTGCGATATGCCCGACGCGGTCTGCCCGGTATGTGGTGAGCCGCTGACCAAAGAGGGCCATAATATCCCGTTTGAGACATTCCTCGGATTCTACGGAGACAAGGAGCCCGATATCGACCTGAATTTCTCGGGTGAGTACCAGTCCAAGGCTCATGACTATACCGAAGTTATATTCGGCTACGGACAGACATTCCGCGCAGGGACCATCGGCGCGCTCGCGGACAAGACCGCTTTCGGCTATGTTTCGAAATACGATGAGGAGCACGGCATTAAGCACCGCGTCGTTGAAAAGGAGAGGATCGCGAACGGATGCGTGGGCGTACGCCGCACGACGGGCCAGCATCCGGGCGGCATCGTCGTTCTGCCTGTGGGTGAGAATATCTATTCGTTCACTCCGGTACAGCATCCCGCCAACGATATGGAAACGCTGACCGTCACGACGCATTTCGATTACCATTCGATCGACCATAACCTGCTGAAACTCGATATCCTCGGTCATGATGATCCGACGATGATACGTATGCTCGAGGATATCACGGGACTGGACGCAAAGACTATCCCGATGGACGATCCGGGTGTTATCTCTCTGTTTAAGTCGTGTGACGCGCTCGGAGTTAAGCCTGCCGATATCGATGACGTGGAGCTGGGCAGTCTCGGACTTCCCGAGCTCGGTACCGATTTCGTTATGCAGATGCTTAAGGATACGAAGCCGTCCTGTTTCTCGGACATGGTCAAGATCGCGGGTCTGTCGCACGGTACCGACGTCTGGCTGAACAACGCGCAGTACTATATCCAGAACGGCGACTGTACGCTGTCCACAGCGATATGTACGCGTGACGATATCATGATCTATCTGATATCGAAGGGACTCGAGCCGGGCCTTGCATTCAAGACGATGGAGTCTGTCCGCAAGGGCAGAGGCCTCAACCCCGATATGGAGCAGGCGATGATAGATCATGAGGTGCCGCAGTGGTACATCGATTCCTGCAAAAAGATCAAGTACATGTTCCCGAAGGCGCATGCCTGCGCGTACATGATGATGGCATTCCGCATCGCGTACTTTAAGATATACTATCCGCTGGCTTACTATGCGGCTTATTTCAGCATAAGAGCGGCCGATTTCGATTACGCGAAGATGTGCAAGGGCAAGGAGCATCTGATCGAATGCATGAAAGCACTGAAGCGCAAAAAGGCGGAAGGCACGATCAGCGCAAAGGAAGAAGGCGAGTACGACGATATGCGCTCGGTACTCGAGTTCTACGCGAGGGGCCTCAAATTCACGCCGATCAACATCTATACCGCAAAGGCACGTCATTTCCAGATAGTGGACAACATGCTGATGCCTTCGCTCAGCTCGATAGCGGGTCTCGGCGAGAAGGTAGCGGAGCAGATATACGATGTTGCGGCGAGGACGAAGTTCACGTCCAGAGAGGATTTCAAGAAGCGCTGCAAGGTCGGTGATACGGTGCTGCAGACGATGAAGGAATTGAATCTTCTCGATGATCTGCCCGAATCGGACCAGATATCGCTCGAGAGTTTCTTCGGAGCGGCAATGCTTCAGGGCTCGGAGAGCCCGGAAGGCTGAGCTTAACATGCGGAATCTAAATTTTTGAAATTTTTGAAAAAAGTGCTTGCATTTTATTTGGGTCTGTAGTAATATACATATTGCTGACGCGAGAGCTCAGCAATGTGAATGGCGAATTGGTCAAGCGGCTAAGACGCCGCCCTCTCACGGCGGAAACAAGGGTTCGATTCCCTTATTCGTCATAAGAACTCCCGGAACTATCTGTTCCGGGAGTTTTTTTGTAGGGTTAGGTACTGGCCGAGTGACGGGACGGGCGGCAACGATAAAACTTCCGGGACACGCTCTCGCTCCTTTTCGGACGCAGCGGATACTAAGCGCCATCTCGCTTGAAAACAAGCTCGATGTACGTTCGCTCAGACCTCAGCCCGCGTTTCACGCTTGCTGCCACGGTAATATGCAACTGTTCAAAACCTTCAGTCTTGACAGTTGCATATAACACGTGGCACGGGCTTTCGCCCGGCTGAGGTCTTTCGCTTCTCGCGCAAGTACCGGCGTCCGGGGCGCGGTCCCGGAAGTTTCATCTGCGGCGCCCGTCCCTGAGACCGGTTAAAAACAATAACAAAACAGGCTGAACAGAATAAACGGGAGTTTACACGCTTATTTTGCAGGTTTCTTGGCTGAAGAAGCGGGCTTCTTGGCAGAAGAGGTTGATGAAGCGGGCTTCTTGGCTGTAGATGAAGTAGGTTTTTTAGCAGAGGTTGAAGCAGGCTTTTTAGCAGAGGTTGAGGCGGTTTTTTTAGCCGAAGTTGAAGATGCCGGCTTCTTGGCTGAAGATGCAGCGGGCTTTTTTGCAGAAGATGCGGGCTTCTTCGGTTTTTTCTTGCCGGAGGCAGTCGTTTCATCGGGATCGACAGACACATCGAGCAGACCGCCGAGGAGTGATCCTAAGCCGCCGGATGAGCCGGAAGAAGAGCTGCCTGACGAAGAGGAGGAGCTGTTGCCGCCGCCGAGTAAACCGCCGAGCAGACCGCCCAGGCCGCCGGATGAACTGCTGCCTGCTGATGAGCTGCCTCCGCCGAGGAGACCGCCGAGGAGTGAACCCAGACCGCCCGATGAACTGCTCTGGGATGAACTGCCGGAATTATTAGAGCCGTCGCCCAGCAGACCTGAGAGCATGGGACCTGCGCTGCCGAGTACATTTGTTACGGTAGCCAGGGAGAAACCGGTCTTTTTAGAAACCTTTTTTTCGGTTTCTTTTTCGCTCGTGCCGCCGGCGAGGAGCGGTAGAGCCTCACCGAGAATGCTCATGATGTCATTCTTCGATGCACCCGTTTTTTTGCTCACATCGTTTAACTGTTTGCTGCCGATCTGCTTTAAGATATCGGATATGTCCATTGTTCTCCTCCTTTTATACAGACGCGAAAAAGCGTCTTTTTCTATGCGTTTAAGTATAGCACATTACGTTTTTTATTGACAGATTATTCTTATAACGATATTTTGAACGTAGAATATATTTTGAACGTAGAATATATTTTGATACTGTTATGAATACATTTATCGAACAGGAGGAGCAGCTATGTATTGCAGATATTGCGGGGCGCAGATCCCGGACGATGTGAAATTCTGTACGAACTGCGGAAAGAGCGTTTTGGGCGCGGAGCCGGACTTGGGCAGGCAGCAAAATGAGAGCGCGGGATATGCAAATGACGGCACGTACGTGAGGTCCCTGCTCGTAAGACCTAACCTTATAGGCATCATCGCTTCGGTGCTCATTGGCATATCTGTTTTTATGCCGTTTGCGAGCGCTTCGATCTTTGGTACAACGATCAGCACCGCACTCATTGACGGCGTTGACGGCGTCATCATTCTGATAATTGCTGCTGCGGCACTGTTGTTCTCGATATTTGGCCTGAACATACCTGTAACGGTCATGGGAGTTATCTCTGCAGTCTGCTTTTTCATTGACAGTTCGGCACTGGATAAAGATGCGGATCATCTGCTGCAGTCCATGATACAAAAAGGAAGCGGCTATTATCTTATGATTTTTGCGGCTTTGGCTTTAACTATCGCGGGTATCATAGGATTACTGTCGAAAAAGAAAAATAAATAAAGATGTTTTCTTGTATTGAAGAGTTCATTAGTTTATAATATTTCTATCAACCGGGGGACCGGAGTATTTTGAGAGGAGTATTAAAATGGCTGAGGAAAAAAAGGAACGTAAGATTGTGTCAGCTTCCGACACGACTAAGACTGTTAAGACTGCGACCGGCGAAAAGAAGGTTCAGCAGGCTAAGCCCGTCGGAAACGCGGGAGGGTTAAGATGCGGAGCTATCATTCTCTGGGTACTTGCTATCTGCTGTGAGGTTTTCGCATTCCTGTTCTATTTTGGAAAGATCAATATCACATTTGCGCCTACCATGACTGTGATCATCGGTGCCATCGTACTGGACCTGATATTTGTTGTGATCGGTTCACTGCTCTGGAAAAAGGCTAACCTTATCGATCCCGCATCAAAGAAGAATAAGGTTAAGTTCTGGCTGTGGAACAATATGGGCATGATCGTTGCCGTTTTCGCGTTCCTGCCTCTGATCATTCTTATCTTTACCGATAAGGAGAAGAAATTTGACAAGAATACCCGCATCATCGCAGGTATCGCGGCTGTTGTAGCGTTGCTCGTTGCTCTGGCTGTTGGTCATGACTGGAATCCCGTTTCCCAGGAGGATCTGACCACCGCGCAGACCGAGATCGACGGCAATGTATACTGGACTCACTACGGACATGTTTATCACCTGAGCGAGAACTGCCAGCACCTGAACAACAGCGATACACTTGTTACCGGTACCGTTGAGGAGGCTGTTGCGGCCAACAAGAGCCGTCTGTGCAAGACCTGCCTGAACAACTGGAACAAGGAGCATCCCGATGACCAGATCTCATCAGAGGTTGTTACGGATGAATGATCGCATCTGACCGGATGCCCGGGATCTGTTGAGGATGTATCATTAAACGGATCCGATCTATAAAGAATCATTACCCGCAGCAGGTTTATGCCGGCTGCGGGGTTTTTAAACAAGCAGTATCAGACGTTTTCCGAACTGTTTCAGCCCGGAGCGATGATACGGAACGGAGGTAGTTTTATGCCTGATATGCAGGGCGGAAGAAAGAAAAATGTTACCGGACAGGGTAAAGACGTTTATAAGAGAGGAGAGGGCTTAGGCACCGGTCCCGTCGGCAGCGGCGGCGGCAGACCGCCCATAGGCAGTGGTTCGGGACGCGGTTCGGGTTCACAGGTTACCCGCGGGTCGGGCGGCATGATGAAGATCATCCTGATCGTGATCGCTGTTCTCGTTCTCGGCGGAGGCGGCACCGGTCTGTTCTCGCTGTTTGGCGGCGGTTCGGGCAGCGGCAGCGGTACGGGCACAGGCACTTCGATATCGTCGGGCTCATCGTCGTCGGGTTCACTGCTCAGCGGCATTGCAGGGAGCCTCATCTCTTCGGGATTCGGCTCGAGCACGATGCAGAGCGTAGGCAGCACGAGCAGCGGCTGGGTTGCGGATAACAACACAGGTAAGCTGAACAAAAATGTCGACAAGAGCGCGCGCAGCAGATATACGACCATAAAGGGCAACGGCAAGGACACCGTTACCATGATGGTTTACATGTGCGGTACCGACCTTGAGAGCAAATACGGCATGGCGACCAACGATCTCAACGAGATGATGAAGGCCACCATTTCCGACAAGATCAATATCATCGTTTATACGGGCGGATGCAGCAACTGGAAGACTAACGGCATCAGCACCTCCAATAACCAGATATATAAGCTCACGAGCGGCAAGATGGTACGTCTCGAGGATAACATGGGCAATAAGGCCATGACCGATCCCGCGACGCTCACCGAGTTCATCAAGTACGCGAACAAGAATTATCCCGCCGACAGAAATATCCTGATATTCTGGGATCACGGCGGAGGATCGCTCTCGGGCTACGGCTATGACGAGACTCATAAGTCTGCGGGTTCGATGAACCTCGCGGGCATCAATACAGCTCTTAAAAATGCCGGTATCAAATACGATTTCATCGGCTTTGACGCATGCCTGATGGCGACAGTTGAGACCGACCTGATGCTCGCCAATTACGCGGATTACGTGATCGCATCCGAGGAGACGGAGCCCGGTGTCGGCTGGTATTACACCAACTGGCTTACCGCGTTCTCGAACAATACCTCGATGGATACGATCGAGATCGGCAAGAACATCATCGACGATTTCGTTGATGTCTGCGCGCAGTCCTGCCCCGGACAGAAGACCACTCTGTCGATCGTTGATCTGGCCGAGCTTTCCGAAACCGTAGGAGACGATTTTAAGGCATTTGCGAAGAGCACCTCAAAGCTCATCAACGACAACAAGTACGAGACCGTTTCAGATGCGAGAAGCGACACCAGAGAGTTTGCACAGTCAAACGCGATCGATCAGATCGACCTGATCAATTTTGCGCTGAACCTAGATACAAAGGAAGGCAAGGCACTCGCGGATACACTGCTTTCATCGGTTAAGTACAACAGGACCTCGTCCAACATGACCAATGCTTACGGTATCTCCATTTTCTTCCCCTACCGCAAGACAAATAAGGTTAATTCGGCAGTATCGACATATGACCAGATCGGCCTTGATGACGAGTATTCCGCATGCATCAAGGAGTTTGCGGGAGTACAGGGCGTAGGTGCCGCGGCAGGCGCTTCGTCAGGTTCTTCGATGGGATCCCTGCTCGATCTGCTCGGCGGCGGCTCGGCTTCGGGTTCGGGTTCATCGCTCGACAGCATCCTGGGACTGGTTTCGACTATCTCGGGACTCAGCGGCAGATCGATGAGCGACGAGGCGATCGCCGGATATGTCAGCAATAACCTGCTCGATACTTCAAAGCTTAACTGGAAATCGGACAGCGAAGGACATAAGTACATTACGCTCAGCACATCCGACTGGAGCCTGATCAACAGCGTCGATCTCAACATGTTTGTTGACGACGGAGCCGGCTATATCGATCTCGGTCTCGACAATCTCTATGCCATCGACGATTACGGCAATCTGATCGCGGACACCGAGGGCACATGGCTCTCGATCAACGATCAGCCTGTTGCCTACTATCATGTTGATACGACCGGCGATGTGATCACGGGCAAGGTACCCGCGCTGCTCAACGGTGAGCGCGTGAACCTCATTATCAACCTTTCCTACAGCACCGGAAAGGGCAGTGTGATCGGCGCGGAGCCCATATATGATAATACTGTCACCGAGACAGAGTTCAGAGGTCTCGTTGATATCGCAAACGGCGACGTGATCGATTTCCTCTGCGACTATTACGCATACGACGGCAGCTACCTCGACAGCTACAAGCTCGGTGACCGCCTCACCGTAAACGGCGCGCTCAAGGTCAGCGACACTTACGTAGGACAGAAGATGGTCGGCCTGTATAAACTTACCGACATCTACGGCCAGAGCTACTGGACCGAGAAATTCAATAAATAAATAGTAGACATGGGGACGGTTCTTCCTTGTCTCCCTAAACCGAAAAATGAATAAAATGTGAATTCTACAGCTTTGGACTTGCAAAAAAGTGATTCAATTGTTACAATATTGTTACGAAATTGATTCGAAGGGTAACATTGTATCATGAAACTGTCCAAAGCTGTACGCATTTTTATAGCGATCTTACTTGTCTGCGCATTCATTCTTCCCGAGGGAGTCAGTGTCAGCGCAGCCTCATATAAAACCGGTATCTATAAGATAAACACTCAGGAGTCACCGCTTAACATCAGATCCTGCTACGGCAGCGAATACATGAAGGTGGGATCCGTGCCGAAGGGCAAGCAGGTCAACGTTACCTTTGTCAGCTCAAACGGCTGGGGTAAGATCGTTTACGGCGACGCGCACGGATGGATCTCGCTCGAGTACTGCAAGTATGTAGGACCCGCGGAAGAGGCGACGGTATCCGCGTCTAAGGCCAAGGTCGATAAGACTTACGCAGTTTCGGCAGCCAATCTGACCTGGGTTACCGGCTGGAAGCAGGAGTATTCAAAGTCCAGCGGTCTGTGTACTTCATCAGCTACCGCATCTCTGCTCAGACGCCGTCAGGCAGCCGAGGGCAGGCCTGTAACATTTACTTTCGGCGATGTCCGCGCGGCCATGGGCGGCAATCCGATACCCGATAAAAACGGCAAATACGAGAGCTGCAGCTCTTATTTCTCGGATGTTACTCCTTTTACACATCAGGATACTGCGACCGGCGCGGCCGTTACATATTACCTTAAAAAGGAGACCGAGACCACTCATTCGCATAACCGCGAGTATATTGCGGATCTGCTGGATGTTCATCCCGAGGGCGTGGTCGTTTACACCAGGTACGGGAGCAGCGGAAAGCACGCGGTGCTCATTTCCGATTATGTCCGCAACAAGGACGGTTCGCTAACTTTTTACGCTTACGATCCCGCAAACGGCACAGGCAGGAGAAAGCTTCAGGACACCTGGATCATGACTAAGATCAGTTCAGTCGGAGCGTTTTTCGCTAATGTTATTTCCATCTGGTATGTTCAGGGTGAGCTGACAGTGGACGACGGGTATTTTGCGTATCCCGGATATGAGGTGGTCAACTCGCAGATGACCGTCGCGAAAAAGAAGACATATGTTTATGCTGAGTCGGATACCTCATCAGAGCGCATCGAGAAGCTCGCGAAGGGCAGCACGATCGACGTGGCGTACAGATTTACCTCCGAGGACGGCACTGTATGGTGCATCACGGGAGCAGGCTTCTTCATCGAGGCTGACAGGCTTTCAGCAAAATAATATCACGAATTTCAGGTACCCGAAGGACCAAACTTCGGGTACTTTCTTTATGTTTGCATTTTGTGTAAATAGGAGTAAAATATAAGATGTTGAATTATGTGATGATGAAGAAAACAGAAGAATTTGGGAGAAACCATAGATGAAGATTATTGTTATAGGATGCGGAAAGATCGGACTTTCGCTGGTAAAGCAGCTGACGCAGGAGGGACATATCGTAACCGTTATCGATAAGAATTCCACGCGCCTTAAGACTGCGCTTTCAAACCTGGACGTCATGTCATATACGGGTGACGGCACGAGCTCCGTTACGCTTCGCGAAGCGGGCATAGGAGACGCGGACCTGATGGTGGCGGTCATGGATTCGGACGAGATGAACCTGCTCTGCTGCGTGATAGCGCAGAAGGTCAGCAAATGCCGTACCATCGCGCGCGTTCGCAACCCCATTTACAATTCCGAGATAGAGTTCTTAAAGAACGAACTCGATATCTCGATGATATTTAACCCCGAACTGACGGCGGCAGAGGAGATCGCGAGAATATTCAATTTCCCTTACGCGACAAAGATCGATGTATTCTCAAACCGCAAGGTCGAGATGGTACATTTTAAGATCAAGCTCGACTCCAAGCTCTCGAAGCTCCATATCGTAGATATCAGGGCAAAGTATAACGCGAATGTGCTGGTCTGCACGGTAACGCGCGGCGACAGGACCATCATCCCCGGCGGTGATTTCATACTCGAGCAGGGCGATCTGGTCGGTATCGTGGGCGCACGTACCGAGATCAACAAGTTCTTTAAGATGTTCGGCGTAGGTACCGACAGGGTTCCCGACGCGATGATCGTCGGAGGCGGCAAAATAGGCTATTTCCTCGCGAAAAAGCTTATCGAGTCCGGCATTAAGGTTAAGATCGTTGAGGCTGACCGTGACAGATGCGAGTTCCTTGCGGACGTGCTTCCCGAGGCTGATATTATCAACGGCGACGGCACCGACCGCAATCTGCTGATGGAAGAAGGACTGGGCAACGCGTCGGGGTTTGCGGCGCTTACGAGCATCGATGAGGAGAATATCCTGCTTAGCCTGTTCGCGATCGATCATGTCAGGGCCAAGACGGTCACAAAGGTTAACAGGATCAATTACGATGAGGTTATCGACAGGCTCAATCTCGATACGATCATCAACCCCAACAAGGTTTCCAACGACCTGCTCATACAGTTCATCAGATCGATGGATTACACAAAGGATTCCGACATAGAAAACTACCGCAAGATAGGCGATGACGAGGCCGAGGCGATGGAGTTCATCATTAAGGACGGCTCTCATGTTGTCGATATCCCGCTGATGCAGCTCAAAAAGAAAAAGGATGTGCTGATCTGCTGCATTACGCGCGATAAGAAGATCATCATACCCGGCGGCCAGGATCTGATCAAGGTCGGAGACAGGGTGGTCATCGTTCACACCACCTCGGACATCAATAATATCGACGACATACTCGAATAAGCGTTATCGCTATTATTGATCAACGGGGAGATAATCTATGAATTACGGAGTAATAATCTATATACTGGGACTTCTGATGAAGGCAGAGGCAGCCTTCCTGATGTGCCCGTTCGTGGTGGGACTGATCTACCGCGAGAATACGGCATGGAGCTATCTGATCACCGCCGCGATCTGTCTGGCGCTGGGTCTGGTCATGTCGTGGAAAAAGCCCAAAAAAGGCGGGCTTTATCTGAAAGAGGGCTACTTTGTGGTAGCGCTCGGATGGCTTGTAATGTCTATGCTGGGTGCTCTTCCTTTCGTTATGACACGGGAGATACCCGGATATATCGACGCTCTTTTCGAAACGGTATCCGGATATACGACGACAGGAGCAACGATACTTGCAGATGTTGAGGTGCTGACGCACGCGACTCTGTTCTGGAGGAGCTTCCTGCATCTGTTGGGAGGCATGGGAGTATTCGTATTCCTTTCGGGACTGCTGCCCATGCTCGGCGGTAATTCGGTCAACCTCATGAAGGCGGAGTCGACAGGACCGTCTGTAGATAAGCTGGTTCCGAGGATCAAGGATACGGTTCGGATCCTGTATTCGGTATACCTGGTGATGGGTCTTACAGAAGTGCTGCTCCTGCTCATATTCGGCATGGATCTGTTCTCAAGCCTTACGCTGACCTTCGGTACCATCGGCACCGGCGGTTTCGGCATTCTTAACTCGAGCATAGGCTCGTATTCGCCCGCGGTACAGTGGACGATCGGTATATTCATGCTGCTGAGCGGTATGAACTATTCACTGTATTTCCTGCTGCTTCGCAGGAAGTTTAAGCAGGCGTTCGGCATGGAGGAGATCAGGCTGTATCTGAGCATCACTCTTATAGCATGCGCTCTGATCGTACTGAATCTCGGCAGGTTCTACGCGACCTTCGGGGAAACTGTCAGACAGACATTTTTCCAGGTTTCTTCGCTGCTTACGTCCACCGGATACGCGACTACGGACTTTGATCTGTGGCCAGAGTTTTCCAAGACTATCCTTATCGTGGTAATGATCATCGGTGCCTGCGCGGGTTCCACCGGCGGCGGTATCAAGATGAGCCGTCTGCTGATCCTTTTTAAAGCCGCGCGCAAGCAGAACCAGATATTCATCCATCCGCGCGCAGTCAAAAAGATCAAAATGGACAACAATGTTGTCGATCACGATGCCGTGCGCGCGACCAATGCATATATTTCGCTGTTTTTCGCTGTTTTGTTCATATCCGTGCTGCTTGTCTCACTGGACGAGCACGATTTCACAACGAATTTTACGGCGGTTGTCGCAACACTCAACAACATGGGTCCCGGATTCAATCTCGTCGGACCTACCTGCAACTATTCGTTCTTCTCGGTAGGCTCGAAGATCGTGCTGATCTTTGATATGCTCGCGGGACGTCTCGAACTGTTCCCGATGCTGCTGCTCATCATGCCGCGAAGCTGGAGGAGGTACTTGTGAGATAAAACTATTCACAGGAAATCTGTGAAAGCATAAATCGCAAGCTTGCTTGCAGATTTATGCTTAAACAGATTTTCCTGTAAAGGCCGGACAAAACGCATGAATAAACATAAGCCGCACAGCGGCGGCTTACGGCGAAGCCGGAAGGTTTATGAATGCTTTTGTACGGCTGGGAATAGTTTTTATCTCCCTATACAGATTTGGAGGAAGGAAATGGTCTTACATGCCCAAAAGGGAAGCGACATCTCTGCACTGCTAAAGAATGCAGGCTTTCCTTTCCTCTGCGGCGGCACGGGATCATGCGGAAAATGCAGGATCAGGGTCCTGTCGGGGGAGGTAAGCATCACCGATGCCGACAGGACGTTTTTTAGTGAAGAAGAGTTAAAAGCAGGCATGAGGCTCGCCTGCATGGCAGGGACGGCCGGGAGCGATCTCGAGATAGAGTATGAGCTGCCGGACGAGGATATATATATCCCTGAAAGCAGCGACCGGAGCCCGGATTCATGCCCCGCAGGAGACAGCTCCGATGCGGAGCGCAAAACAGATATCATAGACACAGGTTCGGCTGCGTTTGACATCGCGATCGACATCGGTACCACGACGATCGCGGCTGCGGCGGTCGATAAGCATTCCGGACGGATTATTGCGGTCAGGACAGGCATCAATCATCAGCGCAGCTTCGGCGCGGATGTAATATCGAGGATCGTGGCATCGAATCTGGGCAGCGGACCTAAGATGAGAGACGCCGTGATCACCGACATCAATGCCCTGATCGAAGCGATCATGACAGAGCATGCGCTGACTGCGGCGGGGCTCGGCAGGATCGTTATCGCGGGCAATACCACGATGCAGCATATATTTGCGGGCTATTCGTGCGAAGGACTCGGTACGGCGCCTTTTACGCCGGTCTCTACGGCACTCACCGATACTCCGTCGGGGCTGCTGCTTCCCGGGATATCGGCTTTTGTGGGCGCGGATATAGTCGCAGGCATCTATTCCTGCGGATTCGGAGATGATCTGAGCCTGCTGATAGATCTCGGTACGAACGGAGAACTGGCACTCGGCACTAAGGACAGGATACTGGTCGCGTCTACTGCGGCGGGACCCGCGTTTGAAGGCGGAAACATCAGCTGCGGGACCGCGGGCATACCCGGAGCGATATGTGATGTGACGCTATGCGATGAGGACGGAAAAGAGCCGATAGTGCTGAAACTGATAGGAGGCGCGGAAAAACCTGTCGGGATCTGCGGCACGGGCGTTATAGCGCTGATTGCGGAACTGATCAAACAGGGGCTCGTCGATGAGACGGGGCTGCTCGATGAGAGACTGCACGGCAGGATCAGGCTGTCCGCGGACGGAAAAGTCACCTTTACACAAAAGGATATAAGAGAGCTGCAGCTGGCTTCGGCCGCGGTAAGAGGCGGCATAGAGACGCTGCTGGAGGAGTACGGGGCTGCGGCCGGTGATATAAAGCATGTATTTATAGCCGGAGGTTTTGGGACAGAGCTGGATCCGGATAAGGCAGTCACGATAGGGCTGCTGCCGGAGGAGCTTTCGGACAAGTGCGAGAGTGTCGGGAATTCCTCACTTTCGGGTGCCGTAAAATATGCCTCCGACCCGGCAGGTGCGGAGGCACTGGATAATATCGTAAAAGTCAGCCGTGAGATAATCCTCGCGGACAGTGAAGCGTTCAAGGCTCATTTTATGGAGCACATGAACTTCGATCATTTGTGATCGCCCTGACCGTAGTAAGCATTGGCGCCGTGTTTGCGCAGATAATGCTTGTCAAGGAGTGAGTTGGGAACGGGCTTGATGCCGCAGTTCGACAGCGAGAGATTGTGCCATGCCATGAATGCGACTTCCTCGAGTACGATCGCATTCTCGACGGCTTTCTCGGGGGATTTGCCCCAGGTGAAGGGACCGTGCGATTTGAGCAGTACCGCGGGAACGTCCATGGGCTTGATGCCGCGTGACTTAAAGGTTTCGATGATCACTTTGCCGGTATTGGCCTCATAGGCTTCGGCGATCTCTTCGTCCGAGAGGCAGCGTGCGCAGGGCACGGGGCCGTAGAAATAATCGGCATGAGTGGTTCCGAGGGCGGGGATGTCCATTCCCTGCTGGGCCATGATCGTTGCCCATCTCGAATGTGTGTGAACGATGCCGCCGAGCTCGGGATACTCACGGTACAGAGCCAGATGAGTGGGAGTATCGGATGACGGATTTAAGTTTCCCTCCGCACGATTGCCGTCGAGGTCGAGAACGACCATATCCTCGGGCTTCATGGTGTCGTAGGATACGCCTGAGGGTTTGATGACAACGAGTCCCTTTTCACGGTCGATACCCGAAACATTGCCCCAGGTAAGTGTGATCAGATTGTTTTTGGGTAAAAGCAGATTGGCGTCACAGACGCGCTTTTTCAGTTCTTCCAGCATGTTGCGGTCCTTTCTTGTCTGAGTTTTAAGGCTTTGCCTGCTATAAATAAATTATCAAAGGCAGGGCGGTAAGTCAATCGAAAAGGAAAACGGAGATTATTATGAATGAGATAAATGCATGTCCTTATTCCAAAAAATGCGGAGGCTGCATGTATTCGGGCGTTTCCTACGGGGAACAGCTCGATATAAAGAACGGTCTCGTAAGGAAATACCTGGGTCCCGTAGCCAAAGAAAACGGTATAAAGCCCGAGCCTGTCGCAGGCGCAGCTGATCCGCTCTATTACCGCAATAAGGTGCATTCGGTATTCGCGAGGACCAAAAAAGGACAGATCGTACGCGGCATATACCGCAGGGATTCGCATGAGGTGATACCCGTGAGCGGATGTCTGCTGGAGAATAAAAAGGCAGACGCGATCATCGAGAAGATAAAAAGACTCGTGCCGTCGTTCAAATACAGGATATTCGACGAGGACAACGGAACAGGGTGGCTGCGTCACGTGCTCGTGCGCACCGGGACCTGCGGGGGCAAAGAAGAGATCATGGTGATCCTGGTCACTTCCGAAGTTCCGTTCCCCGGAAAGAATAATTTCGTAAAGGCGCTGAGGTCGGCATTCCCGGAGATCACGACGATCGTGCAGAACATAAACGCGAAACGCACGAGCATGGTGCTGGGAGAGCGGAATATCGTTGTTTACGGCAAAGGCTTTATCGAGGACGATTCGTTGGGGCTCAGGTTCAGGATATCGCCCGGGTCGTTTTTCCAGATAAACGGTCCGCAGACAAAAAAACTCTACGGTCTGGCACTGGAGTTTGCGCAGCTTACGGGCAGCGAGACGGTGCTCGACGCATATTGCGGCACGGGTACGATTGGCATGTTCATGAGCGCGGGAGCAAAACGGGTCATCGGAGTGGAGCTTAATCCCGACGCGGTGAGGGACGCGAGGGACAACGCAAAGAGGAACGGTATCGGAAACATCGAATTTATCTGCGCCGATGCCACAAAATACATGCTGGGGGATATGCCCGCGGGCATCGACGTGCTGTGCATGGATCCGCCGAGGAGCGGCAGTACGCCCGAGTTTATCAAGGCTGCGGCAGGGTTGGGGATCGGACGTATCGTATACGTTTCGTGCAATCCGGAGACGCTCGCGCGCGATCTGAAGCTTTTTATGAAACAAGGGTATCGCGTAAAGCGGCTTTCACCGGTCGATATGTTTCCGCTGACCGACAATCTGGAATGCTGCGCGTTACTGGAAATAGGGAGGAAGTAAAGTGAAATTCAAGGAGATCAAAAACAAAAAATGGTTTAACGGCATGCTGATAGCATGTACCGCTGTGACATTGTTCGTGGTACTGTCAAATATCGGCAAAGTACTGCATGTGATCGGAGCGGCCATAAGCTTTTTCATGCCGCTCATATTCGGCGCGATCATCGCCTATATGATCAATCCGCTGGCAAAAAAGCTTTCGCAGACACTTTTCAAAAAAATTAAGCGCAGGAATGTGCAATGGACCCTTTCGGCAGTGCTTGCCCTGATAATTGTAGTCCTTGTAGTCGGATTCATGCTCGGTATACTGATACCTCAGCTCATCGACAGCATCAGGACATTCTCGGCCAATTTCAATACATATCTCGAAGCTCTGCAGAACTTCCTGGAGAAGGGCGAGATATCGAAATTCATCGATCTGAAGGCGTTTATCGATTCTTCGGAAACTGCATGGAACAAGCTGTTCGGCCTGATCTCGGACAACATGGAGAATATCATGTCCGCGTCCGCCGATTTCGGAAAGTCGTTCATAAACTGGATATTAGGCTTCATACTTTCGATCTATCTGCTGATGGCAAAGAGATCCGTAAAGGTTTTCTGCTCGCAGCTCGGCAAAGCGCTTTTTGACGCGAACAGATATGACGCGTTCAAGACTTTCTGGTACAGATGCGATTCGATACTTTCGCATTACATTGCGTACAGCCTGATCGAGGGCATCATGGTCGGCCTGATAAACGCGCTTTTCATGATGATCATGAGGATGCAGTATGTAGGCATGATCTCGGTTGTTGTGGCGCTCACAAACCTGATCCCTACCTTCGGACCCATATTCGGAGGCGTTGTGGGAGCCTTTATCCTGCTGATGGTAAAGCCCTGGCACGCTCTGGCGTTCATCATATTCACGCTTGTCCTCCAGACCGTGGACGGCTATATAATCAAGCCCAACATGTTCGGAGATTCTCTTGGAGTTTCGGGACTGCTCATCCTGGTTACGATCATTACCGGAGGCAAGATGTTCGGTGTGCCCGGCATTCTGCTCTCTATCCCGTTCGCGGCGATACTTGATTTTGTATACAAGGACTACATCCTCGTCAAGCTTCGTGAAAACAGGGAAAAGAAGGACAATATGGCGGCTGTCGAAGCCGAGCGGACAGCGGATGACGGGGAAACCTGAGGCAAACACTGTCTTGTATATAAGCTGTCATTATGTTATAGTATAAGATACAGCTGATTTACGGTTTTTTGACTGTTATCGATGATTTGTAACCCGCGTATACACCACGGAAAGGATATGTGATGCCGCATTATTCCGGCATCCATGTGTGCATAATGGAATTTCAGACTATATTTATCCTGAATCTGTTTGGGATCATTCTGCTGCTGTTTCTTATAGCCAGCCGTTTTGCCACCCGTCAGCGCAGGAGGCTCGGAGACAAGTTTTTCACTGCGCTTACCCTTATCACGATGGGCGCGAGCATCGTCGAGATATTCTCATTCTGGATAGACGGAAAACCCGGTGTCATCAGCCACTGGCTGAACCTGCTCTGCAATACGGGCCTTTATCTGGCCAATGTTACCGGATGCTTTGTATGGCTGCTCTATGTTGACCTGAAGCTTTACCGCGACCGCAAGCGCCTGCTTAAGAAGATCCCCGTATATGCCGCTTTTCCCGTGATATCGGCGATAGCTCTGATAGTTAACATATTTAAGCCGTTTTTGCTGTATATCGATTCGGACAATATCTACCACAGACTTCCGCTGTGCAACGTGCTGTATTTCTTCGTCATGCTTACCGGAGCGGAGAGCCTTGTGATTTACTTTATTTACCGCAAAAAGCATGGGAGGCTCAGGTTTTTTCCCATATGGATGTTCATGCTGCCGGTTGTCGCGGGATGTCTCGGACAGGCCTTCTTCTACGGTATCTCGACCGCATGGCCGGGCACCTGCATAGGTATCGCAGCGATCTATATGGGCATACAGAACGAAAAGTCCTATATCGATCCGCTCACGGGTCTGTACAACAGACAGTTCCTCGAGCATACGCTGCTGGTATTCAGTGAGACCAGGAGTTTTTACGGAATAATGTTCGACCTTAACAAATTTAAGGAGATCAATGACAGGTTCGGTCATTCCACAGGTGACCGTGCGCTTTTCAGGGCAGGCAGGATACTTCATCGCGCTTCGGAGTCTAAGGGCACCGTTTTCAGGTTCGCCGGAGATGAGTTCATCATCCTTATGAATTCGGATTCTGAGGCGGATGTGCTCGCGCTCAAGGAAAGAGTTTGGATATTGTCCAATAACTTTAATACCGAGTCGGGCGAGCCGTTCAGGATTTCGTTCTCGATGGGCTACGCAAAGTATTCAAAGGGTGAATCACAGGATGATTTCCTGCATCGCATGGATGAGGCGATGTATATCGATAAAGAGAGAATGCACAGACTGCTCGCGAAAGAGGAGTGTGCGGAAGGAGCTGCGACGTGACGGTTATCAGGAGAGCCGAAGTCAGGGACATCGGCGACATAAACATACTTCTCGGGCAGGTACTGCTCGTGCATCATAACGGCAGGCCCGATCTTTTTAAGGCCGAGGGCGCGAAATACTCGGACGATCAGCTGGCAGAGATCATTCGCGATGATAACAGGCCCGTTTTCGTTTATGAGGAGGACGGCAGAGTGATCGCGCACTGTTTCTGCATGATCAAAGACTGGCCCGAGACAGGCGCGGCTTACGCCCGCAAGAACCTGTTCATTGACGATCTGTGCGTGGATGAGAACGCACGCGGAAAACATGTCGGGACGCAGCTCTACGATTATGTTAAGGGCTGGGCGGCCGGACACGGTTTTGATAATATCACGCTGCATGTCTGGGAGTGCAATCCCGGAGCCGTTGAGTTCTATAAGAGCCTTGGCATGCAGGTTCGGCAATACACTATGGAGACGATCCTTAGAAAATGATCAGCGAGAGGCGTTGAGATGTACACAAAGATCATATATGTCCTTGTAGACAGCCTTGCTATAGTCATAATGTTATTTACGATCATGGCATCTATGCAGATCAGGCAGAGATACGGAGTTATCCTGAAAAAGGCCTTTATCTGTTCTATAGCTGCCATTTTTTCCAATATCCTTATAGCGGTATCACCCAACGCGGTATTCGCCGAGATCGTATATTCTCTGTACTTTGCCGCGATAGACTGGATGCTGCTGTATCTGACCGGATTCTGCCTGTCATACACCGATCACCATAAGGCGCTGAAGATCCTTCGTCCGATAGCTACCGCTCTGGTCTGGATCGATTCGGTATCCATTCTTCTCAATTATTTTTTCGGCCATGTATTCGACATTTACGAATATGAATACGCGGGCACCGTATTTTATCAGACCAAATTCAACACGCTGTATTTTGTGCACCTCGGCATAGACTATCTCGCGGTAGTAATAACCTTCGGTTTCATCATCTACAGGATAGCAAAGAGCTATGACGTTTACCGCACAAAGTACGTGATGATTCTGGCCGTGCTCCTGCTGGTAGTATTCCTGAACGTACTGTACATGGCGTTCTCGCTGATACTTGATATCTCCGTTATATTCTATGCGGTCGCCGGTCCCCTGATCTGTTTCGGCATCATGCGTCTGGTACCGCGCAATCTGATGAGCCATTCGATAGCCAAAGCGGTCGACGACATGAACGAGGGACTGGTGCTGTTTGATTCCGGCGACAAATACATTTTCTCGAACAAGTATTTCAATGAGCATTTTGGCCCGATAGACGAGGACGATACCTATGATGCGGAGCCCATGTCTTCGATACGTACGTCGCTCATGCTGAAGGGAAAGCAGTTCGGTCCCGCGGAGTATGAGAGGTCCGACGGAGAGGGCAGCCGTGAGCACTATCAGGTGCTGTATAATCAGCTCCTTGACAGAAAAAACCGACCTATCGGCTCTTATCTGCTGGTTGAGGACGACACGGAGGAGATATCTTACTTAAGACAGCTCGATGATGCGCGCCGTGAGGCCGATGAGGCCAACAGGGCAAAGTCGACTTTCCTCGCGAATATGTCGCATGAGATCAGGACGCCGCTTAACGCAGTACTCGGAATGAACGAGATGATACTCCGCAAGGCCGAGGACCCCGAGCTGCTCGAATACGCCGAGAATATCAGGTCATCGGGCAATGCGCTGCTGCATCTGATCAACGATATACTGGATTTCTCCAAGATCGAAGCCCGCAAGATGGAGCTTCTTTTGGGTGAATACAAGCCTCACGACCTGATGCGTGAATGCGTATCGCGTTTCGAAAAGATGGCCGATGATAAGGACCTGCTGCTGAAAGCCGCGTTCGATCCCAATATCCCTACGGTTCTTGAGGGTGATGTCCTGCATCTGACGCAGGTCATCAGCAACATGGTCTCGAACGCGATCAAATACACCAGAGCGGGCAGCGTGGAGCTGCGTTTTTCAGAAGGAGAGCGGCCCATAGCAAAGGGTGAGTTCGGTCTCGTCATTGAGGTCAGGGACACAGGCATGGGTATCGCGCAGTCGGATCTGCCGTATCTGTTCGACGCGTTTGAACGAGTAAATGAAAAGGAAAACGCGAACATACAGGGCACGGGTCTGGGACTGGCCATCACAAAACAGCTCGTGGAGCTGATGAACGGCTCGGTTACTGTTGAGAGCGAGCCCGGCGAAGGCACTGTATTTAAGGTCTATGTGCCTCAAAAGATAAAGGA
Source organism: Lachnospiraceae bacterium (assembly GCA_016288005.1). Lineage (GTDB taxonomy): Bacteria > Bacillota > Clostridia > Lachnospirales > Lachnospiraceae > RUG11977. The sequence goes on from JAEEXY010000004.1 coordinate 42,925, forward strand.
CGCGACTCCTGCGGGCGAGTTTGAGCGCAATGTAAGGGCCGAACATGAGGTATATCATGAGACGTTCAGGGCGCCGAACGCGCATGTGCTCGTTGTTGACGATGTTGCGGTAAATATCATGGTCATCAAAGAGCTCCTTAAAAAGACCGAGGTTGTGTTAGATAAGGCAAACAGCGGTGATGAGGCCATAGCAAAGTGCAAAGAGCTCAAATACGATCTTATCCTGCTCGACCACAGGATGCCCAAGAAGGACGGCATCGAGACATTCCGCGAGATATCCGCCGACGGGCTCAATCAGGGCACGCCGGTTATCATGCTCACGGCCAATGCCGAAGCGGGGGCGCGCGATGAGTACAGAAAGATCGGTTTTGTCGATTACCTGACAAAACCCGTTGACAGCGCTGAGCTGGAGAAGTCGCTCGCGACTCATCTGCCTCAGGAGCTGATAGAAAAAATGTGATCATATAACAGGAGGGTTTACGATGGAACTTGATGAACAGGATCTGAGAGATGGTTTGAAGTTTTTGGTGGGAACGTGGCAGGTTGATTACATTGTAAACGCGTTTTCGAACGATCTGGCGCACATTCCGGCCACTGAGTTCAAGAGTGAGGACGGTACAGATTTTACCGCGATCACGTATGAGTTTTTTGAGGATCATACCCTGATCCTGCGCAATTCGGCCAACGGCAGAGAGATAAAGGGCACGTGGGAGCAGACCGGATGGAGCGAATATCATTATACCGCAGAGGATTTCTACGATATTCCCGACGATAGTTTCCGCAAGGGCGTTGAGACCCTGCAGGTTGTGGACGGCTGCGTTGTTTTCAGCATCGGTTTCCTCGCGATAGGCATGAAAAAGACGGCGGAAGGCGTTGTTACGGTTCAAAAGAAGCAGGATATCGGCGATATCGAGATGAGCGAAGCCGATAAGAAGTGCATGGATATCGTCGGAACTTACCGTGCGGCAAAGATGATGAGCATGATCGGAGGCAAGTTCGAGCTTTTCCCTGTCGAAGAGGTCATTGCGGATCTCGATAAACAGCTGGCTGCCGGCGCGATAGACGAGCACGAGGCGGGGCAGATGAAGAGCCTGATCGAAGCCAGATACGAGTTTACTGACGATCACCGGGTTCTCGAGATGGCGAAGGTACCTGTCGGAGTCAGCGAGGAAGAGATCAAAAAAGCGATCGAGGCCGGTCAGATAAAGGGTTATAAGGACGGGTATTTCTCACGCGGCGAAAAGGAATGGAAAGCCATAGGCGGGAAGTACTATTACGATACGCAGGAGCAGCGTGAGGTATTCGGGGAAGCCCTGTCATCGTGGGATGAGCTGGTGTTTGACGAAGACGGTCTGCTCAACTACGGTTCAGGCTTCGTAAAGCTCAAAAAGATTTGATGATATTTAAGGTTTCGGCCGATGATCGGTCGAAACCTTTTTTTGCAATACGATATGTGAAGTATCGAATTAAAAACTATCGCATAAGAGAAAAATAAAAAGTGCTTAACATTTTTGTGTACTTGTGTTATAATACGTTTTATAAAAAATATGCGATGATGAAAACTCTCATCGGAAGCAAAGACTTTAGAGCATGGATAAGGAGAACATGATGGAAGTAAAAACGAATTCCCTGGTCTTTACCAACGACAATTGCGTCGGCTGCAACAGATGTATCAGAGTCTGCAGCTGCCTCGGAGCCTGTGTGGCATCCGAGCAGGACGAGAACGGTATTTCCAGAGTAGATGTCGACGGAACCAAGTGTATCGCTTGCGGAGCCTGCTTTGAGGCATGTGAGCATAATGCGAGAGAGTATCGTGACGATACCGAGAGATTCTTTGAGGACCTGAAGAAGGGCGAAAAGATATCGATACTTGTGGCACCTGCCTTCAGGGCCGATTATCCGAGAGAGTACAAGAGAGTGTTCGGCGGGCTCAAAAAGCTCGGCGTTAACCGCATCATCAGCGTTTCATTCGGTGCAGATATCACCACATGGGCATATATCAACTATATCCGGAAGTATAATTACCTCGGCGGCATTTCGCAGCCCTGTCCCGCGGTCGTAGGCTATATCGAGAGATATGTGCCCGAGCTTCTGCCTAAGCTGTTCCCGGTACATTCACCCATGATGTGCGCGGCGGTCTATGTGCATAAGGAGATGCATGTAAACGACAAACTTGCTTTCATCAGCCCCTGCATAGCAAAAAAGAACGAGATCGACGATCCCAACACGCACGGATATATCAATTACAACGTTACTTTCGAGCATCTGATGAAATATGTGCGCGAGCACAATATCAGCGGCGAGGAGATCGAGGATGAGATCGAGTACGGACTCGGTTCCATCTACCCGATGCCCGGCGGACTTAAGGAGAACGTTTACTGGCTGCTCGGCAGCGATGTATTCATCCGTCAGATGGAGGGCGATCAGAGAATGTATCGCTACCTTGAGGATAACAAGGCCAGGATCAGGGGCGGCAATACGCCTTACCTGTTCATCGATGCGCTGAACTGCGAAAACGGCTGTATCAGCGGCACCGGTACCGATCATAAGATCACTCACGGCGACGATCCTCTCTGCAATCTGCACCAGATCCAGGAGTCGGTCAAGAAAAACGAGAAGAGGAGCGCGTGGTCGAGAAAGAGCACTCCCGAGCAGAGACTTGCAGCGCTCAATAAGCAGTTCGCGAACCTCAAACTCGACGATTATATCCGCAAGTATACCAACCGTTCGTCACAGGCCGCTCATAAGATCCCGAACGACAATGAGCTTGACAGGATATTCCGAGAGATGAACAAGCTGACGCCCGAATCGAGGACGATCAACTGCGAATGCTGCGGTTATAGCGGCTGTAAGGAAATGGCCGTTGCAATCTACAACAATGTCAACCATAAGGAAAACTGCGTTCATTACCTCAAGGACCTCGTAGAGAAGGAAAAGACCGAAGCTCAGGATATGGTAAAACAGGAGAGAGCGCAGCTTGAGGCTCAGCAGAAGGGTATCCTTGACGCGATCGAGACCATCAACAATCATTTCCTCAACCTCAGTGAATCGATGAATACCATGGTCGAGGGCAATGAAAGAAACGCGTCCGAGAGTGCGCAGGTTTCCAACGAGATGACCAGCGTTTCCGCTTTCTGCAGCAAGCTCAACGATTCGATCAAGCGTATTACCGAATACCTTACCGAGATGACCCTGAACAACGAAAGAGTCGTAGATATCGCGAACCAGACCAACCTGCTCGCGCTGAACGCTTCGATAGAGGCAGCACGCGCAGGAGACGCCGGACGCGGATTTGCGGTAGTTGCCGATGAGATCAATACTCTGGCGGCCGATTCGAAGGATACCGCGACACAGAGCGGCGCGGCGAACAAGAACATCAAGGACGCCGTTTCTTCGATCGCGACCGAGGCCGACGGACTGCTCGAGATCATCGATAAGGTCAACAGCCTGATCCAGAACCTCGCGGCGTCGACGCAGGAGATCGGCGCTTCGACCAAGACTATCAACGAGACCGTTGAAGAGGTTAAGAGAGAACTGGCATCTCTGGTTCAGAATTAAATTTGCAAATAATTTGCAAATTCTATTGACAATCACAAAAGGCATGTTTATAATCAACTTCCCGATGGGACTAATTCATTGGGAGGTTGATTTTTTATGAGAAAGAGTATTGCAGTATTAATGATCGTATTAATGCTGGCGGGCCTTTTGACAGCCTGCTCGGGCGGTGCGGCAAAGTCGGGGAAGAAGCAGATCGTGGCTACGGTGTTCCCCGAGTACGACTGGGTCATGAACGTACTCGGCGATAAGGCCGGTGACTATGATGTTACGATGCTGCTCGACAACGGTGTGGACCTGCATAGTTTTCAGGCGACCGCGGCGGACATCATGAAGATATCTTCGTGCGATATGCTGATATATGTCGGAGGCGAATCGGATGAGTGGATCGAGGAAGCGATCAAAGAAGCGGTCAATAAGGACATGGTCGTTATCAATCTGCTCGAGACACTCGGCGACGCTGTAAAAGAAGAAGAGGTTGTAGAAGGCATGGAGGGTGAAGAGCATGAGCACGAAGGCGGAGAAGGTCACGAACATGATGAGGATGATGAAGACCATGACCATGAAGAGGGCGAGGATCATGACGATGATCACGGCCATGGACATGACCATGAAGGGGACGAGGTCGAATACGACGAGCATGTATGGCTCTCGCTTCGCAACGCCGAAGTCATTGTAAACGCGATAGCGGACGCTTTTGCGGGTATTGACAGTGAGAACGCATCAGTTTATTCTTCTAATGCGGCAGTTTATAACGAAAAGCTTAAAACTTTAGATGCTGAGTACAAAGCGGCTGTTGACGGCGCATCGGTAAAGACCATTCTCTTCGGCGACAGATTTCCGTTCAGGTACCTGACCGATGATTACGGACTCAGTTATTATGCCGCGTTTGTCGGCTGCTCCGCCGAGACCGAAGCGAGCTTCGAGACCGTGGTATTTCTCGCTAATAAGCTTGACGAGCTCGGACTCAAGGCAGTGCTTACGATCGAAACATCCGATCAGAAGCTCGCGAAGACGATCAAAGAGAATTCCAAATCTGCGGATCAGGAGATCCTTATGCTTGATTCCATGCAGTCGACGACATCAAAGGATATAAAGGCCGGAGCCACATATCTCTCGATAATGGAAAAGAATCTGGAGGTACTTAAAAAGGCTCTGAGATAAGCATTGAAAGGCGGTAATGTTTGTGGCGGATAAATTGATAATGTATTTTCAGTTTCCGTTTGTGAGATACGCGATGGTAGTGGGCGTGCTGATCGCTCTGTGCTCATCGCTGCTGGGCGTGACGCTCGTTCTGAAGCGCTTCTCATTTGTGGGAGACGGACTTTCCCATGTCGCGTTCGGAGCGATCGCGATCGCGTCGGTATTCAATCTGACGAACAACATGTATCTTGTCCTGCCGATCACGATAATCTGCGCGATCCTGCTGCTGAGGACCGGCCAGAACGCGAAGCTTAAGGGAGACGCGGTCATCGCGATGATCTCGGTAGGCGCGCTCGCATTCGGATATCTGTTAATGAATGTTTTCTCAACGTCATCAAACCTTACCGGAGATGTCTGCAGCACATTGTTCGGATCGATGTCGATACTCACGCTCACCAGCCGCGAGGTATGGCTCTGCTTTGTACTTTCCGTAGCTGTCATTGTCATATATGTGCTGTTCTACAACAGGATATTTGCCGTGACCTTTGACGAAGTGTTCATGAGAGCGACTGGAGGTCATGCCGAGATCTATAATCTGATGATCGCCGTGATAATCGCAGTGATCATCGTGCTGGCCATGAACCTGGTCGGTTCGCTGCTGATATCGGCACTCGTTATATTCCCTGCGCTTTCGGCCATGAGGATATTCAAGAGCTTCCGCTCGGTAACGATATTTTCCGCCGTGCTGTCCGTTTTCTGCGCGTTCTTCGGCATCGTGATCTCGCTGCTTACCGGAACGCCAGTAGGATCTACGATCGTGGCTGTCGATACGCTCGCGTTCTTTGCCTGCTGCGGCGCCGGGATGATGGCCCGGGGAGGCGCAAGAGCATGAAGAGATTTATCGCCATACTGACCGCCGTCTGCGTAATGCTTGCCGCGACGGGTTGTAAAAAAAACACTGAGCCCGCGGATGATGATATAACGATCATTTCCGTAAAGGACACTGATGATCCCGAAGACCCCGGGGTACAGTTGTTTGATCCGAATACCGCCGTGCTAAGGGACGAGCCCCGGGAAGATGATCTTAAGGATCCTTCGGCTACGGACGTTGATGTGGATCTGACAGTTCTCTCATCGACAATGGTATATGCCGAGGTCTTCTATATGCTTAACACGCCCGAAAAATACCGCGGAAAGACCGTAAGGATGGAAGGCTTGCATGCCGTTTACAAATCCGGCGACGCAGGGACCGAATACCATACCTGCATCGTTAAAGACGCAACGGAATGCTGCGCGACCGGCCTGGAATTCAGGCTGGAAGACGGCGCCGAGTACCCCGAAGGCGGTCAGTCGATCAAAGTAGTCGGCGTGTTCGAAACCTACGAAGAAGACGGCGCGCAGTACGCGACCCTCACCGACGCCCGGATTGAATGAGAGGTTGACACGGGCACGGAATAAAAGTAAAATTTATAGTGTTCTTACAGATCCCCGCTTGTATGAGCGGGGATTGGTTTAAGTACAGGAGGGGTGGTATGGATAAGCTGTATATAGTTATTCCGGCGTATAATGAAAAAGACAATATCATACGTACCGTCAGCGAGTGGTATCCGATAGTCGAGAAGTACGGTACCGATTCCAGGCTGGTCGTGATCAACGACGGCAGTACCGACGAGACCTACGATATCCTGACAGCCATGGCCGAGACGAAGCCTCAGCTTACAGCGCTTACAAAGCTTAACGGCGGACACGGTTCGACCGTTATCTACGGCTATAAGTTCGCGATAAACAAGGGCGCCGACTGGATATTCCAGACGGATTCCGACGGTCAGACGGACCCGGCGGAGTTCGACGCTTTCTGGCAGCTGAAGGACAGGTACGACGCGATCATAGGCAACCGCACGGTCAGGGGTGACGGACGCTCGCGCAAGTTTGTCGAGAATGTTGTATGCCTTCTTTTAAGGTTTATTTTCGGCGTTAAGGTTAAGGACGCGAACGCGCCCTTCAGACTCATGAAAAAGGATCTGGTAGCCAAATACATTGACAGGCTGCCGTCCAATTATAATCTCCCGAATATCATGATGACTACGTTTTTCTCGTATTATCATGAAAAGCTTACTTTCAGGGAGATCACCTTCAAGCCCCGTCAGGGAGGCAAAAATTCGATCAACATCAAAAAGATCGTTAAGATCGGCATCAAAGCCCTTAAGGATTTTATGGGCTTCAGGCGCCAAATGAAAGAAGTAAGGTAAGGAACTGTTATGAACAAAAAAGATGTACTCGAGATCCGCAGGAGATTTACGAAGAATACTTCGATCGACCGGGTTTCGGGATGTTATGTGGATTGCAACAGAAACATAGTGGTTAAGTTCAACGAGAGCTTTTACGGGCTTTCGGAGGAGGAGTTCTATAAGTATCTCGAGATAGCCAAAAAGACCATGTCCGGCAATGTCGGCAACAATATACTCGAGCTCGATTTTCCTTCCGACGAGGAGGAGACCGGCGGCAGGCAGGAGTTCTTCATGCAGCTCAAAAAGAGCGGGCTGAAGGAAGAGGAGCTCCTCGACCGTCTGTATGCGGACATTATCGAGAAATACGCATATACGGGCAATTTTATCATTATCGTATTCCACGATTCATATGACGTTATGAAGAAAACTTCGGACAATCTCGAGCTCGACGAGTCCGAAGAGGTATTTGAATATATCCTGGTATCAGTCTGTCCCGTGGAGCTGTCAAAGCCCGCACTGGGTTATCGTCAGGATGAGAACAGGATCGGCGCGCGGATCAGGGACTGGGTTGTGGGCGCACCCGACCTCGGATTCATGTTCCCCGCGTTTGATGACAGAAGTGCCGACATCCATAAGGTTGATTATTTTATCAGGGATCCCAAGAACGCGCATCCGGAGTTTGTTGAGGATGTGCTCGGCTGTGCCTGCCGCCGTACCGCCTATGAGCAGCGCGAGACCATGAAACAGATCGTGAACAAGGCTTATAAGGATGAGGATAAGGCTGAGGAGGTGCTGCTCGACATCGAGGAGAGCTTCAAGCTCAAGACCGATGAGGCCGAAAAAGAGGGTATCCCGCTTACGGCACCCATCGTGCTTTCCGCAGACATCATCGATGAGGTCATCGAAGAGAACAACATCGACGAGGAGCAGGGCGCTTACATCAAAAAGACCATGCTCAACGAATTTGCGGATGAGATGCCCGAGATAGCCAATCTGGTCGATTCGAGGGCGCTCAAGGCTAATGAGCCTGTTAAGCGCGAGAAGGAGCTCGTAAAAGAGGTCATCGAGCTTCGGAATAAGCTCGACGACGTAACGGGTTCGTCACTTTCAAGATATTCCGTTGTGCTTACCGTACCCGAAGAAAAGGCCGGACTGGTAAGAGCGGAGTATATCAACGATACAAGATACCTGATCATTCCTTTTGACGAAGACGAGAATGCGAGTGTTAACGGACAGCTTCTTGACAACGACTGAATGAAAAGGAGATTTTTATGAAGATTGTTTTTGCCGTTATTGTCAGTATAATAGCCGGATATCTCGTAGGCTGCATCAATCCGTCATATATCATCGCCAAGATGAAAGGATTTGACATCAGAAAGTCAGGCTCGCGCAACGCGGGCGGGTCCAATGCGGTCATCACGATGGGCAAGGTTGTCGGAGCGATATGCATCGTGTTCGATATCCTGAAAGCATTCGCGATCATAGGCATCATGGCCGCGCTGTTCCCCGAGATATCGTTTATCTACAGCGTTACGGGCGTTGCCTGCATCATAGGGCATATGTTCCCGTTCTACATGGGGTTTAAGGGCGGAAAAGGACTGGCATGCCTCGGCGGCATGATACTCGCGTTTAATTGGAAGGTATTTCTGATCATGCTCTTTATCGAGCTCGTGCTCGCTATCGTGATCGACTATATCTGCGTGGTTCCGATCACGGCTTCTGTCGCGTACCCGGCCGTTTACGGCATTATGTCGGGGAATGCGCTCGGAGCGGTCATCATTCTGGTCGCGACCGCCGTTATGCTGCTGAAGCATCTGGAGAACCTCAAGCGCATAAAACAGGGCACGGAGCTGCATTTCTCATATCTCTGGAGCAGGAACAAGGAGACCGAGAAAGCACGTATCATCGAGAATGTCAGAAAGATCGATGAGACACAGGTTGGCACGATCTGGCGCGAGAAAAAATGATACGCGTCGGAAAAACTGTCTTTGACTTTGAGAAAAATACGCACTATAATACCGATATAGTATTGGAGGCGTAAGATGACTGATATTATCAAGTGTTTGAATGATGACCTGGCTAAAGAGGTCATGGCCCGCGAGAATGCCAGACGCATTTATCAGGGCACTCAGAAGGATGAAAGAATAGCTTATCATTCGGGCAGGATAGAGTATATCCAGCAGCTGCTCGAAAAACTCAACAAAGAGAAATAATATATAAAAAAAGCGGAGTTCCCTTTCGGGAACTCCGTGATCAACTTACATATCTTTAAAATCAAACATTCTACGGCCTTCGGCGTAATCCGCGACGATGTGCCCGTTTCCGTACAGCCTGTACTTGTAGGTCACCAGACCCTCGAGTCCCACAGGACCTCTGGCATGGAGTTTGCCGGTACTGATACCGACCTCTGCTCCGAATCCGTATCTGAATCCGTCCGCAAATCTGGTGGAGCAGTTTCTGTATACATTTGCCGAATCAACGAGCTGCATGAACTTCTCGGTTTCCTCGTCATCCTCGGTGATGATGCAGTCAGTGTGATGTGAACCGTAGAGGTTGATATGCCCGATCGCCGCATCGAGATCCTTTACGGTATATACCGAGAGCTTGTAGTCGAGGTACTCGGTATGGGGGTCAGCAGGCTCTTTGATCAGCTCTACATGCGCATCCGCCATGGCTTTTTCCAGCTGCGGCATGAAGCTGTCTTTTATCGACTCGTCTATGAGCACACTCTCTACGGCATTGCACACAGCCACGTACTGAGTCTTTGCGTCCGTAATGATCTTAATGGCCTTTTCTGTATTTGCGTTCCTGCTCACATAGATATGGCACACACCGTCGGAATGACCCATTACGGGGATCCTGGTGTTGTCCATGATGTATCTGACAAAGGAGTTCGAGCCTCTCGGGATGATCAGATCCACGCTCTCGTCACACTCGAGCAGCTCGCTGATCTCGGAGCGCTCCTCCGCATGCACGAGACAGCCTTCGGGGAGGCCTGACTTAATGACTGCGGTATTGATGATGTTAAACAGGATGCGGTTGGTCTCGACGGTCTCGTGACCGCTCTTTAAGAGCGCGCAGTTTCCGCTCTTTATGCAGAGAGAGGAAATCTGCACCAGCGCATCGGGACGTGCCTCAAAAATGACGCCTATAACGCCTATCGGGCATGTTATGCGGTAGAGCTCCAGATCGCTGTCGAGCTGTCTGTGGAGGAGCTGCCTGCCTACGGGATCGGGCAGCTCGATCAGGCCGAATATGCCGTCGAGAGCGGAGTTGAGCTTTGACTCGTTAAATGTCATGCGCTTAATGACGGGCTCGGCCAGGCCGAGGTTTTGGGCGGCCCTGATATCGGCTTTGTTGGCGGCAAATATCTCACCTGCATGGTTTCTCAGAGACTCTGCGATAAGACTCAGCGCATAGTTTCTCTCTCTGATCGGGGAAGCGGCGAGCAGCGGGCTCACCTGTTTCATCTTTTTGGCTTTTTCTTTGACAGTCATATCAAACCCTCTGTATTCGGTATTATTGCTTTGCATTTTATAATTATAAAAGGATAGCCCAAGTATTGCAATATCAGGGATTTTATTTTATATTTAAGGAGGTGTTTTTCTGAAAAAACGGGATTATTCGGGCATTTTGAAGGCTGTCGGGGCAGCTTTGATGCTGCTCGCCGGAGTATCGTACGCGATGTGGTTTCGCTCCGACCAAGCCGTGACCGTCTACAGCAGGGACGGTACCGCTGCTTCTCGCGGAGCGCCCTCAGAGGAGCCCGCAGTGACGGACGGACCGGTGATCACGGCGGCAGATACGGCGGATGGGACGATAACGCAAGATGAGATTGCGTTGTCGGATGCCATACACGGACCTGACGATAGTCTGATTGATCATTTCGCAGATGATTTCTTTGAAGAAAAGCCCGTAGATATCAATAAGGCCGGCATTGATGAACTCAAGACATTGCCGGGCATCGGGGATTCCAAAGCGGCAGCGATAGTTGCTTTCAGGGAGGCTAACGGAGATTTTTCGTGCATTGAGGATATCATGCTCGTGCCGGGGATCAAAGAGGGTGTTTTCGGCAGGATCAGAGACCGGATATGCGCCGGTGATACTGCGGCAGGGACCGGCGTTGAATAACAGGGAATTACAGGGAAGAGCAGAGGTGTTTTATGTCTAAGAGGGTTTTGGTTGTTGATGACGAAAAGCTGATCGTAAAGGGTCTGCGTTTCAGTCTGGAGCAGGAGGGCTACGAAGTCGACTGCGCGTATGACGGAGGAGAGGCGCTCGGGCTGATCAGGAAAAACGATTATTCGGTGATCCTTCTCGATGTAATGCTCCCGGTCATGTCGGGATATGAGGTCTGCCAGGCTGTCAGGGAGTTCTCGGACATTCCGATCATCATGCTCACCGCAAAAACGGACGACATCGATAAGATCATGGGTCTCGAATACGGAGCGGACGATTATATCACAAAGCCGTTCAACATCCTCGAGGTAAAAGCCAGGATAAAGGCCATCATCAGGAGGAGCAGCAAGACCGAACGCGAGGAAACAAAGCCCAAGACCGTTCAATACGGCGACCTGATGCTGGATACAGTCTCCAGAAGGGTAGTGATCGCCGGCGAGGAGATCAACCTTACCGCAAAGGAGTTCGATCTGCTCGAACTGCTTGTTTTCAATCCCGACAGAGTTTACAGCAGGGAGGAGCTGCTTTCCATAGTCTGGAAGAGCGACTATCCCGGTGATGAGAGGACCGTGGATGTTCACGTGCGACGCCTCCGCGAAAAAATAGAAAAGAAGCCCGGAGAGCCTGAATATGTTCACACCAAATGGGGTATCGGATACTACTTCCATCACTAAGACCAGAATAAAGAATTTCTTCAGGAGCATGCGCCTGCGCGTGTTTCTGATCGTTGCGGCCGTTACCTGCGCTATCGGCTGCATTGTAAGCATTGTTTCTTTTGTTGCCTCGAAGAGACTGGCTGTTGAGTCGAGGACGATGCAGGTCATGGATTACGCGGACAAACTGATCACAAAGATGGTCAATAATGTCTATACCGCGTATCCTGCGCAGTCCACGGACATCAACAAGGAGCTGGAGCTCGTATCGTCTCTTTACGACGGCAGGATCATCGTTACCAATTCTCGACTTACGGTCATCTATGATTCATATCATTTCGAAGAGGGCAAGACCATCGTTTCGTCAGAAGCGATCGGAGCCCTGAAAGGCAATTCGAACGAATACCGCGACAGGAGTGAGGACCGCATAGAGCTGTGCCTCCCGATCCGCGATATCTCCATGCTCTCGACCAACGCTCCGGCTCAGAATACAGCCAATTATTCCGTGAACACTACCGTGCAGGGTGTGCTTATCATATCGTTTTCAATCAGGGACTGCGCTGCGTCCAGCATCAGGCTGCGCAATATCCAGATATTTACGGGGGCAATACTGGGCCTGCTGGTACTGGTACTCGGCATATTCGCCGCAAAGGGCATAACGCGGCCTCTGGTTAAGATCAGCCAGTCGCTCAACGATACATACGACGGCAATCCCGATGAGGAGATGCATATCAGCGGTTTCTCGGAAATGGACGATATATCCGATTCCTACAACAAGATGCTCGGACGTATGGCTTCCATCGAAGAGTCCCGTCAGGAGTTCGTTTCAAACGTTTCCCATGAGCTGAAAACTCCGCTTACTTCGATGAAGGTGCTGTCGGATTCGCTGATAGAGCAGCCGGACGCGCCCGTGGAGCTGTACCGTGAGTTCATGACCGACATCAATGCGGAGGTTGACCGCGAGAATAAGATAATCAACGACCTGCTGGCTCTGGTTAAGCTGGACAGGAAATCCGGAGACATGCATATCGCGTCCGTCAATATCAACGAGCTGCTCGACCTGGTTGTCCGCAGGATTAAGCCGATCGCGCAGGCTGCGGATGTTGAGATCATCTATGAGTCATACCGGGAGGTACTGGCCGAGGTGGATGAGGTTAAGCTTATCCTGGCGATAACCAATCTCGTCGAGAACGGCATCAAATACAACAAAGAAGGCGGCTCGGTGACCATTTCGCTGAACGCCGACCACAAATTCTTTATGATCACCGTGACCGATACCGGTATCGGTATCCCGAAGGCCGCGCTGGACCGCATCTTCGAACGTTTCTACCGTGTCGATAAGATGCGTTCGAGGCAGACGGGCGGTACGGGACTCGGACTGGCGATCACCAAGAGCGTGGTTAAGATGCATCACGGATCGATCAAGGTAGAGAGCACCGAGGGTGAGGGCTCGACCTTTATGATCAAGATCCCTTTAAGCTATATACCGGAGGTTTAAATGAAAAAGCTATATAACAGGCTTTTGCGCGCTTTTATCGCGATGCTGGCGATAATGCTGCTCGGGGCCTGCGGCCTTAGGGACGGCGAAGACATTCCCGAGGGTTCGGTTAGAATATACCGGACGGATATCGGCTTTTCAAAGCTGACATGGGAATACTATGTTCCGAAGGCGCAGGACATCGAGGCGCTGGTCCATGAGATACTTGACCGCCTCAAGAGCGCGCCCGACAGCAATGTCTATAATTCGATCGTTCCCGAAACGGTCGATATACAGAGGTTTTATTTTGCGCATGAGGGAGAACTCGTGCTGGATTTTTCCGAGTCCTACTCGTCGATGGAGCCGCTGCAGGAGATACTCTGCAGGGCCGGTATCGTAAAAACCCTGTGCGGTCTCGAGGGTATCGACGGTGTGGAATTCCTGATCAATTCACAGCCCCTCGTTCTTAACGGAGATATGATGGCCGGGACCATGACCGGCGAGGATTTTATCGACAATACGGGCGCCGAGGTCTCATTCAGGCAGACCGTGCTGCTAACTGTTTTCTATGCGACCGGAGAAGGCAATACGCTCTCGTCCGTGAGACTCCTGGTGGAGAGCAACGGCACCAGGTCGCAGGAGGAGCTGGCGCTCGAACAGCTGATAGGAGGACCCGGATTCGAGACAACCGAGTACATGGCCACCCTGCCCGCGGATACAAAAGTCAACAAGATCCTGGTCAGAGACGGCATCTGTTATCTTGATCTGTCGGAGGAGTTCCTAAACGGCGTTGAGGGAATAACCGATGAAGTCAGTGTCTACAGCCTGGTCAATACGCTTACGGAGCTTTCATCCGTCAATAAGGTCAGGATCACGGTTGATTCGGCTTCTGTAAAAACCTACGGCAGCGTGCCGATAGACGGATTTCTCGAGCGCAGGCCTGATCTGACCGATACCGAAAGGGCGGGCGAAGCCGGTGATTGATCTGGATAAGATTTTATGCAGGCCGTGCGCGTTATGGGGCGTTGCGGCCGTGACCGGTGCGGCTGCCGGAGGATATGTCATTTTTTACGGCGGAGACGGCAGATCAACCGGATTTCTGACGGTCGCGGCGATCGCGGCATTTGCTGCGGGGCTGATACATATCGTCAGGGCAAAGCCTAAAGGCAGGATATATCTGACGACTGTATGGCTGCTGACGTTTGTGTTTGCCGTATCCGGGTTTATGAGGATGCGCGAGGAGGGCCGGGAGAGCGAACTGAAATCAGTACTCGCAAAAGGCACGGACGCGCAGGTCGCGGGAACGGCAGACTATATCTCGGTGAGGCCCGACGGATACCGTATTACCCTGCGTGACGCGGCTGTTAAGATTCGCGGCAGGACCTACGCTGCGGACGGCATACTCTTAAGTGTCTCATCGGATACCGGCATACAGCCCGAACCGGGTGATACCGTTATCGCGAAAGGACGCGCCTATCCCTTTGAAAAGGCCACAAATCCCGGTCAGTTCGATTCTGATATGTATTACCGCATCAGACGGCTGGACGCCGGATTCAGCGCCGCAGGGGCCGCTGTAAGGCCCGGAGGAGGGCATCGGATCGGCGCATTTTTGTATCACATCAGGACATTTCTGTCCGACAATATCTTCAGGATACTTCCCGAACAGGAAGGTTCTGTCTTAAATTCGATACTTACGGGTGACCGCGGGATGCTCGAGAGCGATCTCAAGGATCTGTATTCCGATGGCGGTATAGCCCATATACTCTCAATCTCTTCACTGCATGTCTCGCTGCTGGGACTCGGCATATACAGACTTCTCATTAAGCTTACTTCACGCATGCGGCTTTCAGCGGCAGTCACTCTGTTTATCATGTACTGTTTTCTGTCTCTTACGGGCGGGTCGGTATCGACATCGCGCGCGGTCATCATGCTGACGGTCATGCTGGCGGGGAGGCTGATGGGCCGGAGATACGATATGCTCAACACCGCAGGAGCCGCTGCTGTCATCCTGCTGCTCATTCAGCCGCTGTACATCTATGACCCCGGTTTCAGACTGTCATTTCTCGCGGTGCTCGGCATATTTACGGCGGGAGAGGTCGTGCGCGTCTGGAATATAAAGCATGTGATCGCGAGGTCTCTGATCATGAGTTCTTTTGTCTGGCTGCTCACGCTGCCCGCAGTCGTCTCGTCATATTTCTGCGTAAATCTGCTGTCGGTCGCGGTCAATATCCTGATACTTCCGATGATGTCGATCCTGCTCCCCGCGGGGTACTTAGCGGCAGCGACCGGTTTTGGTCCTGTCGCGGGGCCTGTGTATTACATACTGCGTCTGTACACGGAGATATGCGAAAAGGAGAGGAGCATGCCTTATATCAGGCCTGTGGTCGGTATGCCGCATGCTGCGGCCGTAACAGCCTATTATTCTGCTCTGGCCCTGTTTTTGCTTATTATCTGCCGCAGGCCGTATCTGAAAAAAGAGAAAAGACCGCATGAGAAAAGGAAGAATCTGCCTTTGCTGCTGATGCTGGCAGGCTGCGTGGTAATATTTGTCAGGCCTGCGGATACAGGGCTTTTTGCTGCGTTTCTGGACGTGGGGCAGGGAGACGCTATATACGCGGAGGCGGACGGCGTGAGTATCCTGATGGACGCCGGTTCGAGCAATGTCACCGATGTCGGCAGATACAGGGTCATACCTTTTCTGAAATCCCGGGGCATCACAAAGATAGACCATGTGATCATCTCTCATACGGACAAGGATCATATCAGCGCGGTAAAGGAGATGCTCGAGTCCGACTATCCGCAGATCGGAGAGTTATGCGTCGGTGTGAATATCGATCCGGAGCATGAACTGCTTAAGCTGGCACGGGAAAAGCAGGTAAGCGTGCGGTACGTGCACGCAGGTGAAATGCTTTGTGGTGATGCGTTGTCTAAAGATAGATCAGAGCGGTCATACGATGAAATGGGTAAGGACAGCGTGGCCGGTAAGGACAATACAGGGCTGTATGTACAGATCGTTGCCCCCGAGGCGGATTACAGGTATTCTGATATAAATTCGGGTTCCGTAGTCGCTTTGCTTAGATACCATGATTTCAAGCTGCTGCTCACCGGTGATTCGGGATTTGAGAGCGAAAAACTGTATACCGGCAGGCTAAGAGACATCGGACCTTTGACAGTCCTCAAATGCGCGCATCACGGTTCGAGGTATTCGTCGTCCGCGGATATGCTTAAAGCCGCGCGGCCTGCGATAACCGTTATTTCCTGCTATAAATACAACACCTACGGTCATCCGCACCCGCTGACACTTGAGCGGCTTACGGCCGTGAACAGCGATATATACTGCACCGCGGATTCGGGAGCCGTACTGATAGGCTATGACGGAGGACTCACTGTCGAAGAGTACGGTAAGCGGAGAACCGGACCGGTCAGATAAAATCGATGCGGCCGTTATTGATATGTGCTTTACATTCCGAAAGTATTATTTTATAATTTTAAGGGTTACGGATTTGGAGGCATATTTATGATCGGTTTTTATAATTACACAGTCATCATCACTTATCTGAGCGTGGTTTCCGCAGGACTCGGCATGTATTTCTGTTCGATGGGCGAACTCAAGACAGGCATCTTTTTCATGATGTTTTCGGGCCTTTGCGACATGCTCGACGGACCTGTATCACGTACCAAAAAGGATCGCAGCGAGACCGAGAGGAAGTTCGGCATACAGATCGATTCGCTCTGTGACTGTGTAAGCTTCGGCGTACAGCCCGCGATCGTTTATTATTACATCGCAAAATATCAGCTGCCCGACGGCACCGCGCTCCACAGGGTCGCGTTTGTGCTCGGTGTATGCCTGATGCTCGCGGCCGTTATCAGGCTTGCGTTCTTTAACGTTTCCGAGGAGGACAGACAGAAAAACGAGGGCAACAAGCTCCGCGCCTATTACAGGGGACTGCCTGTTACCAATGTTACATGGATACTGCCGCTTTGTTTCCTTACCAGATATTTTGTCAGCGGCATGACTTTTGTGATCATCATGCTCGCTTCGGAGGCGCTTACCGCGTTCCTGTTCCTGCTGGATTTCAAGATGCCGAAGGTTCACGGCAAGAAGCTCATTCCCGTTGCGCTGGCGGCCATAGCCGTATTTGTAGGTGTATGCTTTATAAAGCTTTGACCGGCGATAGGAGTATTATTTCATGAGTGACGTAATCTATAAAGACAGAAAAGGCAATGTGATATCCGGAGACGCTACACCCTCCGGATTTCTTGAATTTGCGTATGATACGGTACCGGGCAGACTGGCTCTGAACATTCTGATCAGGCCTGCTTTTTCAAACCTGGTCCGCGCTTTCTTAAAGAGTCCGGTATCGACTCTGATGATCGACCGTTTTGTAAAAAACAACAATATCAGCCTCAGGGACTGCGTACCCTGCAGATACCCTTCATTTAACGATTTCTTTATCAGGGAGCTGAAGAGCGGAAAGCGCCCGATCGAACGCGATCACAGGCTGCTGGCTTCACCCTGTGACGGAAAAGTGACCGTTGCAGAGATAAATGACGATCTGGTCCTCAGCATCAAGGGCACGGATTATACGGTTCCCTCACTCTTAAGAAACGATGAGCTGGCAGAAGAGTTCGCGGGCGGCTGGGCAGTGGTGCTACGTCTTACTGCGGACGATTATCATCATTATTGCTATCCGGATGACGGACATAAGGGCGAGAATGTATTCATCCCCGGTGTGCTGCATACGGTCAGTCCCACGGCGACCGAGAGGATACGTGTTTTCCGCGAGAACCAGAGAGAGTACACGGTGATCGATTCGCTGCATTTCGGACGTTTCGTGCAGATGGAGATCGGTGCGATGTGCGTGGGCAGGATCGTGAACCTGCACGGAGCGCGCGCGGTTAAGCGCGGCACGGAAAAGGGCCGTTTTGAGTTCGGCGGCTCCACGATCGTGCTGCTGCTCAAAAAGGACTGTTATACGCCCGATGAGGACCTGATCGCCAATTCACGTGAGGGCATCGAAACGGTTGTTAAGCTCGGAGAGAGGATAGGCTTCAATGAAGAATATCAAGGCGGACATAGTAAGTGGTAAGTACAAAAGAGTCTATCTGCTGTACGGTGACGAGTTCTATCTGCTGAGACGCTGCGTGGCATCGCTCAAAAAGGGAGTTCTCGGCGATGACGGCTCGGATGTCAATTTTACCGCATTTGACGGCAGTTCGGGATATGATGTGAACGAACTGAAGGAGATATGCCAGACGCTTCCGTTTTTTGCCGACAGACGCCTGATCATCGTTGAGAATTCGGGTCTGTTCGGCGGCGATTCGGGTTTCGACGCATTTATACCGCAGATACCCGATTCAACCGTGCTGATACTCATCGAGCATTCGGCGGATAAAAAGACAAAGCTCTACAAAGCGATCAAAGAGGGCGGTTATGTCTGTGAGTTTACGACTCCCACACCCGACCAGGCGATCGAATTCTGCGCAGGGTATCTCGGCAAGGCCGGCAAACGCATATCACGTGATGACTGCACATATTTTGTGAACGGTGTGGGCCAAGACCTCTATAATGTCTCGACCGAGCTCGACAAACTGATCGATTACACGGGGGACGCCGATACCGTGAAACGAGCCGATATAGACGCTATCTGCTCTATGCAGATCGAGAATAAGATATTTGATATCGTTGACAGTCTGATGAGCGGGAGCTTTAAGGACGCGCTGAAGATATATCACGATCTGATCAGCCTTCGGGAACAGCCGCTCGGCATACTGAGATTTATCGTTGCACGCTATCTTAAGCTGCTCGGTATACGCGATGAGATCAACAGAGGCAGATCGGTGAACGAGGCGGCTTCGAACCTTAAGATGCCCGACTGGCTCTTTAAGAAAGAAAAAGCTAAGCTTAAGGATTTTTCATCGGCAAAAATCCTTAAGGCGATCGAGCTCTGCACGGAGACGGAGAACCTTATAAAGACCGGTGATATCGCGGATTCCGCAGGTTTGGAAATTTTGCTTGCAAATTTGTCCGCACTGTAATATAATCACGTTTGTGGCTGTGAGTCGAGCATACCGACCGACATGACCGATCGCAGCTGATATATGTTTTGGAGTGGTATCGAAGTGGTCATAACGGCCCTGACTCGAAATCAGGTAGGCGGCAACGTCTCGTGGGTTCGAATCCCACCCACTCCGCTAAGGCGTAAACTGTTTGATCGAGAGTTTGCGCCTTTTTTTTTCGGTTATAGCAACATTTCACAACATCTGACCTTTTTTTGCGTAGTGCGAACGAACGGACGATATTAAAATAATAAAACGAAAGCCCGGTAAGCCGTGAGGCCTGCCGGGTTTTTCAGGGGATGAAAAATATGAAAAGGATGGTATGCAAATGAAGAGATTACTTGCACTCCTGCTTGCCGCAGTCATGGTTTTATCCGTGGCGGGCTGCAAAAAAGGAAATGACACAAAACAGACTACGGAGCCCACACAGGCTGTGACACAGGCAGCGGAACCCACGAAGGCTCCTACCGAGGCTCCTACCGCCACACCGGAGCCCGAACCCACAAAAGAGCCCATTAATCCTGACGATTATTGCCTCAAGGATGTTTTCGCGCAGCACGGCATGAAGATCGGTACCTGCATTTCCGGGCAGATGATCGACAGACCTGCCATAAGCAAGATTATTACCGAGAATTTCAGCAGCCTTACCTGTGAGAATGCTATGAAGCCCGACTATATCTTCAACAGGAACAAGAGTAAGGAAACGGGCGAACTGGTTGTTGAATTTAATGCGGAAGCACTGAAGATCATGGATTACGCCAAAGAAAACGGTCTTTCGATGCGCGGACATACGCTTGTATGGTACAGCCAGACACCTAACTGGATATTTAAAGAAGGCTTTGAGAACTCGGGAGATTTTGTTGACCGCGATACGATGCTCGCCCGTATGGAGAGCTACATCAAGCAGGTATTTGAGCAGCTTGAGGCGCTCGGATACATCGATCTGTTCTATGCTTATGATGTTGTAAACGAGGCATGGATGGAGGACGGCACGATCCGCCAGAACAACTGGACTAAGATCATCGGCGACGATTATCTGTGGTATGCGTTCTATTTTGCGGATAAGTACGCGCCCGAGAGCATCGATCTTTATTACAACGACTACAATGAGCAGATGAAGACTCAGACGCTCCTTAATTTCGTTGATACGCTCAAGGATGATACCGGCAGATACCTGATCGACGGTCTGGGATTCCAGGCACATCTGTACACCGAGGACAATCTGGTGCAGTATTTCAGACTCGTGGATGCTATCGCCGCTACAGGTTTGAAGGTTCAGCTTACCGAGGTTGATATCCAGCTCGGCAGATGGCAGCATCCGAAGCCCACTACGGACGAGAACTTAAGGGCACAGGGTAAGTTCTGCTACACTCTGGTAAACGGTCTGTTTGAGAGAGTGGATAACGGAACCCTGAACATGGATGCATTTACATTCTGGGGTGTTACGGATTCGCTGTCATGGAGAAGCGAATACAATCCGCTTCCTTTCGACACCGAGTTGAAGCCCAAGTATGAGTACTACGCGGCTCTGCAGCTGAAAGAACTCGCAGGCTATGAAGAGTAAGCTATAAGAGAAAAGATATGAAGACAAGGGGACGGTTCTTCTGTCTGATGTTTCGTCAGACAGAAGAACCGTCCCCATTGTCTTCTATCGAACGGTGCCTGTCACCTTTATTTTACTTGAAATATCTGAGCTGATCGTTGAGCTCTTCGGCCATCTCGCGCATCTTGGAAGACTCGTTCTTGGTATTGGTGACGTTGTCCGAGATATTGTCGATGTTGGTCGAAACTTCCTGCGACGACGCCGCATTCTCTTCGGAGATGGCGGAGAGGTCGGAAACGTTGTTGAGGATGGATTCCTTAACCTTATTGAGGGCCTCGGCCTCAGTCGAAACATTCGTAATGCCGGAAACGACCTCCGAAACGGAAGCGCTGAATTCCTCCATATTGTCGGAAACATTCTTTACGAGTTCCTGCTGCGCGATCATCATATCCTTGGCTTCGTTCGCCATATCCGCGCAGCTCTCGACCTTAACAACCACATCCTCTACGGACTTTCTGATATCCTGGGCGGAGAGATTACTCTGTTCGGCCAGCTCTCTGATATTTTCCGCAACAACCGCGAAACCGCGTCCGGACTCACCGGCTCTGGCGGCCTCGATCGAAGCGTTGAGCGCCAGCAGATTGGTCTGGCCCGCAATGCTTGCGATAACGTCGGCAGCCGATTTAATGTTGTTGACCGCATCTGCCGAAGCCTTTGTCTGCTCGTTGATGTTAAGGATGGCATTAACGGACTTCTCGTTGCTCGAGTAAACGCTCTTGATATTCTTAAGAGCTTCGTCATTGACCGACTTCATCTGCTTCGCGCGGTCGCTGGCGAGAGCGGAACTGCTCGAAATGGACTCGATCGAATTACCCATGTCGATAACGGCGGAGTTGACGTTCTGTACATTGTCCGCCATGCTGACCGCGGTCTTGGACATCTCGTTTACGAGCTCGGCAGACTGTTTGATGCCGTTCGCGCTGTCGTTGGAGAGGGAATCGACCTCGCCGACGGTGGTGTTGAGCTGCTCATAAGTTCCACGGATCGAACCGACGGTGGACTGCAGCTTTTTCTGCGTATTGTCGATGGCGCTGTTTATCTCGCTGAACTCGCGGCATACGGTATTGAGGATCTGCTTGTTCGTGAGATCTCCGTCAGCCAGTTCGTTGATATTGTGAACCATATTGACGAGAACCTTTTCAAACATGTTCGAGAGCAGGAAGAGCAGAACACCGATCACGAGAACGCTGACGATAAGCACGATGATGACCGAATTCCTGATCGAATTGGTCGTTATCTGGGCAACCGACATCGGGATACCCGAGAATGCCATGCCCCAGAAATTCTTCTGAGCGGCATCCGAATAAATGGGAGTGTAATAAACCGCGTAAAGCTTGCCGCCTATCGTAACGTTCTCGGCGTAATAATCCTTTCCTGATTTGACTGCCGCGTAGATCTCGGCTCCGGCTTTGGTGCCTTCGAAGTAAGTACCGTCGGAATTCTTGATCGATGTGAGAAGACGTGTATCGTTCTCAAACAGTGTCATCTCAATGTCTTCCGACTTAAGGTTGTTGACATAAGCGTGATCGGCGTACTCTTCGTAATCGACATAGCCGTTTGCTATAACATCGTACTGGAAGTATTCCTTCAGTGAGTAGCTGACACTCTTGAGAGTGGCTTTTCTCGAGTCGGAAAGACCTGTGCTTGTCTTATTGACGCTGATCATAAAAATGAGCAGACCTACGAGGATCATGGGAACGCATCCCGCCAGCAAATATGCTGTCTTAAATTTCATTTTCATACTGTATGCTCCTTTACACTATACCTTTCAGCAATAAACCCCTTGCTGTTTAATGCATATTTTAGTATTTTGTCCATGAATAGTCAATATTTAACCCTCGAAAAAATGAAAATATTAATAAAAACCCGTTTTTGACGATTTTTGTACGAAAACGGTCGCACATAAGCATTTATTTGACACATATGCGATTTGGCTGTAAAATAATTAGTTATCAGTATGATAATTTGGCATTACGCGGGCAGGTGATGTTATGAGTGAAAAAGACAGAGCCGTCGGCACCGGGATCCCGGCGGATTTTACCGATCCGGCCGAGCTGCATGACATCCTGATCAACAGGATAAAACAGTACCATGCGGTCAGCGGTATCGACGTTATCGAGAAGGCCTATAAGGTCGCATATGAGGCGCATAAGGACCAGAAGCGCAAATCGGGTGAACCGTATATAATTCACCCTATTTGTGTTGCGATAATACTGGCCGATCTCGAACTGGACATCGAGAGTATCGCGGCGGGGCTGCTGCACGATGTCGTGGAGGACACGAGCTGCACCTACGAACAGATCGTTGAGATGTTCGGAGAGGAGATAGCGCTGCTCGTTGACGGTGTTACAAAGCTCACCAAACTCAATTATTCCGCGGATAAGGTTGAACTGCAGGCCGAGAACCTCCGCAAGATGTTCCTGGCCATGGCAAAGGATATCAGGGTTATCCTTATCAAGCTGGCCGACCGTCTGCACAATATGCGCACGATGCAGTACCAGCCCCCGAACAAACAATATGAAAAGTCAAAAGAGACGATGGACATATATTGCCCGATAGCCCAGCGTCTCGGTATTTCGAAGATCAAGATAGAGCTCGACGATCTGAGCCTTCAGTACCTCGAGCCCGTTATGTATAAGGAACTCTCGGAAAAGGTAGCTGCCAAACTCGCCGAGAAAGAGGACTTCATCACCGAGATCGTCGCGGAGGTCGCGCATCACATCGAGGAAGCGTCGATCGAAGCAAAGGTTAACGGCCGCGTAAAGCATTTGTTCTCCATCTATAAGAAAATGGTCACCCAGAACAAGACTCTGGACCAGATATACGATCTGTTCGCGGTACGCATAATAGTAAAGGACATAAAGGACTGCTACGCTGCGCTGGGCGTCATCCACGAGATGTACAAGCCCATTCCAGGACGTTTCAAGGATTACATCGCGATGCCGAAGCCCAATATGTACCAGTCTTTGCATACCACGCTGATCAGCTCGACAGGACAGCCTTTCGAGGTACAGATCAGGACCCAGGAGATGCACCGTATCGCAGAGTTCGGTATCGCGGCGCACTGGAAATACAAGTCGGATCCCGAGGGTAAGTCTACAGCAGACTCCGAGGAGGAAAAGCTTTCATGGCTGCGTCAGATCCTCGAATGGCAACAGGAGCTCTCTGACAATAAGGAATTCCTTATGCTGCTCAAGGATGACCTGAACCTGTTCTCCGACAGCGTTTTCTGTTTCACTCCCTCCGGAGAGGTTAAGAACCTGACAGTCGGCTCGACACCCATCGATTTTGCCTACAGCATACACAGCGCGGTCGGCAATAAGATGGTCGGCGCGCGTGTCAACAATAAGCTGGTTCCCATCGAATACACGATCCAGAACGGTGACCAGGTAGAGATCATCACCTCGCAGAATTCAAAGGGACCGTCCCGTGACTGGCTAAAGATAGTCAAGACCACACAGGCCAAAAATAAGATAAATCAGTGGTTTAAGTCCGAGTTCAAGGAGGAGAACATCGTCCGCGGAAAAGAACTCGTGCTCAACTACTGCAAGACCAAGGCGATCAATCCCGCCGATATCCTCAAGCCCGAGTTTGAGGCCGCGGTGCTGCGCAAATACGGCTACCGCGAGTGGGATTCGGTATATGCCTCGATCGGACACGGAGGACTCAAAGAGGGCCAGATAGTTGCCCGTCTGCAGGAGGAATACGAGAAGACCAAGCGCAAGGAGATGACGGACGCCAATGTCCTCGAGTCCTTTGCCGATACTTCTTTCGAGAAAAAGCCCATTCTTGCAGCCAAGGGAAGCATCATCGTACAGGGAGTCAACGACGTTGCGGTTCATTTTTCAAAATGCTGCTCGCCCGTGCCCGGTGACGAGATCTGCGGTTTCGTAACACGCGGCCGCGGCGTTTCGATCCACCGCACCGACTGCATCAACATCATGACGCTTTCCGAAGAGGAGAGGGCCCGCCTGATCCCCGCGGAATGGAATGAGGCCAAGAACCAGGCGGGAGACGAGGTATTCTCCACCGAGATCAATCTCTATGTTAAGAACAGATCGGGCGTACTGCTTGATATTTCAAAGATAACCACAGAAAACCATATCGACGTAACATCGATGAACGCAAGGACCAGCAAACAGGGCATTGCCACCGTTACCATCGGTTTCAGTGTCAGGGACCGCGAAACACTTGCCACCATCACATCGAAACTCAGGAACATAGAAGGTGTCATAGACATTCAGAGAAACATGGGATAAGGAGCCGATTATGGGTATTTGGGAAATGAGCGGTAATTTCGAGAGCGGCAATGAGGTTTTTCATCAGAACAAGCTCCTGATGAAGTGCATACAGGTCGGGCTTTTCTGCACCAACTGCTATCTGGTCAAAAACGAGGATACGCAGGAAGGGCTTATCATTGATCCCGGCTCGGACCCCAGAAAGATCAGCTACGCGATCGACGATATGGGCATGATCCCTGAGGCGATCCTGCTCACGCACGGGCATTTCGATCATATCATGGCCGTTAACGAGCTCAAGCTCAAATACAATGTTAAGGTCTATATCCATGAGCCGGAGGCTGTGCTCCTGGCCGATCCGAAGCTCAACAGCTCGATCGGGCTCATCAGGCAGCCTTACACCACTTCGGCCGAAGTCCTGCTCGATGACAACGACAGTATCGTGCTCGCGGGACTCACGATCAAGGTTATCGCGACACCCGGACATACCGTCGGCGGCGCATGCTTTTATCTGGAAAAACAGAAGATACTGTTCAGCGGAGATACGCTGTTCTATGAGAGCATCGGCCGCAGCGACCTGCCGACCGGAGATTCCGATCTGCTGATCGATTCGATCAGAAAAAGACTGGCCGTACTGCCGGACGACACCTATGTGCTGCCCGGACACGGAGTTACTACGTCCATAGGGCACGAAAAAAGGTGCAATTCATACATGCGGAGCAACAGGTATAATGAATGAACCCAATGTGGCAATAAATATGTCGGGACTTGATTTCAGACAGGATGTCGAGCCCCTGATAAAAGAGTTTTATCCGCTCCTGTACAATAAGGCGGGAGGTGTGACCGTAAGCTTTGCTCTCGAAGACGGCAGGATGAGGCTGGCGGTCGGCGGGACGTCAGCTGCCGGAGATAATGTGCAGGTATGCGATGCCGCGGCTGAGATCACCGAGGAGTTTATATCCGGGGAGACAGACGCCAAAAAGCGGCACCGCGCTTACAGGAATCAGCTGCTCAGAGCCCTGTACAGGTTGCTTTCGGGCTATACGGGTAAGGAGCTGCCCTGGGGTGTGCTGACAGGCGTCAGGCCGACCAAGCTGATCTTTGAGAGGCTTGAGAGAGGCGAAGCGAAGCACCTGCAGTTCATGTACGACAACTACTACGTTTCGAAGGAAAAGGCTGCTCTGGCTACGAGGATCGCGGCTGTGGAGTACCAACTGCTCGACGCGATCGATTACCGGAACGGCTACAGCTTATATATAGGCGTTCCATTCTGTCCGAGCATATGCAATTACTGCTCGTTCGGTTCGCATCCGATAGAGAGGTTCGCAGACTGTATTGAGCCCTACATCGAGGCTCTTAAAAAAGAGATAAGGGCGGTTTCGTCCTGTTTTCCCGGGCGTGTGCTCGAGACCGTATATTTCGGCGGAGGCACACCTACCTCGATCTCGGCGAAGCAGCTGCGTGAGCTGATCCGCTGCGTTAAAGAAAGCTTTGACATGAGCGGTGTCCGTGAGTTTACGGTTGAGGCCGGCAGACCCGACAGCATCACCGAAGATAAACTCCTGTTGCTGAAAGATGAGGGCATCACGAGGATATCGATCAATCCCCAGTCCATGGTGGAGCGGACACTTGAGACCATAGGCAGACGACATACCGCGCAGCAGGTGCGTGACGCGTTCGCGATGGCCAGACGCCTCGGGTTTGACAACATCAACATGGATCTGATCGCGGGACTCACCGGCGAGGATATAAACGATTTTGATTACACATTGTCGGAGATCGAAAAGCTCGATCCGGACAGCGTGACGGTACATACTCTCGCGAGGAAACGGGCGGCCAGACTCACTACCGAAGGCGAGCTCTACGAGGGCAATGAGGCCAGGGATGTGGCACAGATGGTCGAGACCGCGGCTTCGTTCATGAAGGCACACGGCTACGAGCCTTACTACCTCTACCGCCAGAAGAATATGACCGATAATCTGGAAAACGTC
The DNA here is from genome assembly GCA_016288005.1 of Lachnospiraceae bacterium. Classification (GTDB taxonomy): domain Bacteria; phylum Bacillota; class Clostridia; order Lachnospirales; family Lachnospiraceae; genus RUG11977. Next base: position 70,052 of record JAEEXY010000004.1, read on the forward strand.
GGATATGCGCGTCCCGGTAAGGAAGGACTCTACAATATCCTCATTATGGAGGAGAAACAGATAATACTGGCCTGCGGTTCCGGCGCCTCGAGCAAGTTTGTGCGCGATGCCGGTGACAAACGCTTCGAGCGCGTTGAGAATGTTAAGAACGTTCATGAATATATTGACCGTATAGATGAGATGATCTCGCGAAAGCTTGATTACATAGCGGAGCACGGGATCAGTTAAAACACCTTTATTGCGGGGTAACGGATTATGATGATCAAGGAAAAACCTGAGCTGATGCGTCTGTTCAACATCGAGGCGGAGTATGCCGAGGATGTCGAGGACGCGATCAACCACGGTTATATAGTGTCGTTCCTTTCCGGGAGACTGGCCAAGACACTGGGGCATGACGCGCCGTACTGCGATATGATATCGGACGCGGGACTTCTGCACGATATCGGAAAGCTGCAGCTGGGCGGCCTGATGTACGGCAGGAAAAAAGAGCTGCTGCGCATCGAGGAAATGAAATATGTAAGGCAGTTTCCGGAGCTCAGCTATAAGTTCCTCTGCGAACAGCAGGTAGGGTCCGAGGAACTAAGAAGGATAGTGCTGCATCAGCGTGAGAATTACGACGGATCGGGATATCCGGATAAGCTCGCCGGAGAAGCCATCCCGCTGGGTTCGAGGATCATAAGGATATGCGATGTATATGTCGCGCTGATTTCCGACAGGCCTTACCGCAAGGCTTTCGATTCCTCCACGGCTATGGAGCTCATGATCGAAGAAGTAAAGAATTTTGACATGAAAGCATTTCTGGCGTTCATGCGTCTGGCGCACGAGGATGATTTCGATCAGATACATGAGTACGTTGACCGTGTGAATAAGACAAAGAACTACGATTATTCGGCTATTTATTCAGCTTAAAATAATCGAAAAAAATGTTTGACAATCACAAGTAATTTGATATAATAATGCATGTGCGATTTTGAGCGCATCGTTTTTGATGTGTAAAAGAAAGGATATTTGGATGCGAATTTCTCTTTCCGGCGTCATGAATCTTAACTCCGAAAGCCGTGAGTTCACCGCGGATGTGGAGGCAGAGAGTTTTATGTATATGGGCGAGAGTTATCCCGTGGCCAAAAAGGAGCCCGTGAGGTTCTCAGCCGTTTCAGACACAGCAAAAACAGTCAGGGTCAAGGCTCAGACAAAACTGGAGCTTTCCGTTCCGTGCGACAGGTGCTTAGAGCCTGTATCGGTACCGTTTGATATCGATACGGACTATGTGTTTACCTGGGAGGATGACGGTACGGTCAGGATCAGGGATGACGAAGAGCCGGTAAATTACATAGACGGATATGAGCTCGATGTTGATGCTTTTATCAGCGAAGAGATTATGATAGGGTTTCCCATGAAGGTGCTCTGCACAGAGGACTGCAAAGGTATTTGCAGTGTCTGCGGAGCGAATCTCAACAGGGGAGAGTGCGGCTGCGACCGCACCGTGCTTGACCCGAGAATGTCAATTATCCGGGATTTGTTCCGACAGAAGGAGGTGTAAGAGCAATGGGTGCTATTTGTCCGAAAAACAGAACTTCTAAAGCCAGAAGAGACAGTCGTCGCGCAAACTGGAAGATGACTGCTCCCAACCTTGTTAAGTGCAGCAAGTGCGGCGCGCTGATGATGCCTCACAGAGTATGCAAGGCATGCGGCAGCTACAACAAGAAGGAAATCATTCCTCAGGACTAACAAATGGAATAAAAATGACCGAGTCATTTATGGCTCGGTCATTTTTTATTCCACCCCGCCATGCTGCGAACAAGGTGCAAACGCTTCAATGCACCTTGTTCGTGGCGGGGCGGCGAAGCCGTTTGTGGTCTCGCAGAGGTATTATCGATGCGAGACTACCATCCGGCGGCGAAGCCGTTTGTGCTCTTGCTCCGAAAGCTTGTGCCGGGCTTTGCCCGGGCACAAGCTTTCGACGCAAGAGTTCCGAATGTAGCGAAGCCGTTAATTATAAAATACGTGTGTTTTTGACCTTCGGCTTGACACAGCCGTAAAAATAAACGATACTAAAAGTATAAATGTGGAGAATTTAGTTTACCCCCTACGGTTTCATCGAGCAGGGGGCTGTTTTATCAAGAGGTGCGGTATTGTGATTACTCTTAAAGAGATCGCGCGAATGTGCGGCGTTTCTCCGAGTACGGTTTCGAATATCCTGAACGGTAAGTCGAAAATGTCCGAGGAGACCAGGAATAAGGTTCTCGAAGCGATCGAAAAGACCGGCTACAGACCCAATTTCTTTGCGCAGGGTATGCGCCGGCAAAACAACAAATTTATATGCATAATCGCCGAGGAACTGCTGCAGTTCTCGACACCTCCCATCGTTGAGGCTATCATGGATGTCTGTGAAGCCAAAGGCTACAGGACGATCCTCATCAACATGAGCATGTATGAGAAGTGGAAGAAGACCGGCGTGAATCTCGGTGAGGAAAAGCTGCTGATGAAATACACCTCACCCGCACTGGTCGAAGCAAAGGCCATGAGGGCCGACGGTATTATATATGTCGCGGCGCACGGTCATGCCGTGGATGTTGTTCCGGACGATTACGGTATACCCGTTGTATTTGCGTACGGACATTCGAGAAACAGCAATTACAGATGCGTTCTCATCGATGATTTCGGAGGAAGCGTTATGGTGACCCGGCATCTGATATACCGCGGTCATAAGAAGATCGGTGTCATATGCGGCAAAGAAGACAACATGCATACGATCGAGCGGTTGAAAGGATACAGATCGGCTCTTTCGGAGTTCGGGATCAAGTACGATAAGGACCTGGTACTGTACGGTGACTGGGAGCGTGAATCCGGCAGGATATGCGCACGAAAGCTCCTTTCCATGGGTATCACGACCATCTGGTGCATGAACGATCTGATGGCGGCGGGAGCTTACGACGAAGCCATGGCGGAAGGACTGATCGTCGGAGAGGATATCTCGATATTCGGATTTGACAACAGAGAGATCTCGGAGTATCTGTTCCCTCAGCTCTCTACCTGTGAGCTGCCGCTCGAGGCGATCGGAAAAACCTGCGCCGAGCAGATCATAAAGGAGATCGAAGACGAGAACTACAGGAGTCAGCCGGCAGAATTGATAAAGATGCCGTGCATGATGGTACAGAGAAAATCGGTAATATAAATGTAGTCATGCATCGAAAATACCTCTGCATGACCGCGGATGGCTTCGCCTCCTCGCAATAGACAAGATGCATTGGAGCATCTGCACCTTGTCTATCGATTGCAAGGTGCGGTTCTATAAACAAAAACAGTATCTGTTACAGCAGATACTGTTTTTGTTTATAGAACCGCATTCGCTATGCATCCGACGGGATTCGAACCCATGTTACAGCCTTCGGAGGGCTGCGTGATATCCACTTCACTACGGATGCTCAACGTGATGAATTATAGCAAAACGGCAGGCGGGTGTAAAGGTTTTCCGGTTTAAAATTATTTAATTCGACTAGTCTTGCCGAATGTGATATAATAACTAGGATTGAACAGCTGTGTAATTCTTTTATACGGAGGTTAACGTGAATAATATCATCATTGCCGGAGCGGCGGGGCTTCCGCCTACAACGATCATTACGATCTCTGTGAGCGTTCTGGCGGTCATCATCGTGGCAGGCTTCGGATTTTTCATGTGGATGCGGCAACAGGAACGTATCGACCGTTTTCTGGAGATCAACCGTCTCACAAATAAGATCGGCGCCGGAATAGTCAATTTTGTTGTCGAGTCGGGATTCGTTTCGTACGCGAGCGACAGCTTTTACGAGATCCTCGGCATCACAAAAGAGGAGTTCGCCGAAAAGTACGATTATGACTTTTACCGTTTTATCGGCATATCGGATCCCGCTGCGATCCTTAACTCGATCAGTGATGAGGGCGATCTTATCTTCGAATTCGCCATGAATCAGGGACCGAACGCCAGAAATTCTTCCGCGGCAGGCAGAGCCAGATGGTTCAAGCTCTCGGGCAACAGGATCATGCGTCGCGGTCATGTCACGATCTCGGCGATCCTGATAGATATCGATGACGATAAGCGTAAGTTCGGTCTCCTCGAGAACAAGGCAATGCGCGATCCGATGACCGGCGCATTCAACAAAGAGTACACGAAGCTCCTTATCAACCGCTATATTTCGGAGCATTCCACGAGCTCGGGCATGCTGCTGCTCGTAGATATAGATAAGTTCAAGAGCATTAACGATACCTACGGACATCTGATGGGCGACAATGTTATCATCGATGTCGTAAAATCGGTAACGGCCGCCTTCCGTTCGAACGATATCGTCGGCAGGATAGGCGGAGATGAGTTCGTTGTGTTCGTCTGCGATGTCAAGGATCCCCAGGCACAGTTCAACCAGGCGCGTAAGCTGCATGAGGTCCTCAGAAAGCCTCTGGTAGTCGACGGACAGACGATCAACAAATCGGCAAGTATCGGCATAGCGCTGTATCCCCAGCATGCGGCGGATTACGAAAAGCTCCTCGAATGTGCGGATAAGGCACTCTACAAGGTAAAGGGAAGCGGAAGGGATTCGTTCATCATCTATGGAAATGACTGATTACATCTATTTTGACAATGCGGCAACGACCGCGCTCGATCCTCTCGTTAAGGACGCCATGACTCCGTTCATGACATTTAACTATGCCAATGCGTCGGGTACATATCACGACGCGTCGCTCGCCCGCAGCGCCATCAATAAGGCGAGGGCGCAGGCTGCGGCACTGATCGGCGCGGAGCCCGACGAGATCATATTCACCTCATGCGGTACGGAGTCGGACAACCTGGCCCTGTACGGAACCGCCATGGCTCATTTCTCGCGCGACAAGCGGTTTAACGCGGTATCGGATACGATCGAGCATCCGGCGGTATACAATACACTCGATGCCCTCAAAAAAGCCGGTTTTATCAAGCTGGCGCGTGTTTCGCCCGATAAGGACGGATTCATAACTCCCGGGGCGGTTGAGGAGGCAGTGCACAGCCAGGTCAAGACAAAGCGTGATGACGCATCGGGACAGACAAAGGATAACGGCATCATCTCGGTAATGAGCGCAAACAACGAGATAGGCGCGATAAACGATATAGCCGGTATCGGTTCGGTTGCGGCCGAATACGGTTATCTGTTCCATACCGACGCAGTCCAGTCGTTCGGTCATGTACTGCTCGACGTAGACGTGATGGGCGTTGATATGCTGAGCGCATCGGCACATAAGCTGGGCGGCCCCAAGGGCATAGGACTTCTCTACCTGCGCCGCGGCACAAAGATAGTACCGACCATGTACGGCGGCGGACAGGAGCACGGCCTGCGCTCCGGCACGGAAAACGTCGCGGGTATCGTGGGCTTCGGAGAGGCCTGCAGGCTCGCGGGCATACGTATGTCAGCGGATACGCGCTATATACATGAGCTTAGAGACAGACTGGTGAGCAGGATATTGAACGAGATACCCGATACGATACTCACCGGACCGCAGCTGCCCGATATGGGCGATAAGAGGCTTCCGGGTCATTGCTCGTTCGCGTTTAAGGGCGTTCAGGGCTCGTCGCTCGTGATCGGACTCGATATCAGGAATATCTGCGCTTCGACAGGCGCTGCCTGCTCGGCGGCCGCCAACAGGCCTTCGAGGGTATTAAAGGAGATCGGTGTCGCTGCTGATCATTTCAACGGGTCGCTTCGGCTTACGCTCTCGCGCAACAATACGATCGAAGAGGTCGACAGGACCGTTGACGCGGTAAAAGCCTGCGTGACGCAGTTAAGAGAAATGTTCGGAGATGATTGAAATATTATGATCAGGTACGATTTTCACATGCATTCTTCTTTTTCCGGTGATTCCGACACCCCGCCCGAACAGCAGGCGGAAGAGGCGATCCGCCTCGGAGCCTCGGGCATATGCTTTACGGATCACATGGATTATGATTATCCGATGGCTAAGGAGGCCGGGACCGATTTCGAGTTTGACGATGCCGCGTATTATGAGCGGATGTGCGAACTGAGAGACGCATATAAGGGGCGCCTCGAGATAATGATAGGCATAGAGTACGGACTTCGCAGCGAGCCTGAGCTGATCGGTGACATGAATGCGAAGTATACGCGTCTCAACGAGACTTACGATCTGGATTTTACGATCGGTTCAACGCACTGCCTCGAGCACACCGATCCGTTTTACACAGAGCCCTACTGGGTAGGGAAGACTCCGCGCGAGGGGCTGGAGAAGTATTTCATTGCCGTCGCTGAAAATGCTGAGAATTACGACTGCTTCGATTCCGCAGGGCATTTTGATTATGTTGTCAGATACGTTCCTTTATCCGACGAATGGAGGGGTCCCTCGGATTACGATCCGATGCGGTTTTCGGATATCGTCGATGAATACCTGAAAACCCTGATACATAAGGGCAAGGCTCTCGAGTGCAATACAGCGGGCATCAAATACGGTCTGGGCTTTACACACCCTCATGAGACCGTGCTCAAAAGATACCGCGAGCTCGGCGGGGAACTGCTGACGATCGGTTCCGACGGACACAAGCCCGAGCATATTTTTTATGATTTTCAGAGAACCGAAGATTTCTTAAAGAGTCTCGGATTTAAGTATTACACGATATATCGCCGCCATAAGCCCGAGTTTATCAGGCTGTGAGGCATTTAAAGGATGAATAATGGCATTTGACGGAGTAGTAATGTCCGCCCTTACAAAAGAGCTCAAAGACAGGCTCGTGGGCGGCAGGGTTATGAAGATCGCGCAGCCCGAGAAGGATGAGCTGATCCTCACGATAAAGAACTACGATCAGTATAAACTGCTGCTGTCCGCGGACGCGGGCTTGCCGCTGGTCTATCTGACCGACGCATCGAAGGAATCACCGCTCGTCTCGCCGGCATTCTGCATGCTCCTGCGGAAACATCTGCAGTCGGCAAAGCTTACGGATATCTCGCAGCCGGGGCTTGAGCGCATCATCAATTTTGATTTCGAGCATCTCGACGATATGGGCGATCTTAAGAAAAAACGCCTGATCATCGAGATCATGGGCAAGCACAGCAATATCATCCTCTGCGATGACAACAATACGATCATCGACAGCATAAAGAGGATACCTTCTTCGGTAAGCTCCGTAAGAGAGGTACTGCCGGGCAGGGAGTATTTTGTGACCGAGACCGTGAAAAAGACAGATCCGGTCACGATGGATTTTAACAGCTTTAAAGACGGCATCAGGTCGGTAAACGCCGGTCTGCACGAGTCGTTATATAAGGCTTTCACGGGCATCAGCCCGCTGCTCGCGAACGAGGCGGTATACAGGGCGGGACTCGATCCCGATCTGCGCGCGGCCGATATCGACGAAGACCTGCTGATGCATTTGTTCAAGACATTTTCGCGCATGCTCGGGGATGTTGCTGAGGGCAACATCAGTCCGAATATTGTTTACAGGGACGGTGCTCCTTATGAGTTTTCCGTGGTCAGGCTGTCACTCTTAGAGAGCACGGGCTCATCCGAGACAGTGACTTTTGATTCGGTCAGCTCACTGATACGCCAGTATTATGTGGCAAAGAGCAATTCGGCCAGGATCCGCCAGCGCTCATATGACATGGCCAAGATCATATCGAACGCCATAGGCCGTGCCGCCAAAAAATACGAGCTGCAGCAAAAACAGCTCGATGATACGGCAAAGCGCGATAAATACAGGGTTTACGGAGAACTGCTCACGGCTTTCGGATATATGGCCGAGCCCGGGGCAAAGAACATAAAGGTCAATAATTACTATACGGGCGAGGATATCGACATTCCGCTCGATCCCGAGCTTTCGGCGATCGACAACGCGAAAAAGTATTTTGACAGATATTCCAAGCAAAAGCGCACGGCTGAGGCTACGGAAAAGTATATAGCCGAGACAAAAGAGGAACTGCAGCATCTCGAATCGGTAAAGATGTCGCTCGACATTGCCGAGCACGAGGAGGACCTCGAGGAGATACGCGATGAGCTGGTGAGCTGCGGGTATATGAAACGTCCTGCGGGACGAGGGGGCAAACCCGGCGGGAAAGGCTCGAAGAAGTCGGGCCGCAGGGTCAGCGAGCCGATCAGGTACAGGACTGAGGACGGATTCCTTATATGTGTCGGCAGGAACAATTATCAGAACGACGAGCTGACGTTTAAGTTTGCCAACGGTTCGGACTGGTGGTTCCACGCAAAGGACTGCCCGGGATCGCATGTGGTGCTGAAAACCGACGGCAGAGAGGTGCCCGACAGGGTATTTGAGCAGGCCGCGGCCGTTGCCGCGTTTTATTCGAGGAACAGGGACGGCGACAAGGTCGAGGTGGATTACCTCGAACGCAAGAACGTCAAAAAGCCGAACGGCGCAAAGCCCGGATTTGTCGTTTATTATACGAATTTTTCCATGGTCGCGAGACCGGGAACTGAGGGTTTGATACAGGAAGAACAGTAAGAGGGAAAAAGAGGACAGGAGATTAATATGATCTACAGATTAAAGCTCGGAAATCCGTTTGAAACCGACGCGGTCGTAAATTTCGAAGAGGTTAACGACCGCAGTGACGTAGAATTCCTGGAACTGCTCGGGAATCTTGAGGTACAGCTCTTTATCGACAATCATCCGTCGGACGGCCAGCCGGCCGTTACGGTGACCTATGAGATGTCAGATGAGGCCGTGATCTACGGTCTCGGAGAGACCATGCGCGGCATCAACAAGCGCGGGTATAAGTATATTTCGGACAACACCGACGAGCCCGACCAGCTCGAGGGCAAGCACAGTCTCTATGGCTCGCACAACTTTATCGTGGTCAAGGACGGCGAGGAGATATTCGGACTGTTCTTCGATTACCCCGGGAGAATGGAGTTCGATCTCGGCTTCACACACAGGAACGAGATCAGGATCACAGTGCCTTCACGCGACCTGAACATCTATATGATCAACGGTGTCGATATCAAGAGCATAGTAAAGCAGTTCAGGAATATCATCGGACAGAGCTATATCCCGCCGCTCTGGGGCTTCGGCTACGGTCAGTCGCGCTACAGCTACGAGACCGCCGACGAGGTCAGGGAGGTCGTAAACAGATACAGAAAGCTCGGTATCCCGCTCGACAGCGTTTATCTTGACATCCATTATATGGACGGATTCAAGAATTTCACCGTTGATAAAAAGCGTTTCCCGAACTTCGCCGAGTTTGTCGAAGAACTCAGGGAGCAGGGTGTCAGACTCGTGCCGATCATAGACGCGGCGATCAAAAACGAAGAGGGCTATCAGCCTTACGACGAAGCCAAGGCAAAAGGGTATCTCTGCACGAACGAGGACAATTCACTGTTCGGTATCGGCGTATGGCCCGGCTGGTGCAATCTTCCCGATTTCCTGCGTCCCGAGGTCAGGACATGGTGGGGAGAGCAGTACGCGACTCTTACTGATGCGGGCATCGAGGGCTTCTGGAACGATATGAACGAGCCCGCGATATTTTATACGGGCTGGAGTTTCGGCGCCACCATCGATCTGCTCGATGAGCTCGCTCTTAATGAAAACGAACCAAAGGTAGAGGATATCTACCGCATCTCCGATTCGATACGCGCATGGCGCAGCCACAACGAATATAAGCATTTTTATCATAAGGTGGACGGCAAGAAGATCCGTCATGACAAGGTTCATAACCTCTACGGTTACAATATGACCAGAGGCGCTTTCGAGGGACTTGAGGAGCAGCTCGGCGGCAAGAGACCGCTGCTGTTCTCGAGGTCGTCCTACATAGGCGCGCATCGCTACGGCGGCATCTGGACCGGCGACAACAATTCATGGTGGTCGCATCTGCTGCTAAATCTTCAGCAGCTGCCCGGCCTCAATATGTGCGGCTTCCTGTATTCGGGCGCCGATACCGGCGGATTCGGATACGATACCAGCGAAGACCTGCTGATGAGATGGATCGCATTGAGCATTTTCACGCCTCTTTTCCGCAATCATTCGACTATAGGGAGCAGACGTCAGGAGTGCTACGAATTCGACAACAATGAGGGCTTCAGGGAGATAATCGCACTAAGATACAGGCTTATCCCGTACCTTTACAGCGAGTATCTTAAAGCGGCGCTCAACGACGAGATGCTTTTCAGACCGCTCGGATTTGACTATGAGGACGACGACCACGCGCATACCGTTGAGGACCAGCTCCTGCTCGGCGAGGGGCTCATGATCGCGCCCGTCTATACACAGAACGCGGTAGGCAGATATGTTTATCTGCCCGAGGAGATGCTCTTCGTTAAGTTTAAGACCGCATCGGAGTATACGACCGAGGTCATGCCCGCGGGACATCATTACATCGAATGCGCGCTCGGCGAAGTACCGCTTTTCCTGCGCAAAGGACATATCCTGCCGCTCGGCAATATCCAGGTCTGCACCGACGATATGCGCCATTATAAGGAGGCCGGCAGCAACGGTGAGCTTACAGGCAGTGACTTTGAGATCATTGCATTCCCCGATGCTGAGGACGAGTCCCCGAGGAATGAAAAATATGAGATGCTGATCGAGGTTAACCGCGAGATCGTGGTCAACAATATCTTTAAGATCAGCGAGGAGGAAGACAACTAGTGTTATTAAAGCTTGAAAGGAAATTCGGCAAATATGCCATAAAGAATCTGATGCTGTATATGATGATCGTGTATGCGCTCGGACTCATAGTTTACTACATCAACCCGCAGGTATATTACGCGTATCTGATGCTCGACATCGATATGGTACTCAAAGGCCAGGTCTGGAGGATATTCACGTTCCTTATCCAGCCGATGGACAGCAGTCTGCTGCTGTCCATACTGCTGATGTATGTTTATTATTCGATCGGAACCAGCCTCGAATACGTCTGGGGAACCTTCAGGTTCAACCTGTTCTACTTCATGGGCATATTCGCGAATGTACTTGCTGTAGTGCTGATCTATATTTTCACCAGACTGTATCTCGGAGCCGGGATCAGCTTCCCGGTATCGCTCGGATACCTCAATATGTCGATGCTGCTCGCGTTTGCGGCCACATTCCCTCAGGCACAGTTCAATCTGATGTTCCTGATCCCCATAAAGGCTAAGTGGCTGATGATCGGTTATTTTGTGATACTTGGCTATAACATCATCGACGGTTTTGTCAAAGGCGGATTCGCGTTCGGTGTCTGCACGACGATAGTTATCGTTGTTTCGCTGGCCAATTTCTTTGTTTATTTCTTCATGACAAGGAGCTATCTGTCGCCGAAGTCTATCAAACGCAAGATGGATTTCTCGAGGAGCTATACATCCGGCATGCGTGACGGAATGAGCCATTCGGTAAACGATCCCCAGACCGGCAGAAAGGTCATTACCAGACACAAATGCGCGGTATGCGGCCGTACGGAGCTCGACGGAGCGAATCTGGAATTCCGTTTCTGCTCGAAGTGCAACGGCAACTATGAGTATTGTCAGGACCATCTGTTTACGCATGAGCATGTACAGTAAGAGATTATGTTGACAAAGGACTTAAAGCTTATACTGCATGAGCCGAGGCTCGGTCTGTTTGCCGCGATCCTGCTGGCTGCGGCGGTCATTGCCGTGCTGTTCGGCCGCGCGGATTATGAGAGCCCGCGTATCGCGATGGGTGTCGCGGACCGGGACGACTCGGAGTATTCCTCGCTGCTCATATCTTATTTCCGCGACAATGAGGTGTTCAGTTCGTACATCGAAGTCGTCGAAGCGGACGAAGAGGAGCTCGAAGAGAGGTTCGCGGACGGTGAACTCGATCTGTATCTCGTGATACCCGAGGCTTTTACCGCAAATCTGATAAATATAAACAATGTCGCGATGAAGGCAGTGATAAACAGCTCGGATCCGACAAAGGCAGTAGTCTACAGGAACCTGCTCGAGAGTTATTCGCAGTACATCACTGCGGTCGAGGCAGGGTGTCAGACCCTGTACGATGTGATGTCCGCGGACGGATACTCCGCCGACGCTGTCTCCTCCGAAAACGTAGCGGTATCATATGACCTTATATTCACTGCTCTCGGGAAAGATACTTTTTTCGAGAGGGAATACATAGAGCGTTTCGAAGGTATATCGCTGGTCAATTATTACATCTATTCGCTGATCATGCTGCTGGTGCTCTACATCGGAGCGTTTGCGGGACTCAGCATGCTTAAGGAAAAGCTCGGGAGCGCGCAGAAGAGACTGGCGACCATCGGACACCGGCCGATCGTCGGACATATGTCCAAGGCTTTTGCCTATACGCTTATCTGCGGACTGCTGCTGTGCGCGGTCATGGCCGTACTGGAGCTTTTTACGCCGGTGAGGATAAAACCTGCGGCAATCGCCGTTATACTGCCTGTCGTGTTTGTAAGCTGCTTTGCGTTCGTTATATTCGGATCATGCTTTAAGAGCGTGGCGAGCTATGTCATTACGGCAAATATGCTGATCCTGCTGCTGACGGTCGCCGGCGGAGGCATTATACCGATCATGTATCTGCCCGAGGCGATGGCTTCGGTTGCGAGACTGACACCCAATTACTGGTTTATCAGGATGCTGCTATGAATGAATTTACACTGCGGTTAAAGCTCCTGCTGAGGGACCGGACCGCCACAATATGCTATATAGCCGTCTGCCTGGTCATCCTGTTCGTCATCATGGGACTGAATATCCACTCAGAGGAGCGTTCGAGCCTGCCGATAGGGCTGGTCACGGAGGATGACAGCAGTGAGGCGCGTATACTTTCGGAAAAGATATGCGCAAATGACGCGCTGTATGTTTATACGGATGAGTTCGCGTCTCTGTACGATATGCTGCTTGACGGCTATATCAACTGCATTTTCGTGATAAAGGACGGATACGGTGATTCGGTACGGCGCGGCAGCCCTTCGGAAACGGTCATGCTGTACGCGGCCGAGGACGATAAGGTTTCGACGGTCATATCGGACATCGTCGCGGGCTGTATGATGTATGAGATATGCCTCGACAAAGCTTTTGTCAGATACCAGAAGCTTGAGCCTGTCGAGGGCAGAAACAAGCTTGATTTTGAAGGCTTTTCGGAGTATCTTGGAACTTTGGCGGGCAGCGATGAGTTCCGATTTAAGTTCGACGTGAGATACGTTGACGGCAAAACCGGTGAGACATCGCCTTCGGATATCACGAACGGCATGATCTACAGACAGATGATCGCGGGGATGATCGCGATGCTGCTGATGCTGGTCTGCTTCTGTTCGTGCAACCCGGTCGTTTCTGAGTTTGAGAGCGGCATACGTTCTCGGCTGAAAACTGTGGGTTCGCTTAAACTTAAAGCCGCGCTCCTCGAGATCGCGGCACTTACAGTGTACAGCCTGCCGGTGATCGTGCTGATCTCGGTCATGCTTTACGGTACCGCAGGAATGTACGGGAGCTTACGCCTGCTGTTGATCGATCTGGTTTTCACTGTTTTTTGCAGCACGGTCTTTTACTTGTTCGCGTTTATCTGCAGGAGCGTTTTTGTGTATCAGCTGCTGGGTACTGTGTTCCTTATCGTATCGGGCGTTACGGGCTTTGTGAGCGTTTTTTCGGGCTTTATCGGTACGCCTTCGTTTTCCGCTTCACCCGCGGCATGCTATATCGACGCTTTTATCAAATATGTACTGCGCGCGTAGCCGTTCAGGCTAAATCCAATCGCGCGCGTTCAAGGGATTGTTATGAGTTCAAAGAATTATCTCGAGAAGGATGTTCCCGAGTGCTATTATCTTATTTCGATGGTCATGGGAGCCATTGATTATTACATGTTCTATGAGTCCTGGGCGGGAAAGCCCGGTGAGGGCGACGCGAGACACCATTCGTTTGACGAGCTGCCTCACGGCAAAGAGGTTGTCGGCGAGCTGTCGGATATCGTAAAGATCGTATATCTGGACGGCCTTGAAAACGCGGATATCGCCGAAGTGAGCCGCAGGATATTTGAGTTCAGGGAGAGCGTAAAAGAGCTCGCGATTGACCTGATATCATATTCCGACCGCTTTAAGCTGCATGAGTATGTGATCAACCGCATCAAGCCCGTCGACAAGAGCACGCTCAAGGTGTTCAACAACGACGCCGCGGCGAGAGATGTGCTCTCTGCCGTATTCTCGAGCGGAGAGAATGCCGAGATCAACGAGAACATCAAACTGGCGGTATCCCAGCTTCCTCTCAGGATGTCAAAGACCAAATTCTTTGATATCATGGAGAACTCACTTAAGAAATACATCGGGACCGATTCGCTGGCACTCGACCGCGAACTGTATATGCTGAGAACTTCGTCCGGACTTAAGTCGGTTTCGTCCGATGTGTATCCCGAACTTGAAGCTAAGCTTAACGAGCTGGCAGGCGCCGATTACGACAATGTGGATGAGATTTCCTATCCGGTGCTCGAAGCCCGTCTGATAGAGGCTGTGCAGGTGATCACCGACATGAGCGAGCTGCTGCAATCAGCAGAGACAATAGTAAACCGCATGGCTGTCATGGTTATGTGTTTCGCCAATGTTGAGACTGTTTTCGCGAAGGAGACCGCCAATGTAAAGGTACTGGTTTCCGAGGCGGCAGAGGGCCTGGCAAACCCTGCGGATAAGGAAATGAGCGATGATGTGCTCAAGAGCCTGCAGATGCTCGAGGGCATCTTCGAGCCCGTTATGGAGAGACTGCAGAAGTATCAGACACGCGCGGCCAAGCAGAACCTTGACGGCAGCGACACCGATGTGAGACCGCTTCTCGAGACCTTTGATTCATGCGAAAAACTGATGTCGCCTTCCGTATTTGCGGACCTGAAGGACGAGGCATCGCATGAGCTTGCGGAGGTTGAGGTTCAGGGCAGGTTCGAGGAGATAAAGTCAGAGCTTTCGGAGGCTTTCGGCAGTGACATGAAGCTCATGCAGAGGGCCAGAATGGCAGCGATCCTTTCACAGCTGCCCGTATTTTTCAACTCACGCACGGATGTAATGAACTATGTTCGCGATTCGCTCGACGGCTGCCGCGATACCTATGAGAAAATGGTTGCCGTTAAGCTTATCCTGGACACGGCAAAGACCAACAGATAACACGGGGACAGTATGATCACTTGGGATGATAATCTTCGATGCTCCGAGCGCATCAGGAAAGAGCTCGGCAGCATTCGCAGACGCGTTAAGAGAAGAAGGGCGACATCAGCCACGACTTTCTGTATCACGCTCGCGACAAACGAAAAGAATCTCTTTGATATTTACAACATGGGAGAGCTGCTTTTTGAGCATTATCGCAGGTCGGACACAGATCTGCATATAATAGGGCTCGCCAACACCAGGGAAGAGGCGTGCGAGCTGGCAGCCGAACTGGTTGGGGAGATATACGAAGCGACCGGCGGTTTCGATGTAAGGAAGTATTTTGGTTCGGTTTAACGGGAGGAAAGCATGCTTTCTGTGATATTGATGATCCTGAAGATCATAGGGATCGTTCTGCTGAGTCTCTTGGGACTCGTGCTTTTCCTGCTTTTGCTGGTCCTGTTGGTGCCTGTCAGGTACCGCGGAAAGGCTGAAAAAGCAGAGGCGATAGCTGCCGATGTGCATGTGACGTGGCTGCTGCACCTGGTCCATGTGATCGTATCCTACGGTGAAGACGGATTGGCCAAACAGATCAGGATATTCGGATTCGCACTGAAGGACAGGAACGGAGATACCGATAAAAAGCCGGACGGCGGTAAAAATGAGGCCGGTGACGGTGATAAGGATAAAGAAGCAGACACAGGTAAGTCAGATTCTGATAAGGCCGATTTAGGCAAGTCAGAGTCGGATAGATCAGAGATAAATAAGGCAGATGACGGGAAATCCGGTGCGGATAAAAACGGTCCGAAAAATACGGATGCCACGGATAAAACGGATGTGTCGGACAAGACCGATACGACCGCTGAAGCCGATATCAAAACCGCAGCCGCCGGTAAGGACAGCGAAGCGGTGACCGTAACCGGGAAAACCGACAGCGAAGCGGTAATCATAAGCGAGCCAACCGGTGACGACAAGATCCCGGGCCACAAGGTCGGCAAAAAGAAAAAGAGCAAAAAGCCCGTCAAAATTCCCGAGCCCGAAGAGGGAAACGGCGACGCAGAGGAAAAACAGAGCTTCTTCGACAAACTTGAGGCAAAGAAAACCGATATTGCCGAAAAGCTCAAGAACATTTATAATAAACTGGTGCACTACAAAGAGATCATAGACGATCCGAGGTTCAGGAACGGCATACATTATGCCTTAAACCGCCTGTTCGCCGCATTGAGGCATATACTTCCGAGACGGCTGAAGGGCCGGGCGCATTACGGGTTCGAGGATCCTTCGACGACCGGATATATAACGGCCGCTGTGGGCGCGACCTACGGTCTGTTCTATGATCATATGAAGTTCGAGCCTGATTTCGAGAACGAGGTACTCGAGGGCAATATTGAGTTCAGAGGGCATGCGAGACTCGGGACGGTACTGTTCATCGCATTGCAGGTTATTCTGAAAAAGGATTGCAGATTTGTTTATAAGACAATAAAAGCAGAGGGGAAAGACTGATATGGCTGAGAATTTTAACGAGACCGCAGCAGCATTGTTTAAGGGAATGGATTCTTTTATTTCCGCAAAGACGGTTGTCGGAGACGCGGTTAAGTTTGACGACGGAACGATCATCGTGCCGCTCGTTGATGTTTCCTTCGCGGTAGGCGCGGGCGCTTTTGCCAAGGATTCGAAGAACAGCGCAGGCGGCGGCATGGGCGGAAAGATAACCGCCAATTCGGTGCTGGTCATTCAGGACGGCAAGACCAGGCTCGTCAACATCAAGAACCAGGATACCGTAACACGCGTTCTTGACGCCATTCCCGAGGTCATCGACCGCATAAAGAAGACTCCGAAGGATAAGGAGCAGGAAGAGGAAATGGACAAGAAGGGCCGTAAATTCATCGACAAAAATCTGAAATAAAAAACTGTTGCATTATTTTTGGGCTTATGTTAAAATCGGTTTGTTTGAGGCATTTAAAGAAATAATTTTCTGCGCCTAATATGGATTAAGGAGGTGTGTTAGGTGGCAAAGTGTGAGATCTGTGAGAAGGCTAACATGTACGGACATCATCTGAGTTACTCCAGAAGCCACGTTTCGAGACGTGCGAACAGAGTATGGAAGTCAAATGTTAAGTCTGTCAGGGTAAAGACTGAGGGCGGAACAAAGAAGATGTATGTTTGCACTTCATGTTTAAGAGCAGGCAAGGTAGAGCGTGCTTAACGGCGATTTGTATGGGGCTGCTTTTGGCAGTCCCATATTTGCTTTTGTAAGGCAGAAAATCAGGATCGGCCGGAAAGCCGGTCCCAAAGAGGAGGACAAAACATGAACGTTACTATAATGACCGAAAACGGTGAGATTATTGTTGACAATGACGTGATCGCAAAGTGCGCCGGCGCCGCTGCATGCGAGTGCTTCGGTATTGTCGGTATGGCATCGATCAACGTACGAGACGGTCTGGCAAAGCTCTTAAAGGTTGAGAACCTTGCGAACGGAGTCAATGTCAGGGTAGAGGACAATAAGCTCAGGATAGACCTTCATATTATTGTTTCTTACGGTGTGAATATTCCTTCTGTCTGCGAGAATCTTCGCGAGACGGTTAAATATAAAGTCGAAGAATGTACCGGACTGGATGTTGTTACTGTCAATATCTATGTTGACGGCGTTCGCGTGATTGATTAAGGATATTAGGAGGAATATATCGTGATTGTTAAATCGGTTAATGCGGCGCTCATGCGCAAGATGTTCCTTGCGGGAGCACAGGCTATAGATTCCGAGAAGGATGTGATCAACGAGCTGAACGTTTTCCCCGTTCCAGACGGAGATACGGGTACAAACATGACCATGACGATCATGTCGGCGGCTCGAGAGGTCAACGCGCTTTCCGACCCCGGCATGGAGGAACTTGCTAAGGCTATCTCGAGCGGTTCGCTCCGCGGCGCGAGAGGTAATTCCGGCGTTATCCTTTCTCAGCTTTTACGCGGCTTTACAAAGGTTATACGTGATTATGACGAGATAACGGTCGATGTTGTTTCCGCGGCCTTTACAAAGGCTGTTGAGACCGCTTACAAGGCTGTTATGAAGCCCAAGGAGGGCACTATCCTTACCGTGGCTAAGGGCGGAGCCGAAAAGGCAGCCGAGCTGGTAGGACAGACTGAGGATCTGGTCGAGTTTGTCGGCAAGATCATCGAGCATATGGAAGAGGTACTGGCGCTGACTCCCGAGCTGCTTCCCGTACTTAAGGAAGCCGGTGTTGTGGATTCGGGCGGACAGGGTCTGCTCGTTATCATGAAGGGCGGATATGACGTGCTCTGCGGCAAGGAGTTCAGCTTTACCGGTGAGAGCACACCTACCGTTCCCGCCGCATCGGGCGAGCGCGGTCCCGTCAATACAGAGAATATTTCTACCGCGGATATCAAATTCGGTTATTGCACCGAGTTCATCATTCTGCTCGAGAAGGAGTTTGGTGAGCAGGAAGAGCGCAAATTCAAGGCATTCCTTGAGTCGATCGGCGATTCGATCGTTTGCGTGGCGGACGATGAGGTAGTTAAGGTACATGTTCATACCAATCATCCCGGAAAGGCATTCGAAAAGGGCCTCGAGTACGGTCAGCTCACAAAGATGAAGGTTGACAACATGCGCGAGGAGCACAATGAAAAGCTTTTCCTCGAGCAGGAGAAGGCTCAGGCAGCAAACGGCGCGGCACCCGCTCCGGCAGCTGAGGAGCCCAAGCCCGCAGAGCCCCGTAAGCCCGTTGGTTTCATCGCCGTATCGATCGGCGAGGGTATCAACGAGATATTCAACGGATTGGGCGTTGATTATCTGATCGAGGGCGGTCAGACCATGAACCCCAGCACCGAAGACATGCTGAACGCGATCGACGCGGTCAACGCGGACACGATATTCATCATGCCCAACAATAAAAACATCATTCTTGCGGCGGATCAGGCAAAGGCCATGACCGAGGACAAGAATATCGTTGTTATTCCTTCGAAGACAGTTCCTCAGGGCATTGCGGCGATCATCAGCTATCTTCCCGACAAGACCGTTGACGAGAACGAAGCTGCGATGCGCGACGCGATGAAGAACATCAGGACAGGTCAGGTAACCTATGCCGTCCGTGATACGAAGATCGACGGCAAGGAGATCAGAATGGGCGATTACATGGGCCTTGACGATCATACGATCCAGAGTGTCGGAACCGATCTGTTCGAGACATCCGTAGGACTTATCGAGTCTATGATCGATGAAGATTCCGAGCTTATCAGCATCTACTACGGAGAAGAGGCCGATGAGGCATCCGCTCAGGCTATCGCGGACGCGATCATGGAGAAGTACGACAGCGTTGATGTAGAGATTCACAACGGCGGTCAGCCGATCTATTACTACATCGCATCTGTTGAATAAAGAAAGCGTGGATTTATGCAGCTACCCGGAGCAAGAAAGACCATTCTGGTCATCGACGATATGGCAGCGATCCTGGAACATGCGAAGCAGCTGCTGAAAGAGAAATACAGTGTTATTCCCTGTACATCGGCCAAACAGGCGCTCGAGATCATCGAAAAGCGCAAGCCCGACCTTATCCTTGTCGACATTAACATGCCCGAGATGGACGGCTTTGATTTCATCAAGAAGATAAAGGAAGACGAGCGTTACAGCGATGTACACGTAATGATGATCACTGCGGAGATCACCTCGCAGACCGAGAGCAAGGGGTATGAGCTCGGAGCGGAGAACTTCGTGCTGAAGCCTTTCGCACAGGCTGTGATGATGAAGAAGATAGAGGCATGCCTGGGCTGATAATTATCAGAGATATAAAAGAGGAGAGACGTTCCTTGTTAAGAAACGTCCCTCCTCTTTTTTGTGCCTGAAATCTATTAAGGTCTGGATGAAAGCGTAACCGTAACCGTATGCTCGTTATAACGTCCGGCTGTGATCGTATATACGGTCAGCTCGATCGTTTCGCCTGCCCTGATCTTTGAAATGCGGTTCCGGAGATCTTCCATGGTCGAAACCTTTCTGCCGTTGATCGCGGTGATTATGTCGCCTTCACGAAGATCCGACCCGGCAGCGGGAGAACCCTGAGCGATAGAGTATACATATATGCCGACGGGCATTCCGAAACCGGTGGAGTAGGATTCGGTAACATCCTTGCCTTCGATGCCCAGATACCCGGCTTCGGAAGGATCGAGAGTTACATCCTCGATCAGATCGTTAATGATCGGGATCGCTGTATTGATCGGGATAGCGTAACCCATTCCTTCAACGCTGGTATCCGAATATTTTACCGAATTGATGCCGATCACCTGTCCGTGGACATTGAGCAGAGGTCCGCCGCTGTTGCCGGGATTGATCGCGGTATCTGTCTGGATAAGGCTGTTTGTGACGCCTTCAACGGTAACTTCACGGTCAAGAGCGCTGATATAGCCGACTGTGGTGGACTGTCCGTAACCGAGAGCATTGCCGATAGCGATCGACATCGAGCCGACTGTAACTGAATCGGAATCTCCGAGCGATGCGATCTTGATAGCGGCGATGTCTTCATCGGAAAGATCGCTCAGATTTACGGCGATGACTGCCAGATCGTAACTCGGATCCGTGCCGATAACCTCAGCTGCGATCACGCTGTCATTGCAGAGAGTAAC
>JAEEXY010000114.1 GCA_016288005.1 Lachnospiraceae bacterium
TTTGCCGCCATATGCTTTTAAGCCATAGCCATACCTACAGCCATAGCCATGCCCTGGCCGAGAGGTCCTGTCGTAGCCTCGATACCTGCGGTATGTCTGTACTCGGGATGTCCGGGTGTCTTTGAATCGAGCTGTCTGAACTGCATAAGGTCCTCTTTGGTGAGACCATAGCCGAACAGATGAAGCAGTGAGTAAAGAAGCATGGAACCGTGTCCGCCGGAAAGAATAAAGCGGTCTCTGTTCCTCCAATTGGGATTCTTCGGGTTATGATTCATTTCCTTTCCCCAGAGAACATATGCGATATCCGCACAGCCTAAAGGAAGTCCGGGATGTCCCGATTTTGCCTTCTGAATGGCGTCTGCAGCGAGCACGCGGATCGCGTTTGCTGACATTTGATCGATATTGCTCATAATAGTATCCTTTCCTCTTATATTTGGCTGTCACGCAGCCTTACTTCTGATTCGTGGCTAGTATAGCATATAAAAAACGGCTTTTCCACTTCATTTTTCACTTAACTAATCGCGAATATTGCGGTTTTTACGGGCCGGTCGCTTATTCTCCGCCCAAACCGTCGGCATCGGGGAGACCCATTCCTCCGTCAGGGAATCCCATGCCGCTCCCGTCGGGCAAACTCATACCGCCGTCGGGAAATCCCATGCCGCTCCCGTCGGGCATACCCATGCCGCCGTAAGCCGAGAGCAGCTGCTCATATGCGTCGATCAGCGCGGTGTACGTGGCCGGCATGTGCTGCATGAATATCTTGACACCGTAAGAGCCGTCCTTTCCGACTATCCTGGAAAGAAGCTCCACAAGAGGCGCAAAAGCGCTGTCTCCCGAGGTCGGCGAAGCGTCCATGATGCTGTAGATATCCGCCATATTGATGCCGCCGTTGATATCCGACCGAAGGCCCGTCAGCGACGATGCCAGCGCCTGCATGATCTCGTAGGCCGTATATCTGTTGTCTGTCGAATCCTTTCCGCTCAGGGAATAACGGTCTTCGTAATAAGCCTTGATCGAAGGCGACATCTGTGCCATTACCGCCATGGCCTGCGCTACTCTTGCCGCAGCGTCGGGCTCGCAGGGCAGGACTATATCGGTTCCGATATGATGATACCCCATCGCTTTTAAGGGCACCTCGGTGACCACATCGGCCGGATTTATGAAGTTGAAGATATTGGTGTATCTGCCCGTCATATCATCATTTCCGCGATATGTGTTGGGTGTCGCGAAGGTGTAAACGAAAATGCCTTCGGGGCCGTACAGATCGTCGAGCGTCATGCCGAGCAGATTGGCCGCCGCCGCGCCTCGGCTGTGACCGCATATGAGTATCAGCGCGTCGGGATGTGCTGCCAGAACGGGCACCAGCTTAAGATTTATCGCCTGCGCCGCCTGCAGGAAATTCTCCGCGAAATCGGAACTGTCGGTATGCGAATCGGCATAGTCAAAATTGGAAAACCACTCGCTGCCGCTGGTTCCCCTGACGGTGATAACGAGCAGCTCTCTGCTTTGCCCGTTGTACTCGATATCCTTCCTGCCCACCGAAAAAGCACAGGTGTGCGAAATGTCGTCCGAGGCCTTGTCGTACCCCGCCTGCATGAGCACCTCAAAGCCGGAATTCATCAGGACTCCTGCCTGTCCGACCATCGTGCCTCCCGAGCAGAGCGTGAGGGCCTCCTTCGCAAGCTGCAGCGAGAGCTCGGACTCCGACGCGGGCAGATCGACGCTTTCCACCGAAACACTGTCGGCCAGAGACGACGCATACATCGAGAACAGCTCCGAATAACCCGAATAATCGGTTTTTCCCGAACCGGCTCCGGTGCCGCCCGCAGCCCCGTTCCCGCCTGCTGCGCTGTCCATCACTGCATTTTCGCCGTCCGCTCCTGCGCTGCCGGTCACTGCATTATCACCGATGCCGTTGTTTGCCGCGGTTTCGTTCACGGGATTGCCGAGATTGTTTGCGCTTCCGTCCGAGTCGGACTTTTTCCCGTCCTGTGAAGCAGTATCTCCGATTTCGGACCGGCTGTCCGCGCTGCCGTTACCGGTGCTTTTATCCTCATCCGCGTCTTTCCCGGTTAAAAACTCTTTGACCGGTTTAAACATATTCGGAGCAAAAAAGCTTACAGCCGCCGCAGAGGCTGTAAGCACAAGTATTACCGCTATAACAATATGCCATGTCTTGATCTTTTTCATATATTACCATTTTCCGGGTCATTTTCAGCAGACCACTTTTGAAAATACTTCTCCGAGCGCCATGTGGAGGACTAGATTGGCCTCATGATCGTAAGGCGTTTCGGACTTGTTGATAAGGACGAGTTTTGAGCCTCTGTAATAATTGATCAGCCCGGCCGCCGGATAAACGACCAGCGAAGTGCCGCCCACGATCAGCATGTCCGCGTCACGGATATGTCTGGTCGCGCCCGCCCATACCTCGTCATCGAGCCCCTCTTCGTACAGGACAACATCGGGCTTGATGAGTCCGCCGCAGTTGTCGCACTCCGGAAGCCTAAGAGGGCTCTTGTCGATCAGCTCTTTCATCTCGTCGCCGGTAAACATCTTGTGGCAGTGCGTGCAGTAATTTCTCGCAACGGTTCCGTGCACCTCGAAGACCTTTTTGCTGCCGGCTTTCTGATGCAGCCCGTCGATATTCTGCGTGACTACTGCGGTGAGCTTTCCTGCCGCTTCGAGCTCAGCAAGCTTTTTATGGGTGATATTGGGCTCAGCGCCGTCGATCAGTATCTTATCGCGATAGAAACGATAGAACTCACTCGGATTGTTCATGAAAAACGAGTGGCTGAGGATCATCTCCGGAGGATAGGAATACTTTTGGTTATACAGACCGTCAGTGCTTCTGAAATCAGGTATCCCGCTCTCTGTCGAAACTCCCGCTCCGCCGAAAAAAACGATCCTTTCGCTCTCTTTGACCCATTCCAAAAACTGCTCAAGTTTATCCATTTCGTCTTCCTTTCTCCTGCTTATCCAGGCTTGATCATACGCTTTCCGATCGTGACCCGTTGTTTCGGAACGCTCCCGTTATCTTCGAAAAAGAAATGCTTAAAAGCCCAGTATCCCTTTATAAAACAGAAATACCAGAAGAGCAATGTGAATGATCAGTATCAGCGGCATGCCGACAACAAAATACCAGTGTTTGGTCTTATGCCTGAACAGATACATGCCGGCCCAGGTACCGAGGCTGCCGCCTATGGCGCTGACGAGGAAAAGTGTAGCCTCCTTGATGCGCCATTTATTTTTCTCCGCTTTGGTCTTATCCGCCTTCATGATGATAAGTCCGACTATCGTCATGACCGCCAGATATGCCAAAACAACAAGCGTTATTATCTTTTGCATAATAATCTCCGTTACTTACCCGCGAATCCTGCTCCGAACCACGGTTTTAAGCCGTCTATGCCATGATGCCGCCGAGTATGTTTATCTTCTGGTTGTCGATCACTTCCATCGCATCCCAGACCTCGCTGTATCTGCTCTTTCCGGCTGCCGCAACGAGTACGACAGCATCCAGATCCTTCATGCTGTAGGCCTCGTCCTTGCTATAGAGCAGCTGCGAGAGAACCTTTGCGTCAATATTCTCGGTCTTCATGGCTGTCTTGAGCTTATCGATCAGGCTGCCCGTGCTATCTTCCACGCCGCCCGCGCAGATAATGCCGAGCTTTTTTATGTCAGCCTTTGCAGCTGAAAGCGCGGAATTCGTCGCTATGATGCCTGCCGCCTCATCAGAATCTATAACCTTGCGGCCTCTGTTCTTAAATGAATACAGCCATTTGTCGAGCTTTTTGCCAAAGCCCTTAAACTCTCTGCGGCCGTACAGCTTTCCGAGCTGCGCGGTCCCGAAGGTCACGGTAAAGTCATCCGAATCCTTGATCTTCTGTGAGAAGATATATGCAACGCAGAGAATGCCGGCATAAACGAAAACACCGAGAACCACGCCGATAAGGATCTTCTTTTTGCTGACCGCGAGGCCGGGTATCTCTACCGGCTCGATCTTCTTTTCCTTTTTTTCGATCTTGTCGTCGATCAGACCTTTGATTATGCCGCTCTCTTTTCTGTTAAGATAGTACTCTTTTTCGGTTTCGTTAAAAGAATCCGTAAGCTTTGCGAGAGAAAGATTCCTGGAGAGGATAGCGGCCTCTTTATCGATCTTTGTCTGTGCGACCGACGCATTATAGCTGGTTGAAACGGCACTGTCGACTACGGTTATCATGTGGTAGCCCAACGTTTTCTGCAGATCGGCCGATTTAGCCTTAACATAGTCAATGATCGCGTCAACCATCTTCTGGCAGTCCTCGACCGTAGCGGCTTTGCAGTCTACACGCATGGCCGAATTATCGGTATCATTGTTGGTCTCGGACGAATACAGACTGATCAGCTCATTTACTTCGCTGCCGTAGCCGCATTTGTCTTTGATATAATTAAACAGATCTGCGGAAGAAAAGATCCTTTCGTAAGTAAGACGGATGCTCTCCGCAGCCTCACTGTCCGATGAGATATGGAAAGTGATATTGCCGTACGGAAGATTGTAAGGATCCGCTTTCATCAAAACCGAGGTGTCGAGATAATCCTGCAGCACTTCGATCTGATCGTAATAAGAGAGCGCGGTCTCAATATTGGCCAGAGACGTGTCGGAAAGCTCCTTTTTAAGCTCATCGGCCCGCTCGCTGAGTTTCTCGAGTCGCTCCGAATCCGGAAGCACTTCCGCTGCGAGCTCCGCGTTCAACAGTTTCTGCTTTTCGGCTGCGTCCGCGGCAGCTGCCTTCGCGGTCTGCTGTGCCCTGTAGGACTGCATAAAGCTGTATCCTCCGAGCAATATCCCTCCGATAATGAAAGCAATGATCAGCCCTCTCCAGTGCAGCATTATCTCAATAAGAAGATCGATCAGATCGATCTCCTTTTCTTCTCTGGCGCGTAATCTTTTCTCGTTCATAACTCTTTACTCTCCGTCCCCCTCAAATATTCGCATACGCATCCGCAACGCGCGAATACTCATCGGGATCGTCGATCTTAACGATCTCGGCATCATCGCCCGTGCCGTCGAGACGGTAAACAAACAGGCCGTCCTCGCTGATCTCGTCTCCCTCGACCAACGCCGCGACAACATATGACTTGTCCTCAAAATCAAACTTGTCGACAATGGCAAGCTCGATCTGCTTACCCTCTGCGGTAACATCATTAAACACTTCGTATTCGATATACTCGTCGGACATATATGCCTCCTTGGGATGTGATAAATGTATAAAACTCTACAGATATCATAATAGCAGAATGTACAGTAAATTTAAACAAAAAAAATAAAGAGTTCCATTTAAGAACTCTTTACTGCCCAGAACCGGAATCGAACCAGTGACACAGGGATTTTCAGTCCCTTGCTCTACCAACTGAGCTATCTGGGCGAAAGACGAATGAATGAAAAGCAGTTATAAATTCGATTCTCGAGGACAACGAAAGCTCGCTTTCAGTTGGACGAGAGGAGCGGATTTATAACAGTTTGCTCATTTATGAGCAAACGTACATCCAGCGAACACGAAGTGTTTGACGGATGGGCCTTTTCGAAACTTCGTTAGTTGCGGGAGAAGGATTTGAACCTACGACCTCCGGGTTATGAGCCCGACGAGCTTCCAGACTGCTCTATCCCGCGACGATATTTAAAAAAATGTTCTCTGTAAAGAGAACAAATGGGCGGAGAAGGATTCGAACCTTCGAAAGCATCGCTAACAGATTTACAGTCTGCCCCCTTTGGCCACTCGGGAATCCACCCATAAAGCCGATGATCGGATTCGAACCGATAACCTGCTGATTACAAATCAGCTGCTCTGCCGTTGAGCCACATCGGCGAGTAATTTTAATCTTGAAAAATGGGACCTATAGGGCTCGAACCTATGACCCTCTGCTTGTAAGGCAGATGCTCTCCCAGCTGAGCTAAGATCCCAAGGCAATATACTCTTTGAGACAAATGTCTCTCCGACCCAGATCGGACTCGAACCGACGACTTCCGCCGTGACAGGGCGGCGCTCTAACCAACTGAGCCACTAGGCCACAATTAACACTAACATAAAGAAGAAACAGGTAAAACCTATAACCTCAGGTCAAGCCCTCGACCTATTAGTAGCAGTCAGCTGCGTGTGTTACCACACTTCCACCTCTGCCCTATCAACCTCGTCGTCTTCAAGGGGTCTTACTAACTTGTGTTATGGGATATCTCATCTTGAGGGGGGCTTCACGCTTAGATGCCTTCAGCGTTTATCCCTTCCAAACTTGGCTACTCGGCCATGCTGTTGGTACAACAACCGATCCACCAGAGGTTCGTCCATCCCGGTCCTCTCGTACTAAGGACAGCTCCTCTCAAATATCCTACGCCCGCGCCGGATAGGGACCGAACTGTCTCACGACGTTCTGAACCCAGCTCGCGTACCGCTTTAA
>JAEEXY010000115.1 GCA_016288005.1 Lachnospiraceae bacterium
CGAGACGTACGGTCATGGACGTCGTGTACTTTCCGTCGGCCTTTTCCATGCGGATCCTGTTATAACCATAGTTTAAGTATACTTCTGTATCGTTCTTATATTCTTTCAGATTGACCTCGATATCGTATGTGAACGACAGGGTCTGTCTGTCGAGAGAATTCTCGATGAACTGAAAGTCGCGGACCAGTGAACCGCTGTTGTCGATCTTGTCGGAGAGCTCGTGCTCCATGATCGAGAGATCGCGGGAGATGTCGGTCATTTTTGATCTGATGTTGTTAAGATCGTTGTTCACTATCGAGAACTGTACCAGGCTGAAACCGTTCCACACGAGCAGCAGGATGATAAGGATCGAAAGCGCGGTCTCGGCGGGAGAGGTGATTCTTTTTTCGTTGGGCGCCTCCTCACCGTTCATAACTCTTGAAATGTGTCTCCTGTATCTGATGTAATAAACCAGAACCGCGATCAGCGCGGCAAGGCATGAGATGCCGAGAATGACCAGAATAAAGATTGAAATTGTTGCCATTTTGTTTTCCTCCTGAATTTCTTATATGCCCAGAAAGCTCCTGAATGATGAATAATAGCTCCTGGTTACGTCGATGACCGTTCCCTCCGACATCGTGATGATGAATTTCATCGAAAGAGAGGGGCGTATCTTTTTAATGTGTTTCTTCTGTACAATCACGGAATTGCTCACGCGGGTGAACCGGCTGCTGTCGAGGAATTCCTCGAGCCGGTACATGCGTTCCTGAGTGCGGTACGAACCTTCTGTGGTGTGCACGTCCACGTTGCGGCCGTAGCTCTCGATGTAAACGATGTCGTTGCAGGCGATCCTGACCTTGTCTCCCTTTGAATCCTTTACCGTGAGGTAATTTCCTCCGGGGGATTCCGTTACGCTGTATTCGGCGTCTTCGCTTATCTCGATCCCATGGGCGGTAAGCTCGGCCGAAACATATTCACGATTCTTTTCTTTAACAGACAGCCTGAGTTTCACGGGCGGCTCCTTTCTTAACTCGTTGATTGTGACTTCAGTATACATACAAAATCCCGGCACGCAATAAAATCGGCATAAGTTGCACTTTAGTCGTGCATGGATTGCATTGATGACATGAAAAGTGATATAATCATTATACTATTTTGGGGGCGTATTTTTAATGGGAGCAAAGAATAAATCTGTATTTTTCTGCAAAGAATGCGGATATGAGAGCCCGAAGTGGCTCGGCCAGTGCCCGGGATGCAGGGCATGGGACAGCTTCGTCGAGGAGCCGGTCGCACCGAAGTCCTCGGCAAAGGCATCAGTTTCGGTCCGCGGGCAGAAGTCGGAGCCCGTGGTTTTGTCTAAGATAGATATGCATGAAGATGCGAGGACGAAGACGGATATCGAGGAGTTCGACCGCGTACTGGGCGGCGGTATCGTTAAAGCCTCGCTTGTTTTGGTGGGCGGAGATCCCGGCATCGGCAAATCCACGCTCCTCCTGCAGGTCTGCAGGGTGCTGGCAGCAAAGGACCTTAAGGTGCTCTATATCTCCGGCGAGGAGTCGCTGCGCCAGATCAAGATGCGCGCGGACAGGCTCGGCGGATTTACAAAGGACATGCATCTGCTGGCCGAGACGAGCCTCGATTCGATAGAAGAGACCATCACCGAAATGAAGCCCGATGTGGTGGTTATAGACTCCATACAGACCATGTTCAGGGAGGATATTTCTTCGTCGCCCGGCAGTGTGAGCCAGGTCCGCGAGACTACCGGAGCGCTGCTCAGGATCGGCAAGAGCCTCGGCATCACGATATTTATCGTCGGCCACGTGACCAAGGAGGGCGTTGTCGCGGGACCGCGCGTGCTCGAGCATATGGTCGACACCGTACTCTATTTTGAAGGAGATAATTCATCGTCGTACAGGATACTTCGCGCGGTCAAGAACCGTTTCGGCTCGACCAACGAGGTCGGAGTGTTCGAGATGAGGAGCGAGGGCCTCAAAGAGGTCCGCAACCCTTCCGAGTACATGCTGCAGGGACATCCGGTAGGCGAACCGGGTTCGGTCATCGCGGCGTCGGTCGAGGGTACGAGGCCGATACTCTTAGAGGTTCAGGCGCTAGTCTGCAAGACCGCGTTCAATATGCCCCGCAGGACGGCGAACGGCGCGGACTACAACAGAGTAAACCTTTTGCTGGCCGTACTGGAAAAGAGACTGGGACTGTCTCTGGGCTTCTGCGACGCATATATCAATGTGGCGGGCGGCATGAGAGTGGGCGAGCCCGCGATAGATCTCGCCATTGTTATGGCGATCATCTCGAGCTACAAATCGAGACCTCTTCCCGAGAATTCGATCGTTTTCGGCGAGGTGGGCCTGACGGGCGAGGTAAGGGGCGTTTCCCAGGCCGAGGCGCGCGTCAATGAGGCGATCAACCTCGGATATGAGACGTGCATACTCCCCGCGGTCAACGCGCGCAGCATAAAGACCGACAGGATCAGGCTGATCGGCATCGGGCACGTGAGCGAGCTCGGAAAGCTTTTCTGAAGGATTTAGGATATGAAGATACTTGACTTTATTAAAAAGAACAGGGGCAAGTGCATCGCGGCGGCTGTGGCCGTGCTCGTGCTGATCCTGATGTTCGTGGGCTTTAAGACCCTGGTAAAGGTCGGAAATCCCAAGTATTTCTACAACTACATGCATGACACCGCAGGCAGTCTTGATGTCGTATACAACTCATCTGCCGCCGAAGGCGCAGACCGCATGAATGCATACTGCACCGATGAGACCGACCCGGCGGCGCATAAGGTCGTTGAGCGGCTGAGGGTCAACGGAGCGGAAACCGGCAGTTTTTCGAGGACCGCGCCGATAGATTTCTCGTATGAATTCGCTGCGGGACTTAAGGGCATCAAAGGCCTGCTGACCTTCCGCGGCAATTATACCAGGTCGATGACCTCAGTCGGCAATGCGGCGATAGAGAGCGAGAAGTTTACGCCCGGCGGCTGGACTTATTCGACGGGCAAGGTACTCAAATCCAACGGCGTCGACTACTGGTCCGGCAACGGCTGGACCGGACAGCCGGTCATCGTGCGCTGGGACGAGGATGTCAAACTGACCATGAACCTCTTTGACTCCGCCAAAAATAAAAAGGGGCTCACCGAGGTCATCTATCCCGGTATGGACGGCTGCATACATTTCCTCGACATAGAGACGGGCGAGGAGACGAGACCTGCCATATATGTGGGCATGACGTTCAAGGGCACGGCTTCGCTCTATCCCGACGGCACTCCGCTGCTGTTCTGCGGCTCGGGTGACGCGCAGACCGGACAGTTCGGCGAGAATGTATGCCAGCGCTTTTACATCTACAGCCTGATCGACGGCACTCTGCTCTACGAGGGCGGCTATAACGACGATTTTGCGCCGAGAACATGGCACGCGTACGATTCCTCACCGGTTATCGATCCTGTGACCGATACCCTGATACAGCCCGGCGAGAACGGCGTCATCTATACGATGCGCCTGAACACGAGCTATGACCGGGCGAGCGGGAGCTTAAGCATCGCGCCTTCGGATCTTGTCGATTATACATTTACGATAGAGGGCAAATATTCCCAGAGCGGATACCTGTGGGGCAGCGAGTGCAGCGCGGCGGTCTGCGGCGGATATCTCTACATCGGCGACAACGCGGGCACATTTTACTGTCTCGACCTGAACACGATGAAGATGGTATGGGTTCAGGAGCTCAACGAGGATATCAATTCCTCGCCGATATTTGAGGCAGAGGGCCCGAACAAATACGTTTACATCGCGACCACGCTCAAATACAATTACAATTCGCACAGCATGGGCGAAGCGGCGATCTACAAGATCAACGCGATGAACGGCAGCATCATCTGGAAAAAGCCTTACGAGGTCCATACCGTAAAGGGCTATGCGGGAGGCGTGCTCTCGACGGGAGTTCCGGGCAGCGGCATAGTTTCGGATTACATTTTCTATTCCGTATCAAAGCTTCCCGAGATCGAAGGCGGCATGCTCGTAGCGCTAAACAAGCACACTGGCAAAGAGGAGTGGACGCTGGATCTCGATATGTATTCCTGGAGTTCGAGCGTGCTGACGTTTTCGCAGGCGGGCAGGGCATATCTGCTGCAGGGCTGCCAGAACGGCGACCTGCTGCTCATCAACGCGGCGAACGGCAAGGTACTCGACAGGCGGAACTTCGGCTCGGGTATCGAGGCTACGCCGGTGATTTTCGGCAACAGGGTAGTGCTGGCCACCAGGAGCGAGAAGATCATCGGAATTTCGATAGAATGAGAGGATTAAGGGCATATGACGAATAAATCAAAATGGCTTACGATCCTTGTCTGCTTTGTGCTGCTTTTGCTGCTGACGGGCTTCGGCTTTAAGAAGGCGCCCGGGAAAGGCGGCAGGATCGCTTCCGCGGATGACCTGAAAGGCGCGTCTATGGTGGGTGTTTCGGGCAGGATGCCGGACAACAGCGCGGCGATATTCTTCAGGAGCCTGACGGGCAGAAAGCTCGGCCGGTATAAGGGCCTCAAGAGCATGGACGAGTGCCTGTACGCGCTGAAGAACGGCTCGGCGGATGTTATATGGACCACAGATGTCACCGCGGATTATCTTACTGCGCGGGACGAGACGCTGGCGAGGCTCGATACTTCGGACATGGCGGCGATAGAGAATACCGCCGAACCCCGCTTTTCATTCGGAATGGCGGCTGCCGACACGGAAAAGGGCAGAGAACTGATAGGACAGATAAACGACGCGCTCGACTATATCCGCGCGGACGGGATACTGGATACGCTTACGGATACATATATCGATCACGCGACCGATGAGAGCACGCCCAAGTTCAGACAGAAGGACATGGTCGTAAACGACAGCATACATAAGGTTTTCTACCGGACGAGCAAGGTGCTGAAGGTCGGCGTGACCGGAGCGGTGCCTCCGGTGGAGCTGCTCGATGAGAACGGCAGGCCTTACGGATTCTGCGTGGCGCTGATGGACGAAGTTGCGCAGATACTGCAGCGTAGGGTAAAGTTCATCGTGCTCGATAACGAGACGGCTTTTTCATCGCTGCAGAAGGGCAGGGTAGACATTATCTTCAGCTACGGCGCGGGCCGCATAACGACCGAGAGCGCGAGGGGCTGGGTAATGAGCGAGGGCTACCTGGACGTACAGAAATATGATTTCATTTACATCAAATAGAGAGAAAGAGGCAGGACATGAGATTTATCACCAATATCTTTAATGCCGTATACAATAACCTGATCTCCGGAGGGGCATATTATCAGATCGCGAAGGGCGTGCTCGTAACGGCGGCGGTCACGGTCATCGCGTGGATCGTTGCGGCCGGCTGCGGCTGCCTGTTCAGCTACCTGATGTGCTTCGAGAAAAAGATCGTATCGTCGATCGGACGCGGTCTGTGCTTTGTGTTCAGGAGCGTACCCGTGATCCTGATCATGTGGCTGCTCTATTACTGCGTATTCGGCGGCGGCAGCGGATCGGCCGCGATAATCGCCGGGATCGCGATTGGGTTCTGGGGCGGAGGACATCTGAGCGAGATCGTTGAGCGCACCGTAAATAAGATGCGCGAGGAGGTTTCCGAAACGATCGCGGTCAGGATGGAGAGGGTCTATTTCTCGGCGGTTGTTCCGCAGGCGCTCGAGAATTCGCTCTGGGACATCAAACGGCTGGCGGTGCACATACTTCAGTGGAGCGCCGTTTCGGGATACATCGCGGTCAACGATCTGACCGAAGTTATGTACGGCATCGGACACCGTACCATGTATCCGTTCTTTTCGGTATTTTTTACGGCGATCCTTTATCTGATCGCCACGCTGCTCATAGAGTGGCTGTTTAAGTTTTTGGAAAAGCTCATCAAAAAAGAAGAAAGTGAGGAATGAAAATGGACAGAGAGAAGATCTTTAAGGCAGTGGACCACACACTGCTCACACAGACCGCTACCTGGGAGGAGATCAAAGTAATTTGCGATGACGCCGTAAAATACGGCACCGCATCGGTATGTATCCCTCCGTCGTACGTTAAGCAGGCAAAGGAGTATCTGGGCGATAAGATGGCTGTCTGCACGGTCATCGGTTTCCCGAACGGGTACAATACGACCGCAGTCAAGGAGTTCGAGACCAAAGACGCCATCGCGAACGGCGCGGATGAGATCGACATGGTCATCAACATCGGCTGGGTAAAGGACAAAAAGTTCGACGCGATCGAGGACGAGATCAGGACCTTAAAGGCAGCCTGCGGCAGCAGGATCT
>JAEEXY010000038.1 GCA_016288005.1 Lachnospiraceae bacterium
TTACAATGTCACCGACCCGTATGTCCATATGCTCATCCACCCATATCCGTGTAAATGCCGATTCCCGCTCTTACGCAAGAAATCCCCTGTTGGAGCCGTCCGAAAGGTTCGTCTCGTTTAAGCTTCCCCTGCCGTAAGTAAGGCCCGCGTAAACATTCTGCGAGTTCTCCATGACCGCGCCTGACTCATCTCCGGGCGCGATCTCGGCAAATGCCCTGCGCAGACCCGATATCACGTTCTTTGCCCCGTCGAGCCCTCTGTCCTCGCCCGCGATATCGCTGGCTACGAGCATGCGCTGCACATATTCGTAGAGGTTCAGCAGGCGCTTCGAGAGCGCGTATCTGTAATCGAGCACGCTCATGAGCTCGCCGAGGAACTTCTGCGCCGATTTGAGCGCGGCCCTCGCCTCCTCCGTATTGCCCGCGGCCAATGCCGCTTTCGCGTTGTCCGTTTCTTCGAGTATTATATCATAAGTGATCACGACAAGCTCGGTCTTGTTCGCCTGTGCGATCCTTCTTGCAAAATCCTTCTGTCTGCTCTTATCCATTGTTGTCCTCTTTGCGAATATAAGTTGTACGGCCTTTTAACCGCCGCTCTTACCTGCCGCTGTCATCAGCTCTGGAGCAGCTGGAGAATGTTCTGAGGCCTCTCGTTCGCCTGCGCGAGCATTGCGGTGCCGGCCTGGTCGAGCACGTTCTGCTGCGTGTAGTTGGTCATTTCCTCAGCCATATCAACGTCCTCGATACGCGACATCGACTCGGTCATGTTAAGGTCGGTCGTCTCTAAGTTGTTGATCGTATGCTCAAGTCTGTTCTGGTACGCGCCGAGCTTAGCCCTGATCGCCGAAACCTCGTTTACGGCATTGTCGTAAAGAGTGATCGCGCGCTGCGCTCCCTCTTCGGTGCAGACATTGATATTCGCGATGCCGAGCGTTACGGGATCGACTCTCGGGATCTTAACTTCCATGTCCTGATGCTCGTTCGCGCCTACCTGCAGGTACATCGGACCCGCCTCGAGCAGCGTGGTAAGCGACTCGAGCACCTCGCCCTCGGCGTATGATGCCTCTTCGCTGGCGTCGCCCGCCGCGTCGGTGAACATAGTCTGGCTGGCGCCCGGAGTGATCTGGAATCTCATCTCGAAATTGTTGTTGTCCTTTACATAAACGATATCGCCTACAGCCGATGCGGTCGCTGTGGTGCCGAAGCCGTCGCCGAGCTCAACCTGCGCGTCCACGCCGTACGCGGTCACGGTCTCGGTGCTGAGTCCGAACAGATCCGCAAGCGCCTCGTTGTTGCACTGAACGCTGACTTTCTGGGTCGATCCGTAGCCGTTCGACATAAGGATCAGATTGCCTTCGCCGATGCCGGTCTCGGTGTAGCCCGCGGTCTCGATGGGTCCGTCGGTATCGGGCCCGTCGCCGAAGAATGCCCTGATGTTCATCTGGTCGCAGAGGTTTCTGATGCCCGAGTAGCAGGTCTCGAGAGTCATGCCCTCGGTAAAATACAGCGTATATCCGTTGATCGTGATCGAGCCGGCCTCATCTTCGCCGATCTCGTCGAAGGTGGGAACGCCGCCGACTACAACTGCCTGTCTCGGATCCACGGTAATGTTCATCGCGTAATCGATGCTCTCTACGGTATCCGAGGAATAGATCAGGTTAACGTAGGTGTTGTTGGTGTAAGAATTCTTGTCGAGGTTGCCGTCGAGCAGGGTCTTGGTGTTGAACTCGGTGGTTGTCGAGATTCTCTGGATCTCGGCCTGGAGCTGGTTGATCTCCTGCTGGATCGCGCTTCTGTCCTCGGTGGTGTTGGTTCCGTTCGCAGCCTGTACAGCCAGCTGTCTCATACGCTGGAGCATCGCGGTAACCTCGTTCAGTGCGCCCTCTGCGGTCTGGATGACCGAGATGCCGTCCGAGCCGTTCTGCGACGCGCGCTCAAGACCCTCTATCTGCGTCTTCATCTTGCGGGAGATTGCCATGCCGGCAGCATCGTCCGATGCCCTGTTGATCTTGTAGCCGCTCGATAAGCGCTCAAGGCTCTTGTCAAGGGACTTTCCGGTCTTACGGAGCTGTGTGTTCGTCTGCATTGCTGAAATGTTATGATTGATCCTCATGTGTTTTTCCTTCCTTTGATCAGATGAAATTTGAAATAAACGATCTTGCTATATTGTAAAGCTGCAGTGTCGCGGGCTTTTTCCTTTCGTTCTCAACCTGCGCCGTGACCGCCGCTGCTCTGCGTTTGAGCTCTCCGAGCCTTGAAAGATAATTGTCGGGGCTGATCCTGTCGATGCCGGTTCCGATATCGCCTGTCTCAAAGCCCGCCTCACGCATCGCGGTGAGGAATGCGGAAAGAGGTGTGGCGATCGCGTCCAGCTCTCCGCTGCTGTCGCAGGATATCCTGCCGTCGATCCTGCCCTCGGTCGCTTTCGGATCTTCAACGTCCCTTTCGTAAACGGTAAGGCTCAGATCCGCGTGAACCCTGTAGCTTGAGGTGCTTACCTCAAGGCTTATCGTTCCGGCACCCTCCGTGCTGTGTATCACGGTCAGGTTGATCCTCGCGGGAGCGTCACCCGCGGTGCTCATCCTGTAATGCTCTTTCTTCGCGAGATCTCCGAGCAATCCGTATTTCTTGAGAGTCTCGTCCAACTCGCGTCCTCTCGAGATTATCGCGATGCTGCCGAGGAATTCGCCTTCGACCTCTGCTTCGGCCGCTGCCGCCCTCTCCGCGAACATCCCGCTCATACTCTCGGGATCTGTGATCGCCCCGGTAAGCTCTTCGGCAGATCCGAATTCAAGTGAAAGGTCTTCGCCTTCGTTTTCGAGCGTCTCAATATTGTTTACGCTGTCATCGACTCCGATCGCAGCAAGGAACTTTTTCGACCCCGATGCCTGGCTCATCACGCTCCTGATGTTGGCCGCTGCCTGTGCCGCGTCCGAATCGGAAACCGTGGCTTTTTCCGCTGCAAGCTTTTCCGCGAGCATCTCGAGAGACATATTCTCAGGTGCATCCGCGTCGACCGCTTCACTCCAGGCCTCGGGCGAGGTAACCGCCGCAGCCTCTCTTGCGAGTGCCAGATTGTATCTTACGGCTTCCCTCTGCGCTCCGGCGAATCCGTTCAGGATCTGGTCGGTTATCGAATTCGTAAATACCGTTGCCGCCAGAGGCGTATCGTCGTCAACCTTCGCGTCCACGCCCGCTCTTCTCGTTCTGGCCTCTGTCAGCAGGTTCTTTAAGGTGAGCGTCTTTCCCGAATTGACCGCCGCTCCTATCGCAGCGCCGTCTGATTTCTCTATCTGGTAGAGGAGCCTGTAGATGCCGATGTATGCGGCTCTGGC
The DNA here is from genome assembly GCA_016288005.1 of Lachnospiraceae bacterium. Lineage (GTDB taxonomy): Bacteria > Bacillota > Clostridia > Lachnospirales > Lachnospiraceae > RUG11977. The sequence goes on from JAEEXY010000038.1 coordinate 3,335, forward strand.
CTGCTCCGTGATCTCATTGTTCGCTTCGAGCCTTACAAGGAAGCTGCTGAAGCGCTCCTCCTCGGAAACGCCTTCTTCGGCCTCTATATCGGCTATCATGTCGTTGATCGCGTCAATGTCCATCTCGAGGGGGTTCATGCCGCGTTTGATCATCGACATTACCATCGCGGGCTTCAGGCCCTCGATCATCCGGTTGACTTTCGCGTCGTAATACTTGATATTCTCGATATTCTCACGGGTTATCTCCATCGAGTTCCTGCCGAGTATCCTGACCGCCCTGCGGTTTGCCTCGGTCAGCTCGAGGTTTTCGCCCTCAAGCAGCTGATCGACATTCCTGAATGCCTTTGCCATCGAATCGCCGAGGTCTGTCCTGACCTGCGTTGAGCTCTCTTCGTATCTGAGCGACGCTGTAAATGAGCCCTGCGTGCGCTGTACCGTAAGCTCGGCTTCGCCGGTTTGTACGGTGATGCTCCCTGCTGTTTCGGAGAGCTGCGCGAGCGTAACGGTCTGACGGATGCTGTATGTCATCCCGTAGAGGGTGACGGGTGCGGCCGCGATGTCGCTTACCGCCTCAACGGTCTGCGCCGCGAGCTCTGCTGCGGGTGCCGCCTGTGCTTCGTCTATGCCGATCTCCGCTGTCAGCGCCTCAAAATAGCGGCCGATCTGTTCGCGGATCGCCTCGATCTGTGCCTCGAGTCCTTTTATGTCGGTATCAATGCCGTCGATCCTCGTAGGATTTCCCGACGCGGTCGCCATCGAAAGCCTGATCTCGTTCAGTCTCAGCTTTGCTGTGAGCTCTTCGATCGGGCCGTAGCTCTGATCCCTGCCCTGTCCGCCTTCACTTCCCGAGCCGCCGTTTTTGCCGCCGGGCTCGTGTCTCCCAATAAGTATCGCCGCATCGGCGTTCTCGCCGCGGTCGAGAGCTCTGGCTGCCGCATCGGCGACCTCTTCCTCGCTCCGGCCGTTGGTTTTGAGCTCCTCGAGCTCTTTTTTGTATATGAGATTTTCTTTGTTCAACGGAATGTTGTATTCAACGAACCATCTCGCGTCTGCCCCGGTGGGCACCTCGGGTATCCGGTTCATCTCCGCGCCGTTCTCGATCGCCGCAAGGGATTCCGCTTCAAGCTCTTCCCTGCACTCGGAAATGATCGACTCTGCCGCGGGTTCCAGGTTTTTCCAGTCCTCATCGCTGATCGCGTCGCGTCTTATGCTGCCGGTATAGACCGATCTGTAGACGTTGATCACCGAAGGAGTCAGCTCCCTGCCGATCAGATACGCCATCGAATTGTCGGTCATCCTGCTCACGTCCGCGCTCATGACCATCGCATTTATGATATCGTTCACGTTTTCGTCGGTCACGGGCAGATCGGCCTCTATAAGCCTCTCGGCAATGTTCCTGTTCGCGGCGTATTTGTCTGCCGCGGCCTTTGCCGCCTGCTTTTTGATCTTTTCGCCGGTCTCCTTAATCTTTTCGCTCTGAGCCTCGACCGATTCACGCTTCGCGGCCCTGCCGGTCTTGATCCTCTCAAGCGCCCTGACCAGCCTCTCCGCCTTGAAATCCTCTATCGAGAAGCCTTCGTTCGCCAGCTCGCTGTAGTCCTCATCGCTGAGTCTCTTTATCGAATCGGTGTCCTCTTTTTCCTTGGAACCGTTGGTCTCCGAGAAATCCTCGACCATCTTCGGCATGCTCATATCGACCTTGGCCGAAATGATGCCTTTTGCCTCAACGTCGGCCGCCACGCCCCCGAGGTCCTTGAGCACGAGCTGCCTGCCCGACGCCTCAACTACCTCAAATCTGCGCTTCTGCCCGACATATGCTCCGTCAACCGCTTTGCTGTCAAAGGTGACCTCTTTATTATTCAGCTGTGCGAATTCTACTTTGGTGGATTTTCCCGAAGAAGTAACAAGACCCTCAAGAATGTCACCGCTTTTAAGCTCTGCTGCCGCAGAACCTGCGTCGTCCACCCTGAGGCTGTTCTGAATATTGGAATTATAAAGATTCGTAACTTTCATGCACTTCTCCTGATACATTATTCGCTGCAAATGAGCGCAATCAACCGCTCCCGCATCCATACAGCTCCTTCTGAAAATCTGCGGAAATAAAATATCAGGCATCCGTGCCTTATTTCTTCTGCACTGTATTTCGGCATATATCGTGAAATTCTTAACACATTTTGTGAAATAAAAAACGCACGGAACCGAAACGGCTCCGTGCGCAAATATCGTGTATTAAGTTTTCAAAGATTACAAGATTACAGCTGAGGGCCTGCAGCAACAAGTGCCTTACCTGCATCGTTGGTCTCATACTTAGCGAAGTTCTTGATGAAACGTCCTGCAAGATCCTTTGCCTTGGTCTCCCACTCGCCGCGATCCTGATATGTATCGCGAGGATCAAGGATGCCCCATGCTACGCCGTCAAGCTGTGTGGGAACCTCGAAGTTGAAGTAAGGGATGGTCTTTGTAGGAGCCTTGTTAACGTCGCCGCTGAGGATAGCGTCGATGATACCGCGGGTATCCTTGATGGAGATACGCTTGCCGGTTCCGTTCCAGCCGGTGTTAACGAGGTATGCCTTAGCGCCGCTCTTCTGCATCTTCTTAACGAGCTCCTCGCCGTACTTGGTGGGATGAAGCTCAAGGAATGCCTGACCGAAGCAAGCCGAGAATGTAGGTGTGGGCTCGGTGATGCCGCGCTCTGTACCTGCAAGCTTAGCTGTGAAGCCGCTCAGGAAGTAGTACTGAGTCTGCTCGGGAGTAAGGATCGAAACAGGAGGAAGTACACCGAAAGCATCTGCCGAAAGGAAGATAACGTTCTTTGCAGCGGGGCCCGAAGATGTAGGACGAACCTTCTGTACGATATTCTCAATGTGATCGATAGGATAAGATACACGGGTGTTCTCGGTTACGCTCTTGTCAGCGAAATCGATCTTGCCTTCAGCGTCAACGGTAACGTTCTCAAGAAGAGCGTCACGTCTGATAGCGTTGTAGATATCGGGCTCGGAATCCTTGTCAAGGTTGATAACCTTAGCATAGCAGCCGCCCTCGAAGTTGAATACGCCGTTGTCATCCCAGCCGTGCTCGTCATCACCGATGAGGAGTCTCTTGGGATCGGTCGAAAGAGTGGTCTTGCCTGTTCCGGAAAGACCGAAGAAGATAGCGGTGTTCTCACCGTTCATATCGGTGTTTGCCGAGCAGTGCATGGAAGCCATGCCCTGAAGAGGAAGGTAGTAGTTCATCATCGAGAACATACCCTTCTTCATCTCGCCGCCGTACCAGGTGTTAAGGATAACCTGCTCACGGCTGGTAACGTTGAATGCTACGCAGGTCTCGGAATTGAGGCCAAGCTCCGCATAATTGGCAACCTTTGCCTTCGAAGCGGTGTAAACAACGAAGTTGGGCTCGAAGTTCTTTTCTTCCTCAGCGGTGGGCTTGATGAACATATTTCTGACGAAATGAGCCTGCCAAGCAACCTCCATGATGAAACGGACTGCCATGCGGGTGTCCTTGTTAGCGCCGCAGAATGCGTCAACAACGAACAGTCTCTTGCCGGAGAGCTCCTTCTGTGCGAGATCCTTAACGACCTTCCAGGTGTCCTCTGTCATGGGATGGTTATCGTTCTTGTAGCCTTCGGTGGTCCACCAAACGGTATCCTTTGAATTCTCGTCCATAACGATGTACTTGTCTTTGGGCGAACGACCGGTATAAATACCTGTCATAACGTTAACTGCGCCGAGCTCGGTGTTAACTCCCTTGTCAAAGCCCTCAAGGCCGGGAGCCATCTCTTCCTTGTAAAGGTCCTCATAGGAAGGATTGTAAATGATCTCTGTAGTACCGGTAATGCCGTACTTCGTTAAATCAAGTGCCATATAATTTTACTCCTTTTCTTTATACATTTGATGCCCGCGGATGATACAAAAAACCACTATCATAGCGACCACCTTATCCTTCATTTTAACATTATACACTAAAATCTCAAAAAGTCACCTGCTATTTTATTTTTTTAGAAACATGAGGGGACGGACACCTAAATAGATGTCCGCCCCCAAAATATTTCCTTTATGAACCTCATCAAAGCTTGAATCTCTTGATGATATCGTTGAGCTCCTTAACCCTCTCTCTGCAGGAAGCAACGCCGTCTGCCGTTCCGGATGTCGAGCCTACCATGTCGGAGGTCTTGTCCGCGATATCGGTTACGCCGTTTGCGGCCTCTGAGATAGTGGTGTTGATGCCGCCGATCGCTTCCACGATCTGGTTGATGTTCATATTCAGAGTAGAAATGCTGCTCTCGATGTCGGACATGCTGTCCTTGAACGAGTTCGCATCGGTCCTGTACTGGTCGCTGACCTTACCGAAGTTGTCGTAGTCGGTAAGAACGTTGCTCTCAAGGAATCCGATCAGCTCGCCGATGCACTCGGACATCTGTCCGACGGCATCGTTAACCTCGGCAACGATCGCCGAAATGTCCTTAACAGCCGTGGATGACTGGTCTGCCAGATTTCCGATCTCGCTAGCGACAACCGAGAAGCCTCTGCCGGCCTCGCCTGCTCTCGCAGCCTCGATGGAAGCATTAAGCGCGAGCAGTCCGGTACGTGACGAGATCGCCATGATGGTTCTGGTAAGTTCGTTGATCTTCTCAACTGCCTTCGATGCCTCGATAGCGGCCTCGGACTTAACCTTAACGGAATCGTAGAGCTCGGTCGTCTTTCTCGTAGCGGCCTCTGTGGTGCGCTTGAGCTCGCCTGCCCTGTCCATAACCTCATCGGAAAGCTTGTTGCCGTCATCGGCCATCTGCTTGATCTCTTCGGCGCCTGCCTGGATGTTCTCAACGTTCGACGCAATTGACTGGGTCGAAGCGGTGGTCTCCTGCATGCCCGCCGCGAGCTCTTCGCTCGTTGCAGAGTTATCTGTGCAGAGCTCGTTGATCTTGACGGTAGCGTCATACAGCTCATCGACATTGCCCGAAATGCTGTCGCTCGCGCCGTGAATCTGGCCTACGATGCCGCTCAGGTTCTCATTCATCGAATCGACGGCCTTCGCGATAACGCCGACCTCATCCTTACGCTTCGAAAGTCTCTTGACTCTGTCGTCCTTGGTCAGATCGAAGTTTGCTGTCTTATCGATAACGGGTACCAGCTCGTCAAACGCCTTCATCAGCGTCATAACGAACAGATATCCGAGTACGCAGCAGATAACGGCCGCGATAACGCCGATCATTATCAGTCTGCCCTTAAGCGCGGTGATGGGTGCTATGAACTTATCGTAATCGGCGGTAACGACCGCGATGACATTATTCTTTGTAAGCGCGTATCCCGCGAGCTTGTCGGAACCCTTGTACTCATATACCAGAGCGCCCGGCTCAACCTTCTGCCCCGCAGCGAGCTTCTCTACGATGCCCTTGACTGCCGCGTTCTCAACAGGCTCGCCGATCTTCGATGCGGTGGGATGCCAGAGCATCGTGCCCTCGGGTGATACCATGTATGCGTAAGACCCCTCTACGCCGCTGATCTCCAGATCGCCGAGCAGCGCCTGATAGTCGATCTTCACGAATTTGTCGTAGTCTGCCGTAACGAGAACGATGTCTCCGCTCTTTGTGAACGCATATCCGGCAACCTTTAACGCGCCCTTGTACTCATATATAACGGATCCGTCCTCAACTTTTTTGCCTGCCGCAAGATCGGCAACTATACCCTTAACCGCCGCGTTCTCAACGGGCTGGCCGATCTTCGATGCGGTCGGATGCCAGAGCATCGTGCCGTCGGGTGATACCATGTATGCGTAAGATCCCTCTACGCCGCTGATCTCGATGCCGCCGAGCAGCTCGTCGTAATCGATCTTCATGAATGCGTGGTAATCCGCGGTAACGAGAAGGATATTGCCTTCGGATGTGAAGGAATAGCCCGCGATCTTGTTCGCGCCCTTGAACTCGTAAACCACGGCTCCGTCCTCTACGGTCTTGCCCGCAGCCAGATCCGAAACGATGCCCTTAACAGCCGCATTTTCTACAGGCTGTCCGACCTTCTCGGGAGTGGGATGCCAGAGCATAGTGCCGTCGGGTGATACCATGTATGCATATGATCCGGGCACACCGCTGATGTGGATACCTCCGATCAGCGAATCGTAATCTATCTTTACGAAGTTGGCGTAGTCTGCGGTAACCAGCACGATATAGCCCTGTGCGGTAAACGCATATCCCGCGAGCTTGTATGAACCGTTGAAATCATAAAGAACGGCTCCGTTCTCAACCTTTTTGCCTGCTGCCAGATCCGCTACTATACCCTTGACAGCCGCATTCTCAACGGGCTGACCGATCTTCGATGCGGTCGGATGCCACATCATCGTACCGGTAGGGCTTACCATGTATGCGTAGGAGCCTTCAACGTCCTTGATCTGGATATTGCTGAGGATGGTTCCGATCCTGGACTGATCGAGGGGAAGTCCGAGCGCCGCTACCAGATCCATACCGACAACAACCTCTTCCGCAAGGTTCTGCGCGCAGTTTTTATAAACCTCCTCACTCGAAACAATAGCCGAGTTGATGCCGACAACCGCCTCTTCCGCGAGGTTCATCGCATAGTTCAGATAAACCTCTTCGCCGAAATCACGCAGTGAGTTGATCGATACAGCCGCCTCCTCGGCAAGGTTCAATGCGTAATTTCCGTATGTGCCTTCGCTCGATTCGGTCGCAAAGTCGATGCCTACCGCTGCCTCCTCGGCAAGGTTCATCGCGTAAGTACTGTATGTCTCTTCCATTGTCTTCTTCGTCTGGGAAACGGATATCAGAACGATGATGGCCAGCGGAACAGCGATCATAACGACGATCAGCATCGCGATCTTCGTGTTCATTCTGTTAAGGAAGCTGACCTTTGAAGAGTTTTTTGTTTTGAAAGAATTGCCTTCTTCCATGCTGCACCCCTTTCGGCAGACATTTCTGCCAAATTTTACTGTTTTCATAGTGAAGAATCACTATTGTCACAATTATACAACCTTTTTCTTTTTTTGTGAATAGATTTGACAAAATTTTTTTGTGTTTTTACATGAATTGTGCAAATTTTTTGGTGTTGAATGACTCTTTGCCTATTTTGGGTAAAACTTTTCACCTTTTCATTGACCTTACGCCTTTTTTACAGTTACAATGAGAAGGTCGGAAAAGAATATGATCCGGCGAAAAAGGAAAAAGGAAAGAGGAACGGAGAGAAGAAAAACATGTACAAGACAGACATCGAGATCGCGCAGGAATGCAAGATGCGCCCCATTACTGAAATAGCGGCCGCCGCAGGCGTCGGCGACGAGTACCTTGAGCAGTACGGCCGCTATAAGGCAAAGGTTGATTACAAACTCTTAAAGGACCGTGCGGACAGGCCCGACGGCAAGCTCATACTCGTCACGGCCATCAATCCCACCCCCGCGGGTGAGGGCAAGACCACAACGACCGTAGGTCTTGCGGACGGACTCAAAAAGATCGGCAAAAATGTTATCGTAGCTCTGCGTGAGCCCTCGCTCGGACCCGTTTTCGGAGTTAAGGGCGGTGCTGCGGGCGGCGGATACGCACAGGTAGTACCGATGGAGGACATCAACCTTCATTTCACCGGTGATTTCCATGCCATCGGCGCTGCGAACAATCTGCTCGCGGCCATGCTCGACAATCACATCCAGCAGGGCAACGCGCTCGGGATCGACGTTAAAAAGATCACCTGGAAACGCTGTGTAGATATGAACGACCGCCAGCTGCGCAATATCGTCGACGGACTCGGCGGCAGGATGCAGGGCGTACCCCGCGAGGACGGCTTCGACATCACGGTTGCGAGCGAAGTTATGGCCGTGCTGTGCCTGTCTTCTTCGATCACGGATATGAAGGAGCGCCTCGGCCGCATGATCGTGGGCTACACCTACGATGACCGTCCCGTTACCGCGCATGATCTTAAGGCGGAAGGCGCTATGGCCGCGCTCTTAAAGGACGCTCTTAAGCCCAATCTCGTGCAGACTCTCGAGGGCACGCCTTCCTTCATTCACGGCGGCCCCTTCGCCAATATCGCGCACGGCTGCAACTCGATCATCGCCACGAGGATGGCTATGAAGCTCGGTGATTACGCGGTCACAGAGGCCGGCTTCGGCGCAGACCTCGGCGCAGAGAAGTTCCTCGACATCAAGTGCCGTCTCGCGGGACTTACCCCTTCGGCCGTCGTTATAGTCGCGACCGTACGCGCCCTTAAGAATCACGGCGGCGTACCCAAGGCAGAGCTGGGCGTTGAGAATCTGGCCGCGCTCGAGGCAGGTCTTCCGAACCTCCTGCGTCATGTTGACAATATCAAGAACGTATACAAGCTTCCCTGTGTTGTCGCGATCAACGCATTCCCGACCGACACAGCCGCTGAGCTGGCTCTCGTTGAGAAGAAGTGCCGCGAGCTCGGAGTCAATGTGGCTCTCAGCGAAGTATGGGCAAAGGGCGGCGAAGGCGGCATAGCTCTCGCGAACGAGGTTGTCCGTCTCTGCGAAGAACCCAACGATTTCAGCTTCAGCTACGAACTCGACATGAGCATTGAGGAAAAGCTCGAGGCCATCTCAAAGCGTGTTTACCATGCCGACGGCGTTACGATCGAGCCCGCTGCCCGCAAACAGCTCGAGACCCTCACAAAGCTCGGTTTCGACAAGATCCCCGTATGTATGGCCAAGACCCAGTACAGCTTCTCGGACGATCCCGGAAAGCTCGGCGCCCCCGAGCATTTCAACATCACTGTCCGCAATCTTAAGGTCAGCGCGGGCGCAGGCTTTATCGTTGCCCTTACCGGCGACATCATGACCATGCCCGGACTCCCTAAGGTTCCCGCAGCGGAGAAGATCGACGTTGACGAGAACGGCGTGATCACCGGACTGTTCTGATCATCCAAATCAAATATTTGTGCCCGGCAGTCCCTCACCCGGGGCTGCCGAACCGGCACGGATCGGAGAATATATGCTTACAGAAAAAACCTGCCGTGATTTTACCGAAGTCCTTGCCTCGAACAAGCCCGTTCCGGGCGGCGGAGGAGGCGCTGCAATGGCCGGAGCCCTCGCCGTTTCGCTCTGCGCGATGGCCGGTAATTTTACCGTCGGAAAGAAAAAATATGCAGATGTCGAGGAAGAAGCCAAAGAGCTGCTCACCGAGTGCGAAGAGCTCCGCATCAGGCTGCTGAACCTCGTCGAGGCGGACGCCGAAGCCTTCGAGCCCCTCTCAAAAGCCTACAGCATCCCGAAGGATGACCCTTCGCGCGCCGACAGGCTCGAAGAAGCCACGATGAACGCTATCATGGCCCCCCTCGATATCATGGATGCCTGCGCCGACGTTATCGAGCTGCTCGACCGCATGTACGCGATCTGCAACCGCATGATGATCTCGGACGTTGCCTGCGGAGCGATTCTCGCGGGCTCAGCGATGAAGGCCGCTTCGATCAACGTCTATGTCAATACCGCGACCCTGCGCGACCGCGTAAAGGCCTCCGAGTATGAGATGACGGCCGACCGCCTGCTCGAGGATTACCTTCCGATGGCCGAGGTCATTGCCGAGGAGATCACCGCCGATCTTCGCGAAGAAAAAGAAGATTAAAACAAATTTTTTTGCATCTTTACAAACGTATCATTTCGTATATAATAAATTCGTTTTTATTAGTGTCAGAGTAGAAACGACGCGTTAAGTGCCTCCGGATGGGAAGTCGCCGGCGGACGAAGGCTTACGCCGCGGTGTCGTTTCGCATCCGCTGTCACCAAGAGAGTATTATGCTCCTGTCAGTGACGGCTCCTCTACAGTCTCACCGAAAGGAGCTTTTATTATGCAAAACAACAGACATTTCACAGTGATCCAGCTGGTTACCGACGCCATGCTCTGCGCCGTATGCGCGGTCCTCGGGTATCTGGCTATCGACCTCACCAGCATTAAGATCACCTTTGAGAGCCTTCCGATCCTGATCGCAGCTCTCCTGTTCGGACCGATAGACGGCATCACGGTCGGCGCGGTCGGAACCCTCATCTACCAGTATCTCCGTTACGGTTTTACCGCAACGACCGTACTCTGGATGCTCCCTTACATAGTCCTCGGTTTTATCGCCGGGTTTTATGCCAAAAAGAAGGATTTCCGCTATAAGCCCACGGAGCTCGGAGTTCTCGTTGTTCTGTGCGAGCTGGTCGTAACCCTGCTCAACACGCTGGTCATCCTGATCGACAGTAAGTTCTACGGATGGTATTACCCCACGCTCATCACCGGTTCGCTCGTGATCAGGCTCGTTGTCTGCATCGCGAAGGCGATCGTGTTCGGCGCGGTGCTCTATCCCCTCCTCACCGCGATCAGACGGAACGGAGGACTTAAATTTGCCGCAGCGCAGGCGCGTCCCGGCAAAAAAGACAGGACCGCTTCGGACGGTCCGGAGGTGACTTCAAAATGAACGCACAGGAAGCGATCGCTTATATAGAAGACTATACATGGAGCACCACGAAGCTCGGTCTCGACCGTACCCGCGCCCTGCTCTCGGCTCTGGGTGACCCCCAGAGAAAACTGAAATTCGTGCATGTTACCGGCAGCAACGGCAAGGGCAGCACCTGCGCGATCCTTGATTCGATCCTCCGCAAGGCCGGTTACCGCACGGGGCTTTACACCTCGCCCTATCTGGTCCGCTTCAATGAGCGCATCAAAGTCAACGGACGGGATATCCCCGATGAGGCGCTCGCCGCGATCACCTCTCAGGTCAGGGTTTTTGCCGATATGATGGAGGATCATCCGAGCCAGTTCGAGCTCGTGACCGCCATCGCCATGGAGTATTTCTATGAGATGCAGTGCGACATCGTCGTACTCGAGGTCGGCATGGGCGGCGCTTTGGACAGCACAAACGCCATAGACGCGCCCGAGGCCGCGGTATTTACGAATATCGGGCTCGAACACACCGAATATCTCGGCAATACCATCGAAGAGATCGCGACCACTAAAGGCGGCATCATCAAGCCCGGCTGCGACTGCGTTGTCTATCCGGGTCCTCATGAGGCCACGCTGTGCAAAATCTGCGCCGAAAAGAACGTTCCGATGACAGTTGCGGATTTCTCCGCGGCGGAGCCCATAGCTCATTCTCTGGGCGGCCAGACTCTTAAGTATAAAGATAAGATACTGTCCCTCCCCCTGCTCGGACATCATCAGATAAACAATCTCTGCGTGGCGCTCGAGACCGTCCGCGTCCTCAAAAAGCGCGGCTGGAACATACCCACCGCAGCGATCGAATCGGGAGTCGCCAGTGTCAGCTGGCCCGCGAGATTCCAGGTTCTTTCCTCCGAGCCTCTCTTTATCCTCGACGGCGGACACAATCCGCAGTGCGCCGAGGCCATGGCTGAGATCCTCGACGATTATCTGCCGGGCACCAAAGTGACCTTCATCATGGGCGTGCTCGCGGACAAGGACTATAATTCGATGCTGGACAGCGTATGTCCTCATGCGGCACGCTTCATATGCCTGACTCCCGAGAGTCCCCGCGCATTACCGGCCGCTGCCCTGGCCGACATCATCCGCGCGCGCGGTTTCGAGGCTGCTGTCTGCTCATCGGTTTCGGAGGCAGTCGATGCGGCAAAAGAAAAAACCGAACCCATAGTGGCGTTCGGTTCTCTGTATATGTCGGGTGCGGTGCTTAAATACTTCGAAGAAAACGGTTAAACGACTGTTTTCTTCAAAGCTCCGGGCTTTCCGAATGCCCGGTGGTGATAGTAGATGCATGCTCTGCCGTTGTACTTTGCCTCGTAGAGTGATTTGTCGGCCTCCTCGCGGAGCTTTTCGAACGTAACGCCGTCCGAGACCTCGACACAGGCCAGTCCCATGCTGACCGAAACATACGGATTAAAGTTTGTATCGGCATGAGGGATCTTCAGCGAATCTATCGATTTTTTCAGGTCGAGTGCCCACTTGACCGCGAGCTTGGGCTCAATGCCCGTCAGCATAACGAGGAACTCCTCGCCACCGACTCGTGCCGCATAATCTGTGCGGCGCTTTACATTTCTGCGGATGGCTGCGGTGACCTTGCGGATGCACTCGTCACCTGCGGCGTGCCCGTAGGTGTCGTTGTATTTTTTGAAGTTATCGATATCGATCATCAGGATCGCCACATGTGCCCTCTGTCTGATGCAGTAGGGCCAGATATTCTCGGTGCGGCGGTCGAGTCCGCGGCGGTTGAGCAGCAGCGTCATCGGATCGGTCTCGGCTTCGGAAAGCGCCGAATCGAGACGCAGCTTATAGTCAAGCTTGCGGATAGTGTTGGAATAGAGGGCTATCGAGAGTCCGAGTCCCATGATGCCTATCGTGATCAGCGATGTGACCGTCGCCGACGGAAAGCCCCTGACCCATGCGAGTATCGCCGCGGGGATCAGATCGATCGCCCAGACGACCATGAATATCTCGGGGCGCAGCACCGGAAGACATCCGATGACCAGCATCACGGCCCAGTAAAACACGATCGCGGCGGCATCGGAGGTCGCCTTGAAAGCGAAATTATACAGGATCGCGGAGATCACGAACAGGTACGCATAACAGACCTTATCGAAAAGATCGGTGCGGTGGGTCCTGGTCGTAAACAGCACGGCCGCGGCACTCAGCAGAAATACGAATGTGGTTACCAGAAAAGCAAGGGTCTGATAGCTGCCCGGCAGGACATGCAGACCGAATAATTTGAGGACAACAAAAGTCAAGAGCACGCCCACAGCCCCAAAAATATTGAAGATGTAGAGCCTGCCCATGTTCAGACGATCTGTAACGGATTTGCCTGCTGCCTTGTCAAAAAGCGGCATATCCGGGAACAAATTCTCTAACATTCTTACCCCTTTGCCGATCCATATGATACACTGAAATCAGTATATCAAAAGCGGTTTCAAACCGCAAGAACTATTTGATTTTATACAATATGTAGTATAAGATATTTATGAAAGCTTCTATAGATAGTTGTTTTTTATAAAGATCGCAGACAGTCCGGAAACGGTTAAAAAGTTTCCTTTAACGGGAGGTATTACATGCCTGACAGAATAGAAGAGATCTTAAAAGAAATACATGTGATGTTTGCCAAATGCGAGACATACGGCAATTCACCCGATCTCGTGATAATCTCAAAGTCGGAGCTCTTTGAGCTGCTCGAAAAGCTCAACGAGGGCATCGACGAGGTACTCGACCAGTACGAGGCCACGACCCGCAGCCGCGAGAGGGCGCGCATAGAGCAGGACAAGCAGGCGGCCGAGACCGTTGCCCGAGCCAAGCTCGAGGCCGACGACGTGCATGCGGCGGCTTCGCTCTACACCGATACCATGCTCGAGGATATCAAGCAGATCCTCGAGGCCACAAAGAACCGCGTAAAGGATGACATGCTCGACATGCTCGCTAACATCGAGCTGCAGGAGGAGGTCCTTGACCGCAATAAGGAGAGTGTCAAGGAAGGCCTGTCCGAGCTCCATGACAGCGAGATGTACTTAAACGCCCTGACCCAGCTCCGCAAAAAGGCCGAAGAAAAGCGCAAATTCGGCGATCAGGCCGAGCTGCTCGCGCGGCAGGAGGAGAACATCTTCGAAGAGCAGGAAAAGGAAAAGCAGGCGCAGAAGCTCAACATCCGCATCGACAAGCCCGGCGAGAATCCCGGCGTTACGATGTCCACGCGCTTCAACCGCAATAAGAAGAAAAAGAAAAAGTCAGGAAAGGCCGGCGCAGAGGCCGCGCGTGAAGGCGAGCCCGAGGGTCTCAGAGCCGATTCCGACCATATCCCCGGCACCGAGTACAGCCCCGATGATTTTGACCTCGACCGCGAATATGAGGAATGGAGAGCCGCCGAGGAGGGCGACGATGACGACCGCAAGCCCGAGAAAAAGGGCTTCGGAAAGCTCCTCGAATCCTTATTCGGAAAAGAAGAAGAATAACAAAAGTGCCTGTCACCGGCCGGCGACAGGCACTTTTTTCTCACACTTTAAATCGGTATCCCACGCCCCAGATAGTCTCGATGTACTGGGGATTTGAGGTGTCCGCCTCTATCTTTTCGCGGATCTTTTTGATGTGAACGGTAACGGTCGCGATATCTCCGATGGATTCCATATCCCAGATCTCGCGGAACAGTTCGTCCTTGGTGTATACATGATTCGGGTTCGACGCCAGGAATGTGAGCAGATCGAACTCTTTTGTCGTGAAAGGCTTTTCCTCGCCGTTTACGAATACGCGTCTGGCGGTCTTGTCGATACGGATACCTCTGATCTCGATGACCGTGTTCTCCTTGGCGGGGCTGCCGAGCAGTCTCTCATAGCGTGCCAGATGCGCCTTAACGCGGGCAACGAGCTCGCTCGGACTGAAGGGCTTGGTCATGTAATCGTCGGCTCCCAGGCCTAAGCCGCGGATCTTGTCTATATCGTCCTTGCGCGCCGAAACCATCAGGATCGGCACATCCTTTTTCTCCCTGACCTGCTTGCAGATCTCGAAACCGTCGGTCCCGGGGAGCATCAGATCGAGCACGATCAGACTGTAGTCCTGCTCGAGAGCCTTCTCGAGGCCCTTGCTTCCGTTAGGCTCGATGTCCACTTCAAACTCGGAAAGCTCGAGATAATCCTTCTCCAGCTCAGCGATCTCGATCTCATCTTCGATTATCAGTATCCTCTTTTTCATGACATTCCTCCCTGCCGCCTTTTTCCGGCTGCGGTTCATTCTTCGGAAGCGCGCTGTATTCGGCGTCTTCCACCTCTTCACATATCGCGTTGTTCTCGGTATAGATCGGAAGCGTAAAGAAGAAGGTGCTGCCCTCTCCCGGCGTGCTCGCCGCTCCGACCTTACCGCCGTGGTCCTCGATTATCTTTTTGACTATCGCGAGTCCGAGTCCCGAGCCGCCCTTGCGGGTGCCTCTCGACGAATCCGTCCTGTAGAACCTCTCAAAAAGATGCTCAAGATCCTTTTCCTCAATTCCCGGACCGTTGTCCTCTATCTCAACCTTAACGCAGCATTTCAGCGGAATAAGCCGTATCCTGATGCTGCCGCTGGGTTTGTCCATGTATTTGACCGCATTGCCGATGATATTGTTTACCACGCGGCGCAGCTGCTCCGCGTCGGCCTTTACGAAAGTCCCCGCAGGCACCTCGCTCGCGAGCTCCATCGTGATGCCCTTAACCTCCATATCGAGGCTCTGCTCCTCAACGCAGTCCATGAAATACGCATTGATATCGAGCTTTTCGAAATTATACGGAATGATGTTGCTGTCGATCTTTGAATAAAGGCTCAGCTCGTCAACGAGCACCGACATATCCGATGCCTTTGTGTAGATCGTGCGCACGTACTTGCTGCGCTTTTCCTCGGTATCCGCGACTCCGTCTATGATGCCCTCGGCATAGCCCTTTATCGCGGTGAGCGGCGTTTTAAGGTCATGCGAGATATTGCTTATCAGCTCGACCGTGTCCTGCTCGTACTTCATCCTCGCGTCGATCTGCTCTTTAAGCCGCACGCGCATCTCTTCGAACTCCTCGCAGAGCTGCCCGAGCTCGTCATCGGGATTGCCCGAGATCGTAAAATCGAGGTTTCCCAGCTTCATGTTCGCCGTGGCCATCCTCAGCACATTGAGCGGCCGGATCAGGCTGCGGTACAGCCATACGACCGTAACGAACGCGGTCAGCAGGATGATCAGCACTATGAACAGTATCGTCTGTCTGACCGGCACCTCCATGCGCGGTACCGATGCGTCGTTCCGGACAACGTAGTAGATCGTCTCGCCGTCCTCCGTCGACATCGTGCCTTTTTCGAGGTTCCGGTAGTTAAAGCCCATGACCGCCACCGTCACGATACCCGTCAGCAGCAGCGGGACCATGATTATTATGGCGAATGCAACCAAAAGTCTTTTCTTTAAGCCCATGCCAAAAAAGCTCCTTATCTACATTAATGCTAGCACAGACACTTTTTCAAGTCCATAAATAATGTGTAAATGTTTTGAGAAAAAACAGAAAAGGGCGGCAAAAAAGGTGCCTGTGACAGGCACCTTTTTCCAGACAGAAGAACCGTCCCCATGTCTTTGTTTCATTCATCCTTATCGCTGCCGCTGATATTGATGTTGGTGTAGCTCGCTTCCGCGCGGGAATAGCTGGCCGATATCTTTACCGTGGTGGTCTGTGCCGCCGCTACCGCAGTGCTGCCCGAAGCATTGTCGCTGCCGCCGCCGAGGCTCTTGATCCACTCGTCGAGTTTCTTGTATGTGGCATCCATGGTCTGGTTCGAGATCTCGGGAAGATCCTCGCCCCACTCCTTGCCTGCCTGCTTGAAGCCCTCTTTTACAGCCTCGTACATCTGCTGAGCCAGCTCAAGATTGTCGCCTGCCAGTGCCTTCGCAAAGGAAACGATCCTGTCTGAGGTCTGTTCAACGCCCCAGTATCCGTCCTCGGAGATATCCTCCTGTGCCTGGGCGCGGGTCTCCTCATCTACCTCGAGTCTCCTGAAGATGCTCGCGAGTCCCTGCGAATTCTCGAAGGTACCGCCCTGCTTTAAGAGAAGCTTCTCAACGAGACCGCGCAGCTGTGCCGTACGCGCCTCCGCGTCAGCCTTAAGCCTGTCGAGGGTCTCGAAATCTATTTTGTGGTTGGCAAGAGCGGCTGCCTTATCCTCGTCGCTCTTCTCATATACCGCCGCGTCGGTGGATGCCGCAACGGCCGAAGTCTTGGTGATCTCGGCTGAAAAAGTCACATTCTCATAGGATGCGGTCGCCGATGTGATATTAACGTTTGTACCGGGATTGATTCCGTTCAGTGCCATAAGATAACCTCCTTGTTATAAAAACGAAAAAGACGATACATTCCTTTGTACGGAATATATCGTCATTTTACTTTAATTTATTAACCCCTGTTCCGAAAAAATCAGAAAACAAGTTCAACATCCCGGATGAGTACATCGGTGTAGCTGTAAGATATCTGCTTGGCTGCCTCGGGGCGGTCTCCGTCAAAGGTTACGCAGAATACATGCGGATGCATCTCTGAGATGACACCTTCTGCCACATCGCATCTGTTGCGGCCATGATTTTCTCTGACCAGAACTCTCTTTCCCATGTTATTCAGGATAAGGTTATAAATGTAACACATGTTTGCCGGCTGTCTCATTTCGGAATCTCCTCTTCCCTATATTTAGTGTGTCGTTAGACCCCTAACTACAAGATATCTTATCATCAATCCTTTAAATTGTCAAAGTGTTTCGACATATTTATCACAAAATGTAGCTTTTTCAAACAAGCGAAAACACAAAATCTAGTTTTTCAGCCTGTTTTCAGGCACTTTGAAAATGTATGCGAAAATGTTTTTTTGCATTTTTATACCGGGCTTTTCGTTTTGCGACGAAAAACGGTAAAGATCCTTACCCAAAAAACGCCTTTTATTTTTGCCTCCCAATGGTTTATAATTTATGCAAAGGTTACAGATTCCGGAGAACGGTTTTGTAACCTTAACACTGACCTGCTGCGGAGAATCTATGGATACTGACGTTTATTATATGAAAAAAGCCCTGGTGCAGGCCCGGCACGCTCTCGACCTGGGTGAAGTGCCGATCGGCTGCGTGATCGTCTGCGACGGCAAGGTCGTGGGCCGCGGATACAACAGGCGCAATACAGGCAAATCCACGCTCGCGCACGCCGAGATCACTGCGATAGACCGCGCCAGCAAAAAGCTCGGCGACTGGAGGCTCGAGGGCTGCACGATGTATGTCACGCTCGAGCCGTGCCAGATGTGCTCCGGCGCCATAGTCCAGTCGCGCATCGACCGTGTCGTGATCGGCGCGATGAACCCGAAGGCAGGCTGCGCGGGCTCGATCTTGGACCTCCTGCACATGAAGGAATTCAATCATCAGGTCGAGACGACCATCGGCGTCTGCGGCGAGGAATGCAGCGACATCCTGCAAGTATTCTTTAAGGATCTCCGCGAGCGCAACCGCGCGGAAAAGGCTGCGAAGCGGGCTATGACCGAAGAGGATGCTCTCCGCGATCTGATGGTCAGCCGGGAGCTTTCGGCGGCCTCCGGCAAAAGAAAGTAAAGGAGCTTCACAATGCAGATACATGGTTTTGCAAAGCTTACACTGCTTGATTATCCCGGAAAGATAGCCGCCACGGTATTTACCGGCGGCTGCAATTTCCGCTGTCCGTTCTGCCACAACGCGATATTGGTCCTTAATCCGAATGCCCAGCCCCTGATAGACGAGAATGAGGTCTTAAAGGAGCTCGAAAGCCGCAAAACAAAGCTCGAGGGAGTCTGCATCACCGGCGGAGAACCTACTCTCTGCAGGGATCTGCCCGAATTTATCACAAAGATCCGCGAGCTGGGCCTCCTGGTCAAGCTCGATTCGAACGGCACCAACCCCGATATGCTCGAGGAACTGATAGACCGCAAACTGGTCGATCATGTCGCGATGGATATAAAGTCCTCCCCCGAAGGTTACGGAAGAGCCGTCGGACTCAGGGACATGTCTATGGACAATATATTCCGTTCGGTCGACCTGCTCATGCAGAGCGGGATTGAATATGAGTTCCGCACTACTGTTGCAGACGGAATCCATACGGCGGACGATTTCAGAAAGATCGCGGTCTGGATCAAGGGCGCAAAAGCCTATTTCCTCCAGCAATACAAGGACTCCGGCGATCTTATCGCCCCGCAGGGACTTTCGTCTCCTTCACGCGAGACGCTCGAATCCTACCGAAGCATCCTGCTGCCCTTTGTACCGAACACATCGATCCGCGGGGCAGACTGAAAGGCGGAAACATATGAAATTCAGATACTGTACGGACCGTCTGATCCTGATGGTCGCCGATGAGAGCATGGCGCCGCTCGTGCTCGACTACCTCAACCGTAACCGCAGCGACTTTGAGCGCTGGGACAGGGCCTTCGGCGAAGAATGCTACACGATCGAATATCAGGAGCAGGCCCTGGCCGCGGAACAGAAGCTTTTCCTTCGTTCCTCCGGCGTGCGCTACTACATGTTCCTCTCTGAAAAGCCCGATTTCATCATCGGCAATATCAGTTTTTCCTACCTGACGGAGGACGGGGGACACCGCTGCTCGATCGGATACCGCATTGACACCGAATACCGCGAGCAGGGCTACGCCTATGAGGCCGCATCCTTCCTGATCCCGCTCATACACGAAAGTTACGGGACAAAGAGGATCGAAGCCGACATCCTCGAGGAAAATATCCCTTCCAAAAAGCTGATCGAGAAGCTCGGCTTTGAATACGAAGGAATCGCAAGAAAATCGCACACGATCGCGGGCGTGGAAAGAGACCATCTGAGATATTCTCTGATACTCTGACTCCATAAAGCCGGATAACCGCAGCAAAACACATAACTGACCACTGACAGGAATACAGCCATGAAATATCTTTTCGCATCCGACATCCACGGATCAGCCTACTACTGTAGAACACTCATCGAAGCATACAAAGAAGAAAAAGCAGACCGCCTGATACTTCTCGGCGATCTGCTCTATCACGGCCCCAGAAACGATCTACCGAAGGACTATGCTCCGAAGGAAGTCGCGTCTATGCTCAATTCCCTGAAAAATGAGATCCTCGCGATCCGCGGCAACTGCGAGGCCGAGGTCGACCAGATGATGCTCGAATTCCCGGTCCTGGCTGATTACGCGGCGATCATGACCGCTGCGGGACAGACAATATATCTGACCCACGGCCATCATTACAACATGGAAAACCCCCTCCCGATGAAGGAAGGGGACATTATGATGTACGGTCATACGCATGTGCCGATCGACGAAGTCAGGGACGGCCGCCGGTTCTTAAATCCCGGTTCGGTCTCGATACCGAAGCAGGACTCAGGGCACGGGTATATCGTGCTTGAAGAGGGGATTTTCGTCCGAAAACTGCTTAATCCTCAGGACAGTCCATAACTCCTATAAAGAACGGGCTGTTCGTCTCGCAGTCGATCAGCATATAGATAAACGGCCTGGTCAGATAGACCTCCTTGGGTTCCGGCTTATCCGGGATAAAATCCGCGCCGTCCGCCATCATTACCATGGTCGCGGCACCGGCCTTCGTACCGTTCTCATCCACTGCGATAAAGGTCTTGTGGACTACGCCGTCGATGGAAACATTGCCTGCTTCAGACTTTCCGAGCTTGCTGAAGTTCGCGGCAATGGGGTCGAAAGCGTCCGTCATGCTCATACCTTTGAGGATCTCAGTCATCTCCACACTGTATTCCGTCTCAAACTTCGGAACAGAAGTATAAACCTCCCATTCTGTCCTGTTTACCAGCATTTCATTCAGATGCGCGCCGTCAAGTGCCGCAAGGTATTCGTCGACACTCATTCCTTCCTTCGGAAGCAGCGCCGCAAAAGCATATCTTCCGCCCTTATAATACTTCACAAAGCCGTCCGCATTCTCATCCCCGATATACACATTCTCGGTATTGTGAAGATAAGGAAGGGTCTTCTTCTCTCCCGCTGCCGTGGTAAAGGTATCGTCATATACCTGGAAATCATAGTAAGGCTCGATCCATTTCGCGTCGAACGCCAGCGCGTTGATCAGGAACATCACCGCATGGTCCGAGATACTGTTGAGTATCTGAGGAATCATTCCGTCGGTCTTTTCGTTTACCCATGCGTTGATATCTTTTACGGTGGCAGCGTCAAAAGGCGCCGCAAAAATGTCCGCATTGTAATAATCCGAATTCAGCTGAAGGAAGGACTGTTCCGCCTTAAATCTCGGATCGGAAGTAAACCAGATGGAATTGGCCAATTCAAGCTTTCCGACTTCGCTGCCGCGTTCTGCGAGCAGCTTCCTGTAGGCATACGCAAACTCATTAAGCTCTGCTGCGGTGATCCCCAGTGTCTTCTCCATCTGTGCAAGTGTCTCCGCATCGGCTCCGTTTGCGGTCATAGCCAACGCAAACAGTACCGAAAGGGGCGAGATCAGCATGTTCTCATCATCTTTTTTGATTTCCCTGCAAGTCTTAAAGAGTCTGATCGCAAAATCATTGAGCTCGGGACTGTATTCCGACGCCTCCTTGACTACTTCGACCGCCCTCGCGGTCACTCCTTCCATAAGATTACCGGTTTTTCCCTCAGAAGAAGTCCTATTCTCGTTATTACCGCTATTAGTGTTTCCTTTTCCCGACGTGCAACCAGCCGTCGATGCGAGAACCGCCAGCAAAACGATCATGGCTGCGGCTTTCTTTACAAATCTGCTCATTACATGAACCTCCTTAATTTCAGCTCTTTTGCTTTTTCACCTATTAGACGGGCAACAACCTTCTTCGGTTCCCATAAATATTGTGCGAAAATATCAATCCTGCATTGATAGGAAACACGGGGGGTTATGATAATATTATAGTAATATTGGCACGGTTTGACGGCGTGGTAAGGGTATGAACTGCCCGCTGAGATTGCTTTAAAGAAATAGGAGTCACAAGTTTTTTAGACAAAAGAATAAAAACCAGAAGTAAATGAATAATTAGATAAGAGATATGAATTAATTATTTATCACCGTAGTGTGTTCGGCACTGGGCTATTTCAAGTGCTTCATCAACTATCCGGAAAATCAGGCGGTTCTTTTCATCAATATGAAGGCTCCAAAACCCTGCAAGATTTCCGGATAACCGCTCCGGTTTGCCTTTACATTCGTATCCGTTGCGATCAACATCCTTTATCAGACTGTTGATCTTCTTTAGTGTTTTCTTATCCTGAGTCTGCCAATACAGATAATCGTCCCAGGCATCGTCTGACCAAATCTTCCTCATCAGTCCACCTCTTTCAATTCGTGCTCGGTTCCATGCCCGGCATTAAGCTGTCCTATCGATCTGGCCAAAACCTTCTGATTCTCATAACTGTAAAAAGGGTCTACCGATACATCGAACGGAATCCTCATCTCATTGCCCAATTTAACCAAATAAATATTGATCGCGGTAGTCATAGTCATACCAAGTGCTTCGCAGGCTATTTCGGCTCTTTTTTTTACACCGTCGTCAATACGCATACTTAACTGTGCCATGATTTTTCCTCCTTGTACTGCATTATCTGTCATTCTTATTGTAACGCGTTATATATGCATTGTCAATACATTGTAGACATATACAAAAAAAGTGCGGGCCCCTTGCGGCCCGCACTTCTGAAATACAATTACTTCTTGAAATATCTGTTGTACAGTCCTTCGAACGCCTTGCCGTGTCTCGCCTCGTCGCGTGCCATCTCATGAACGGTGTCGTGGATAGCATCGAGATTCGCTGCCTTCGCGCGCTTCGCAAGATCTGTCTTGCCTGCGGTAGCGCCGTTCTCGGCCTCAATTCTCATCTCGAGGTTCTTCTTTGTCGAATCGGTAACAACCTCTCCGAGCAGCTCAGCGAACTTCGCAGCGTGCTCCGCCTCTTCGTAAGCGGCTTTCTCGTAGTAGAGACCTACCTCGGGATAGCCCTCGCGGAAAGCAACTCTTGCCATTGCCAGATACATACCGACTTCCGAGCACTCTCCGGTGAAGTTTGCTCTCAGATCGTCAATGATATCCTGGCTTACGCCCTGAGCTACGCCTACAACGTGCTCTGCAGCCCAAGTGCGCTCATCCTCCTGCTTCGTGAACTTCGAAGCGGGTGCATGACATACGGGACAGCTCTCGGGAGCCTCGTCACCCTCATGAACATAGCCGCAAACATTACATACATACTTTGCCATAACAAAACCTCCTGAAAATATATTTTATTCTGCCTCAATCTCCTTGATGCAGACTTCATTGCCTGTGAGAAGATAGGTGTGTTCGCTCCCGCAATGCGGGCAGGTCTTTCCGAATTCCACTGTCGGATACTGTTTGCCGCAATCCTCGCAGTAAGTCATCGCGTCGATCTGCTCGACCACCAGCTTCGCGCCGTGTATCGGGCCTTCTTCCTTTGCGACCGACCAGTCCCAGCAGTCTGTCAGATATGACGGGATGACCGATGACACTTCGCCGACCTGCAGCGTAACCGAATTGACCTTCTCGACCTTATTCTCTTCGGCAACTTTTTTCACATCCTTGACGATGTAAAAAACAACTCCCAATTCATGCATCTTACTTGTCCTTCTTCTTGAAGAGGATCTTTGTTCCGCGCTTCAGGACGTAAGGAAGCAATGCCTTCGCCTTGTCCTCCGCCTTGTACATCGTACTGCACTCCGGTCTCTCGCGGTGCAGTTTGATCGCGTCAAACTCGCACTTCGTGGTACAGATACCGCAGCCGATACACTTATTCTCATCAACAACCGACGCACCGCAGCCCAGACATCTCGAAGTCTCTATCTTCACCTGTTCCTCGGTGAGCGTTCCGTGATAATCTTTGAAGCCCTTCGCGTCGACGTCCTTCTGGGCGTAAGCAACCTGACGTGACGAATTGTCGTATGAAGGAACCGAGATATTATTCTTGTCCAGCTCGATGAACTGTCTTCTGTTGCGTCCGATAGTCATGTGGCCGTGCTGTACGAAACGGTGCAGTGATTCAGCGGCCTCATGGCCCTGTGCGATAGCGTCGATCGCGAACTTCGGTCCGGTAAATACATCGCCGCCGACGAAAATATCGGGCTCATCGGTCTGATAGGTGAGCTTGTCCGCAACCGGTCCGTTGCCTCTGCCGAAGGTAACCTTCGCGCCTGCGAGCAGGTCGCCCCAGACAATCGTCTGTCCGATCGCGAATACAATATTGTCGGCCTCGAGAGTCATCGTATCATTCTCATCGTAATGCGGTCTGAAACGGTGCTCGTCGTCATAAACGCTCAGGCACTTCTTGAATACGATCGCCTTTGCCCTGCCGTTCTCGACAATGACTTCCTTCGGGCCCCATCCGCAGTTAACCTTAACTCCGTCGGCCTCGGCGTCTGCCAC
Organism: Lachnospiraceae bacterium; assembly: GCA_016288005.1. Classification (GTDB taxonomy): domain Bacteria; phylum Bacillota; class Clostridia; order Lachnospirales; family Lachnospiraceae; genus RUG11977. The sequence continues at coordinate 27,155 of JAEEXY010000038.1, forward strand.
CTCTTCCTTGGTGGCGGGCATGATGTCGCGGGTCTCGAGACATACCATCTCAACCGAATCCGCGCCGCTCCTCGAGCTGACTCTCGCCGCGTCTATGGCAACATTTCCGCCGCCGACCACTACGGTGCGACCGGTGACTTTGACCTTGCCTTCGTTTGCGGCCTTCAAGAAATCTACTGCTGTAGTACAGTTCTCAGCGTCCTCGCCGGGAACTCCGGGAAGCTTTCCGCCGCTGCAGCCGATCGCGATATAGAACGCCTTGTAGCCGTCCTTTCTCAGCTGGTCGAGCGTGATATCCTTGCCGACCTCTACGCCGCACCTGATCTCAACGCCCATCTCCTTCATGATGTCGATCTCGGCGTCGATGACGTCCTTCTCGAGCTTATACGAAGGAATTCCGTAACGGAGCATGCCGCCGGGCTTCTCGTTCTTCTCGAAAACGGTCGGATAATAACCCATCTGCGCAAGGTAGAATGCGCAGGACAGACCTGTGGGACCTCCGCCGATCACTGCTATCTTTTCCTTCCAGCGTCCGATATTCGAAGCAACTACGATCTCGGGAATATATCTGGTCTCTGCCTTCAGATCCCGTTCTGCTATGAACTTCTTTACAGCATCGATCGAAACAGCCTTATCAATGGTTCCTCTTGTACAAGCGTCCTCGCAGCGTCTGTTGCAGATCCTTCCGCAGACTGCGGGGAAAGGATTCTCCTTCTTTATCAGAGCAAGCGCCTCGGTATATTTACCCTGAGCAGCCTTCTTTAAATATCCCTGTACCGCGATATGCGCAGGACAGGCTGTCTTACAGGGTGCTGTACCGGTATCGTAACAATTGATCCGGTTATTGTCACGATAATTCTCATCCCAGTGCTCGGGTCCCCATTTCTTCGCATCGGGGAGCTCGTGCTTCGGGTATTCTATCTCACTGCCGTCCTTCGTACAGAGCTTCTGTCCGAGCTTAACCGCACCGGCGGGGCAATATTCCACGCATCGTCCGCATGCTACGCAGTTTTCCTTCTCAACTCTCGCCACATAAGCCGAACGCGACATGTTA